>NZ_NJQY01000014.1:272368-343509 GCF_010628845.1 Bacillus sp. 22-7 | reverse complement strand
GACCCATTGGCGAGATACAGTGACCCTTGCCGACGCGCAGGCGGAGGCTTAGTTGAACCAATCGGGTTCGTAGTGTCGATTGATCGAAGCGATAGTGGAGACCTTAGCGACACTAGAACGCGACTAACAATCAGTGGGGGATAAGGAAAACCCCCACTGATTGAAGTTTCACTTTATTGCGAACCCTTTAAAGCAGCAATCGCCGCTGCTCTGTCTTTCTGATTATAAATCGCCGACCCGGCAACCAGCACATTGGCTCCAGCTTCAATGCACAATTGCGCTGTTTCTTCATTTACTCCGCCGTCCACTTCAATTTCAATGTTTAGGCCTTTTGCGTCAGCCAATTTTTTTACGGCTGCAATCTTCGGAAGAACGGATGGGATGAATTTCTGCCCTCCAAAACCGGGATTAACAGACATAAGCAATACCATATCAATATCTTCAATAACATGCTCTATCATATTAACTGGTGTAGCTGGATTAAGAACCACTCCTGCCTTAACACCAAAGGATTTAATAAAATGAACCGTTCTGTGGAGATGCCTGCATGCTTCTGCATGAACAGTGATGTAATCGGCCCCCGCATTAGCAAATGCCTCAATGTAACTATCCGGATCTTCTATCATCAAATGAACGTCAAGGGGCAGCTTTGTTACAGGACGGATGGCATCCACAATTAATGGACCAATTGTAATATTCGGCACAAAATGGCCGTCCATTACATCAACGTGGATATAATCAGCGCCGCCGCGTTCAACATCTTTAATCTCTTCTCCCAATTTAGAAAAGTCTGCCGATAAAATAGAAGGTGCGATTTTTACCATAAATTAATACCTCGGCTTTCTATCTTTGATTTCCTGCAGAAAGGTTTTGTAGTGTTCATACCTGTAGGATGGAATTTCACCGTTTTCACAGGCGGCTTTTACAGCGCATTTAGGCTCAGCCATGTGCAGGCATCCTCTAAATTTGCAAAGTTCACTTTTCTCCTGAATTTCAGGGAAGCAATAATTGAGATCCTCCAATTCGATATCAGTGAATTCGAGGGAGCTGAATCCCGGGGTATCAGCAACAAGCCCTTTTCCAACCTCGATCAGCTCTACATGCCTGGTCGTATGCTTTCCCCTGCCCAAATGCGAAGAAATATCATTTGTTTTCAGCTCCAGGTCCGGTCTTAGAACGTTCAACAAAGAAGATTTCCCTACACCTGACTGTCCGGCAAAAACAGATATCTCACCTTCCAGATAGGGCATCAGATCTTTAACGCCTTCTTCTGTTTCAGAGGATGTCAGCAAAACATCATAGCCGGCTTTGCGGTAATCAGATGCATATTGCTGAATTTCCCTATACTCATTTTCATCTGCGAGGTCAATTTTAGTAATGCAGATAAGCGGCTTTATATGATTGAATTCAACCAGCACTAGGAAACGATCTAGAAGAGAGGTGCTAAAGCCCGGTTCAACAGCTGAAAATACAAGAATGGCCTGATCAACATTGGCAATCGGCGGACGAATCAGCTCATTTTTCCGTTCCTTTACTTCTAAGATGTAACCTTCTGTATTACTTTCTGCCTGAAACACTACTTCATCACCGACAAGCGGTGTAACTTTATTTTTCCTGAAAACTCCGCGTCCGCGGCACTGAATGGTTTCATTTCCGCTTAATACATAATAAAACCCTGCTATGGCTTTAATAATTTTGCCCTCAGGCATAGCAACACTCCTTGCTTATGATTCTTCATCCGGATATGGTATTTCCTTTTCCTCAAAAACCTGGCCATCGCGCAGAACCTTATAAGAGGCATTCTGTCCAGGAGCGATTGTCAGATCAATTGGTATTACCACATCTTCATATATCAGCTCTGTATGCATTGGTTCAGAACCTGTATTATTCAAATCCTTAATGATAATCTGAACTTCATTGGGCTCACCTTCGGCGGCAGGCTCATATGGAATGCTGATCTCAATATTTTCGGTCTTAGGAAGGAGTTCTTTTTTTCCTTTTGAAAGAACCACCGTCACCTTCTGTCCCCTTGTCAGATTTGTACCTGGTGCCGGGTCCTGTTTGATAACCAGCCCTTCAGGGACTTCCTCATGGTACTCTTCTTCCCCATATTCTACTTTCAATCCGGAGGATTCTTCGTACTCCTGCAGACCCTTTTCGTTATAGCCGCGTAAATCTTTTAATGCTATTGGCGCCGGTCCTTTGCTCACAGTGAAAATCAATTCCGTATCCTCTGGAACGACAAGGTCGCCTTCTGATAAGTTTTGATCCAGGATGGTCCCAGCCGGCTCACTATCATCGGTTTCTTCGTTTTTTTCAATGCTTTTAAAATTTTTGCTTTCAAGCAGGCGGACAACATCATCATATTGCCTGCCCTGGTAATCTGCTAATTCAAATTTTTCTTTGCCGGAGCTTTCATAGATATCAATGGAGGTTCCCTCTTTGACAGTTCTGCCTGCTTTCGGATCTGTTTTAACTACCAGGCCTTCTTCAACATCCGGATCACTGATCGGCTTTGTATCCCTAACCGTAAACCCTGCGGCAATCAGCTCTGCTACTGCATCTTCCACCTCTTTGCCGGATACATCCGGAACCTGAACATCCTTTGGCTCCATCAGATCAGGAAAAACGGTTATGGCCAGGATCCCTGTCACAATCAGAAATAAAAAGACTGATACCAGGATTATCGGCCATTTCTTTTTCTTCTTTTTTTCTTTCTTCTTCTTTTCAGGGAGAGGATTTGCCACAGGCTGAGTATCTCCCTTGGGATCCTTTGCATGCACAAGGGTTTCGTCCATACTTTGATATGGGCGGTCATCTGTAATAACAGGTATAGCTTTTGTAGCATCATCGTCAATTGGCACTATGAACTTTTTTTCATGCAGTCTTTCGGGCTCAAGAGCTGTTCTGATATCTTCTTCCATTTCTTCAACGGTATCATACCTGTGAAAAGGATCTTTAGCGGTCGCTTTTAAAACGATATTTTCAACACTTTGCGGTATGGATGGATTCCATCTCTTCAGGGAAGGTGTCTCCGATTGCAGGTGTTTGAGTGCTATTGATACCGCAGATTCACCCGAGAAAGGAAGCCTGCCTGTCAAAAGCTCAAACATAACAATGCCAAGGGAATAGATATCAGACTTTCTGTTGGCCATTCCCCCTCTAGCCTGTTCAGGAGAAAGATAATGAACAGAGCCCAGCACTGAATTTGTCTGGGTTATGCTCGTAGCGCTTAGTGCCATGGCAATTCCAAAATCAGTAATCTTAACATTACCATGCCTATCTATCAAAATATTATGCGGTTTAATATCCCGGTGTATGATATGGTTTTGATGTGCATGAGATATGGCTGAGGTCAGCTGTTTCAAAATTTCCAGGGCATCATCTATCCGAATAGGGCTGTTTTGCTGTATGTATTGTTTTAACGTTTGTCCATCTACATATTCCATCACAATATAATAGATTGAGTCCTCCTCGCCAACATCATAGATATTGACGATATTCGGGTGGGCTAAGCTGGTAGCAGACTGGGCTTCACGATGAAAACGGCGGATAAATTCTTCATCTTCGGCAAAGTCCATCCGAAGCACTTTCACGGCTACATCACGATCAAGAATCATATCATGGGCCAGGTAGACATTCGCCATGCCTCCTCCGCCAATCATATCAATAATTCTGTAGCGGCCGCTTAATCTTCTTCCCTTAATCATCATTTATCATCCCGCTCTCATTGCTTTCATAATACTCAGCAATCACGAGCGTAATATTATCTTCGCCGCCATTATCATTGGCCTTATCAATCAGCACTGTAGCTTTTTCTTCCAGTGCACCTTCACTTTTGAGGATTTCGCTCATTTCTGCCACAGATACCTTGTTGGACAATCCGTCAGAGCATAATAATAATAGGTCGCCTTCTTCGAATGTAATAGTTTTAATATCCATCTCAACAGCTGCTTCCGTTCCCAATGCTCTCAGCAGCACATTTTTTCTTGGATGATGCTCGGCATCTTCCTTTGTAATCTGCCCTGACCTTACAAGTTCATTCACCAGGGAATGGTCTTCCGTCAGCTGCTGAAAACCTGACTCATTTAAAATATAACATCTGCTGTCGCCGATATTCGCAATCGTCGCAAAACGGTCGGTACATATGGCAGCAACAACAGTAGTGCCCATACCTTCGCATTGTTCATTCACTTTTGAATGTTCATAAAGGATGGTATTGACCTCTGCAATATGCTTCTGCAGCCATCCTTCAGCCTCATCAGCAGTCTGAAAGTCATCTGTCTGATCCCAGAATCCTTTTAAACTTGTTAAAGTCATTTCGCTTGCCACATCGCCAGCACGGTGGCCGCCCATGCCATCTGCTACGATGGCAAGGCGCTGACCGCTGCTGTTCACATAGATGCCGCCATTATCTTCATTATGCTGCCTGACTTTGCCTCTATCTGTCATGAAAACAGCTTTCATTCTGTCACCTCGTCTCCTCTTTTCGCTCCTTTGCACGAAGTTGTCCGCATGCTGCATCTATATCGTGACCGTGCTCCCTGCGAATGGTTACATTAATGCCGTGATTCTTCAATGTCTTTTCAAAAGCAAAAATCTGATCCTTGGGTGTTCTTACATAATCCCGTTCCGGCACATAGTTTACTGGAATCAGGTTAACATGGCACTTAACATTTTTTATTAACTTTGCGAGCTCTTCAGCGTGTTCAACCTGATCATTTACCCCTCCGAATAAGCCATATTCGAAGCTTACACGTCTGCCTGTCTTATTTATATAATACCTGATTGAATCCATAAGGTCCGGCAGCTTATAAGCTCTATTTATAGGCATCAGGCGGCTCCTGATTTCGGTGTTTGGGGCATGTAGGGAAATCGCGAAATTAATCTGCATATTTTCATCTGCAAATTTATAAATTTTCGGGATGATTCCGCTTGTCGAAACAGTTATATGGCGTGCGCCTATATTCAGCCCTTTATCATGGTTGATAATTTTAAGGAATGAGAGCATGCTGTCATAATTATCAAAAGGTTCACCTATACCCATAATGACAACTGAGCTGACCCGTTCATCTGTTTCATCAAGTGCCTGTTGTACTTTTACGACCTGAGCAACGATTTCTCCTGCTTCAAGATTACGTTTTAATCCGCCTAATGTGGAGGCACAGAATGTACATCCGATCCGGCAGCCCACCTGAGTGGTTACACATACTGAATTCCCATAGTCATGCCTCATCAGTACAGTTTCAATTGAATAGCCATCATGAAGCTCAAATAAGAATTTTATTGTCCCATCAGCAGACTCCTGCTGGATGATCGTTTTAAGGGTTGTCAGTGAAAATTTTGCTGATAGCGTGTCCCTCAGCCCTTTTGACAGATTCGTCATATCCTCAAATGATGTGACCCTCTTTGTGTAAAGCCAATCAAATATTTGCTCAGCCCTGAAGGCTTTCTCATTATTTTCTTTTAGCCATTCCTTCAGCTCATGAAGCTGTAAAGTATAAATGGATGGTTTTTGTTCTGCTGCTGTAATTTTCTCTGCTGTATTTTGTTCCATTTATTGCACCTTCTTTCTCAGACAGGAAATATAAAACCCGTCCGAACCAATATCCTGCGGTAAAACCTGCAGTTCAAAGCCATCTATTAAAGAAGCAATTGCATCAGGCATCCGCTCCTGAACAGATAGATCTCCCTCAAATTCCGCATTGTCCTTTAAAAACGCGTGAACAACATGCTGATTTTCTTCTTTGTCCACTGTACATGTACTATAAACAAGAATACCACCTTTTTTCAGTAAAGGTGAAACGGCATCCAATAGATTCCTCTGAATCTTATGGAGGTGATATAAATCTTCTTCTTTTTTGGTATATTTCATATCAGGCTTTCTTCTCATAACTCCAAGGCCTGAACATGGGGCATCCACTAAAATGCGGTCAAAAGATTCTTTTTCATAATGCTCCTGGACTTTTCTGCTGTCAAGGGCATTTGTCTTAATATTTGTTAGTCCCAGTCTATCGGCATTATCATTGATCAGCTTTACTTTATGCTCGTGAAGGTCCAGTGAAATGACCTGACCGGTATTTTGCAGTTTTTCTGCTATATGTGTCGTTTTTCCTCCCGGAGCTGCACAGGCATCCAGAATCTTCTCATCGGGATTTCCTCCAAGAGCATAAGCAGCAAGCATGGAGCTTTCATCCTGAATAGTAATCAGTCCTTCTTTAAATACACGGGAATTGGCCAAATTGCCTCTTAAACATTTAATGGCAACTGGAATAAACGGACTTGGCTCCACTTCAAATCCCTCTTCCTGAAGAAGTGACAGGCACTCCTCCCTTGAAGCCTTTACCTCATTTACCCTTGCCGTCTGCAGCGGGGCAGTTAAGTTTATTTCGCACATTTTCTTTGTTTCTTCAAATCCCAGCTGATCGGACCATCTTTTTACAAGCCATTCGGGATGGCTGGTCTCAATGGAGAGGCGCTTCACCCTGTCCTCAATTTGCTCAGGATCCGGAAGCCCCTTCCTCTGAATGTTTCTCAGCACACCGTTGACCATGCCGGAAATCCCTTTATGCCCTCTTCGTTTTGCTATTTCTACTGCCTCGTAAATTGCTGCCCGGTCAGGAATTTTATCAAGATAAACCATCTGATACAGTGTCAGCCTTAAGAGCTGATTTACCCAGCTTTCGATTTTTTTATTGCCTGCCAAAAAGGGCTTCAGGTAAAAATCGAGTGTCATCCGGCGCTGAAGGGTACCATATGTCAGTTCGGTAAGCAGCCCAATGTCCTTCTGGTCAATTTCATTCTTTTTTATGGCGTTATTCAGTAAAAGATTGCTGTAGGACTGATTTTTTTCTATGGCCTCAAGAAGCTCCATTGCCGTTTCTCTAACATTTTTCGTCTGTAGTTTTTTCATTATAAGTCTCCCAGACGGCCACCGGCAGTCAGATTGGATCCTGCACCTCTTAAAAATTGTTCTGCCGGCATCTTTTTCTTTCCTGAAGGCTGCAGTTCAGTTATTTTAACGGCTGTATCATTCCCTGATGCCACAACGATCCCGTCTTCCTCAAGCCTGATGATTGTTCCCGGTTCTTCGCTCTTAGCATGTTTGACTTTCTTTGAATTCCAGATTTTAACCACTTTGCCGTCAAATGTTGTATAAGCAACCGGCCAGGGGTTTAAACCTCTAATGTGGTTATAAATTTCTTCTCCGGTTTTGCTCCAGTCGATTTTTTCCTGTTCTCTTTTAATGTTATAGGCAAAAGTGGCTTTTTCTTCATTTTGCTTAATGGGATTCAGTTCGCCATTCAGCAGTTTCGGCAGGGTTTCAGACAAAAGCTTGGATCCTGCCTCGCTAAGTTTATCGTGAAGAGTGCCCACTGTATCTGTTTCAGTAATCGGCACCTCAACTTGTGTTAATATATCGCCGGCATCCAGCTTTTCAGCCATATACATAATGGTGATACCTGTTTTTTCTTTTCCCTGCAGAATGGAGTAATGAATGGGTGCACCGCCACGCAATTCCGGAAGCAATGATGCATGTACATTTATACAGCCATACTTAGGCGCATCCAGAAGCTCCTTGGGCAAAATTTGCCCAAACGCTGCTGTGACAACAAGGTCGGGCTTAAGAGCAAGTACTTTCTCCAATTCATCCGGCTGGCGGATTTTTTCGGGCTGATACACAGGGATGCCCTGTTTTTCAGCTTCGACTTTTACAGGAGGGGGAGTAAGGACTTTTTTCCTTCCAACCGGCCTGTCAGGCTGAGTAACCACTCCGATCACTTCATATCCGTCGTCTATTATTTGCTTTAGTACCGGCACTGAAAAATCGGGTGTGCCCATAAAAACGATTTTTGTCATTCAGCTTCCAATCCTTCCAACTCTTCTTCATTCAAGTATCTTGTTACTTTTGAGGTAAATAGCACCCCATGCAAATGATCAAATTCATGGAGGATCGCTCTTGCCAGGAAATCCTCAGCCTCCAGGGTAAAAAATTTCCCTTTGCGGTCCTGCGCCTTTATTTTGACATATTCAGGCCTTGTAACTTCACCATATAACCCCGGAAAACTCAAGCATCCCTCAGGGCCTGTCTGCTCCCCATCCGTTTCAAGAATTTCCGGATTGATCATTTCAATTGTTCCAAACTCATCATCTATATCAACAATGGCAATTTGCAGCTTTTGCCCAATTTGCGGAGCAGCAAGCCCGACACCATCGAATTCAAGCATCGTATCATACATATCATTTAACAATTTGCCAAGCTTCTTATCAAAGACTTTAACTGGTTCGCATTCTGCCTCCAGAATTTCAGCCGGATAAGTAACAATTTTTTTTACCGCCAAAACGTTTCCTCCATTTTTATCTATTTTCAACCAATTTGGGTTTATTCATAACCAGAAAAGCAGATGCGAATTAATGCACTCCTTCTAAAAGCTGGCTTTTTTAGAAACTACATTAAAATATATGGATTCAGGTCAATTGAGACGGTTAGGCCCCCGGCAGAAATTTCCTGCTGGTAATTATCCAGGATCTTTTTCAGCGTCTGGCCAAGTTCCGGCTCCCGTTTGTATTTTATCAGACATTGATACCGATATCTATTATTGATCCGCGGTATTGGAGAGGCAACCGGACCAAGAACAATGCTCTCTGCAGATAATTTTGACTGAATGTACTGCGTGATCTTCTCGGTTACAGAAACAGCCTTCATTAATTCCTCGTGACTGACTGTGACAAGGGAGATATAGAAGAAAGGAGGATATCTATGGATTTTGCGGACCATCATTTCTCTATCGTAAAATTTATCGTAATCCTGCTCCCCCGCCAGCTCAATACTATAATGTTCAGGAGTGTAGGTCTGAATGATTACCTCACCCTCTAATTCATGCCTCCCAGCTCGCCCGCTTACCTGTGTCAGCAGCTGGAAGGTTTTTTCAGAAGAGCGGAAATCAGGCAAGTGCAGCATCGTGTCTGCCGAGAGTACGCCCACTAAAGTAATATTAGGGAAATCAAGGCCTTTAGCAATCATTTGGGTCCCAAGAAGAATATCTGCATGTCCTTCCTGGAATTGATCGAGGAGCTTTTCATGTGCACCCTTCCTGCTGGTGGTGTCGACATCCATCCGGATTACCTTCGCTTCCGGCAGAATCTTTGCCAATTCCTCTTCCACTTTCTGCGTACCGGTCCCAAAATAGCGGATATGCTCACTTTCACATTCCGGGCATGCATTTGGAACCGATGCCTCATATCCGCAGTAATGACATTTCATCTGCTGGTTATAACGATGATAGGTCAAAGAAATATCACAATGCGGACAATTAATTACATATCCGCAGTCCCTGCACATAACAAATGAGGAGTGCCCTCTTTTATTTAAAAATAATACGATCTGCTCTTTTTTTCCAAGACGGTCTTTTATTTTTTCAAGGAGCTTCCTTGAGAACATAGACCGGTTCCCTTCACGCAGCTCTTCCCGCATATCAATGATATCAACGGCAGGGAGAGCCTGATTGTTCATTCTGTTTTCGAGAGTGAGGAGATGGTAAACTCCTTTTTGTGCCCGCGCGAAAGATTCCAATGAAGGAGTTGCACTGCCGAGCACCACAGGACAATTATGATTTTCAGCTCTTTTGATGGCAACGTCCCTTGCATGGTATCTTGGGTTTTCTTCCTGCTTATAGCTGGTTTCGTGCTCTTCATCAATTATAATAATTCCAAGGTTTTCAAATGGGGCAAAGATCGCCGACCGGGCACCGACTACAACCTTGACTTCCTTCCGCTGAATCTTTCTCCATTCATCATACTTTTCTCCCGCTGACAGGCCGCTGTGCATGACCGCAACCTGATCGCCAAACCTTCCTTTAAAGCGTTTGACCATCTGAGGAGTTAAAGAAATCTCAGGAACAAGGACAATGGCTTCTTTGCCATCCTCAAGCACCCTCTGGATGGATTGAAGATAAACCTCCGTTTTCCCGCTCCCTGTTACCCCATAAAGCAAAAAGGTTTCATGCCTGTTATCTTCAATGGAATTAAGGATGGGGATGATGGCTTTTCTTTGTCCTTCGGTCAAAGAGAGCGGTTCGGTTCTTTCGAATTCACGGTCTCCAAAAGGATTGCGGTAAATTTCCACATCTTTCTGGCCAAGCAGTCCTTTTTGCAAAAGCCCTTTTAACGTGGAGGAGGTGATTCCAAGCAAGGAAAATAACTCTTTCTGATCGACCGAGCCTTCCTCCTGAAGAAAATACTCCAGCACTTCCTTTTGCTTAGTTGCATTGCCTGGAAGGTTTTGAAGGTAATCAGCAAGCTCTTTAGAAGGAGCGGCCGCAAACACCTGCTTGACTTTTTTCTTTTTCACCCGTTCTTTTACCTGGTAAATAATTTCGATATTTCCATTGGATGCTTCCTTCTGAAGAAGCGGTAAAGCACCGCCCTTTACTGCATCGTCCCAGGTAATTTCTTCAGCATTCTGAAAAAGTGTGCATACTTTTTCTGGGAGCAGCTTACGATCTGCATTTTCCGCCATAACAAGCTTCTTTTCATATTTCGCCTTCAATGCTGCAGGCAGCATTGCCTGAAAGGCTGAAATTTTGTAGCATAAAGTCTTTTCTGTCAGCCATTCACCAAGATTCAAAAGCTCCTGATTAAGAACTGGATTTAAATCCATCGGCTCTAAAATGGATTTTAACTGCTGAAAATCTGACACTGCTTTTAATCCTGTAACAAACCCCTGTATTTTCCTCGGCCCAAATGGAACAACCACCCTCATACCGGGGAAAATGACACCTTTCAGATGAGAGGGTATTTTATAGTCAAATGCCCGGTCAGTCTGTTTGGCAGGAACATCGACAATTACACTGGCTATATTCATTCATGCTCATCCTTTAGCAGCTTCGAGGCTTCTTCAAGAATTTTCACGGCAACATCTTTTTTAGACATTAGCGGAAGTTTTTCCGACGACCCATCCTTTTTAAATAATGTAACAATATTAGTGTCAGTTCCAAAACCCGCACCTTCAGCAGTTACATTATTGGCAACGATCATATCGGCGTTTTTCTTCATTAGCTTGCCCTTTGCATACTCTTCGACCTGTTCGGTTTCAGCCGCAAACCCTATCAGGATTTGCTTCTCCTTTTTTTGTCCCAGCTCGAACAATATGTCCTTTGTTCTTTCAAGCTCCAATACTTCATCCCCGGGCTGTTTCTTCATTTTTTGCGCAGAAGCCACCTTTGGACGATAATCGGAGACTGCAGCTGTCTTTATGACAACATCGGCATAATCAAATTCATTTAATGCCGCTTGATACATTTCTTCAGCAGATTCCACCTTTATCAGTTTTAATCCGGCAGGCGCGTTAATTGAAACCGGGCCGGATATTAATACAACTTCAGCACCTGAAGAGACGGCAGCTTCCGCTATTGCATAGCCCATTTTCCCCGTAGAATGGTTCGTAATATAACGGACAGGATCAATTTTTTCTCTCGTTGGGCCCGCAGTTATGACCACTTTTCGGCCAGAAAGCTCCAATCTGGAAGGCTTGAAAAATTCACTGATTATTTCTGTAATTTTCTCAGGCTCTTCAAGCCTGCCTTTTCCAACATAGCCGCATGCAAGATACCCTTCTGAAGGCTCTATGAATCTGCAGCCAAAACCATATAAGGTTTCAATGTTTTTTTGGACAGCGGGATGGCTGTACATATGCACATTCATTGCAGGGGCAATCCAAATCGGTGATGATGCAGCCAAAAGGGTTGTTGTGATCATATTATCTGCAATTCCATTGGCAAGCTTCCCGATCACATTTGCTGTAGCCGGGGCAACAAGAATTAAATCGGCCCAATCAGCCAGGTCGATGTGCGCAATAACCTTCGAGTCTTTTTCATCAAAAGTGTCTGTGTAAACATCATGTCTTGAAAGGGCCTGAAAAGTTAATGGTGCAACAAAGTTAACAGCCGATTCACTTAGGATAACTTTCACCTGCGCTCCGGCCTGTGTCAGTTTGCTTGTTAAGGCTGCAGCTTTATAAACAGCAATTCCACCGGTTACACATAATAATATCTTCTTTCCAGTCAGCATTATATGACCCCACCAATCTCAAAAATAATTCTTCTCTATGAAAAACGGCCTGGCTATTTATTTTTATATAAAGACTGGCCATTAATGGCAAATAGCTTTTATGATAGTTTTATTATGCAAGAAGAGCAGTGAATTTTCATCTAATAAAACCTAAAACAAAAATAACAACCTTTTGAAAGGTTGTTATTCAGCGATTTCACTCGTATGATTCATTGGCTGTTTTTTCGCCCAGGCGGTAATGAAGCTGGTCTGCATGTATTTCCTCAAGTGCTTTGCCCACATTTTTATGTGATTTGTATTTTTCAAGCTGCGGTCTGGCATTAAGCTGAAGCTTGCGGGCACGCTTGGCAGCAACAGAAACAAGTGAATATTTGGAGTCAATCTTTGTCATTAGAGAATCAATAGAAGGATAAAGCATATTTATTCTACCTCCAGCATTTTTTTATATTTAGGTTCGACACGTTCCCTGCGGCAGTGTTCAGCTACCACTATGGATTTTATTCTTTCACAGGCCAGATCGATTTGATCATTCTCTACAACATAATCATATAGATTCATCATTTCAATCTCTTCTCTCGCTGCATTCATGCGATTGTTGATGATATCTTCTGTCTCTGTCCCTCTCGTCACGATACGGTTCTTAAGCTCTGACAGACTAGGGGGAACCAGGAAGATGAACAGGCCGTCCGGAAATTTCTCGCGTACCTGGCGGGCACCCTGAACTTCAATTTCAAGGAAAACATCTTTGCCGCGGTCGAGTGTTTCTCTTACATAATCAACCGGTGTTCCGTAGTAGTTCCCGACAAACTCTGCATATTCAAGCAGCTTATCCTGCCTGATGAGCTCTTCAAACTCCTCACGCGTTTTGAAAAAATAATCAACTCCATTGACTTCTCCCTCTCTGGGAGATCTCGTTGTCATTGAAATAGAATATTCAAACGCAGTATCAGACTGTGCAAATATCTCTTTTCTTACTGTTCCTTTTCCTACACCTGAGGGTCCGGATAGAACGATCAATAACCCTTTTTCTTTCATTTATAAAATCCTACCCTTCCTCAATAATTTCATCACGGTCATTTAATCGGTGTGCGACGGTTTCCGGCTGGACCGCAGACAAAATGACATGGTCACTGTCCATAACGATAACAGCACGGGTGCGCCTGCCATATGTAGCATCTATTAAAGAGCCCCGGTCCCGCGCGTCCTGAATAATCCGTTTTATAGGAGCAGATTCGGGACTGACTATTGATATAATCCGGTTGGCAGATACAATATTGCCAAAACCGATATTGATCAGCTTAATTGACATTTGGGTCCTCCAATCATCAGTTATTTAGTTTGACCCCCAGAGCCGGAATCTAAACAACTGCTATTCAATATTTTGAACCTGTTCCTTCATTTTTTCCAATAAACTCTTTATTTCTACGACTTCGGCAGCTATATCTGCACTATTTGCCTTGGAGCCGATCGTATTGGCCTCCCGGTTCATTTCCTGCAGAATAAAGTCCAGCTTTCTGCCTGCCGGATCTGTAAGCTGAAGTGTATGCTCAAACTGGCTTATATGGCTTTGCAGCCTTATCAGTTCTTCACTGATATCCGCTTTATCAGCGAAAACTGCTACCTCTGTCAAAATTCTCGGTTCATCCACCTGGCCATCAAGAAATTCCTTCATACGCTTATGCAATCTTTCCTGGTAAAGCTGAGCAACCTTTGGCGCATACTCTCTCAGTTTGCTGACACTATTGCTTAAAAGATTAAGATGGCTGCGAAGATCTCTTTCCAGCTCATCGCCCTCTGCTTTCCTCATTTGCATTAACTGCAGGCATGCCTCTTCAGCAGCAGAAAGTACCAGCTGGCTCATTTCCTCATTGCCGGACTCTTTCTCTTCAATGCCAATTAATTCTTCACGAATGACATCCCCGATGGATAAATCCGTTTGAATTTGATACTTTGCTTGAATTGCAGTTATGTATTGATAATATTCATCTAATAGTTCCCAGTCAACATTTACTTTCCTGCTGGCCAGGACATCACCGTCAACGGTGATAAAAACCTCGATTCTTCCTCTTTTGATATGCCTATTAAGCTTTTTCTTTATTTTGTCTTCAATATGCATCAGCTGTCTGGGCATTCTTATTTGAAATTCGGAAAAACGATGATTTACAGTTTTGATTTCAACCGTAATGGAGCCTTGCCCGGAATCTTTCTTGCTTCTGCCATAACCGGTCATGCTTACTGCCATTTCTCACACTTCCTTTTGGGAAAAGCACAGCTTATAAAAAGCACTTACTTTCAGTTAGCGGCATGGTGCCTGTGCATTTTATGTATAAAAATCAAGTAGTGATGGAGATTTATATGTTTGCGCAAAAAAGAAAGGTAATAGAGTTCTTCTCTACTACCTAAAGGATTATAACATATTTTATTTTGTTTTTCTTGCCAAAAATGTGCCTGCAAGTAAAAATGTTGGAATGGCTGAGAGTCCTGTAATCATAAACCAGTCGCGCAATTCAATAGGGACAGTGTGGAAAATTGGCTGAAGCGGCGGATAGTATATGACAATCAGCACTAAAACCAGGGAAGAGATGACTGCCCAGACTAAATATTTATTGCCAAATGGATTTCTTGAAAACACGGATTTTTCACTTCGGCAATCAAATACATGGATCAGCTGAGCCATTACCAATGTGGCAAACGCTACTGTCTGTGCGTATGCAAGATGATCCGGATTTGCCCGGTAGGCAAAAATAAACGCCAGTAATGTCACAAGGCCAATTAAAAATCCCCTTGAAACCACTTTCCAGCCAAGCCCTCTTGAAAAGACACCTTCCTTAGGGCTCCTTGGTTTCCGCTTCATCACATTTTCCTCAGGCTGATCAAGGCCCAAAGCCATTGCCGGAAGTCCATCCGTTACGAGGTTCACCCAGAGAATCTGAATTGGCACTAATGGCAGTGGAAGGGCTAGAAGCATAGCAAACAGCATAACCAGAATCTCGCCAACATTTGATGCCAGCAAATACCTGATGAACTTGCGAATATTTTCGTATATATTTCTTCCTTCTTTTATCGCGGCTTTTATGGTAGCAAAATTATCATCAAGCAATACAAGTGCAGATGCCTCTTTAGCAACATCTGTGCCTGTAATGCCCATTGAAATGCCAATATCTGCTGCTTTAATGGCAGGAGCATCATTGACTCCATCACCTGTCATGGCAACGATATGACCTCTATTCTGGAGAGCCTTGACAATTTTCAATTTATGCTCAGGTGATACTCTGGCAAATACTGTGACATCCTCAACCACTTCTTCCAGGTCTTCTACAGACATCTCTGCCAGGTCTTTGCCCTGAAGTACTTTGGAACCTTCTGTTAAAATGCCTAACTGTTTGGCAATGGCCTGTGCTGTTATCACATGATCTCCTGTGATCATGATCGTTTTGATTCCTGCTTCCCTGCACTCCTTGACTGCTTCTTTAACCTCCGGCCTTGGCGGATCAATCATCCCCTGCAGTCCGATAAAAGTTAATCCCTTCTCCGCCTCTTTTTCATCAAGAATGACATTTTTAGATGGGATTTCTTTATAGCCAATCGCGATCGTTCTCAATGCTTGTGAAGCCAGATCTTCTATGGCTGCCTGAATTTCACCTGAAAGCTCCCTCGAAAGAATCTGCCGCCTTCCCTCCCAAAGAACCGATTCGCTTTTCCCGACTAAGACATCGGGAGCACCTTTGGTAACAATAAATTGTCTTCCATTATGATCCTTTACCACAACACTCATCATTTTTCTGGCAGAGTCAAACGGAAATTCATTAATAATCTGAAATTGATTCAGCAGACTGCTCCTGTTATAACCAGCTTTCATGGCTGCTACTAGGAGAGCACCTTCAGTTGGGTCCCCGTCAATCACAAACTCATTGTTTTTCTGCTGTATTTCCGCATGGTTGCATAGCATGCCAAACATCAGCATCTGCTGGAGCGCTTTATCACTTTTCGGTTCAATTTGGCTCTCATTTCGATAAAACTGCCCTTGCGGTTCATACCCGACTCCATCTACTCTCCATTCTTTCCCTCCGCTCCAGAGATGGGTAACGGTCATTTTGTTTTGGGTCATGGTTCCGGTTTTGTCTGAACAAATAACAGACGCACAGCCAAGTGTTTCAACTGCAGGAAGCTTCCGTACGATTGCCTTTTTCCTGATCATTCTTTGAACACCAAGCGAGAGCGCCACCGTGACAATGGCAGGCAGCCCTTCGGGAATTGCCGCAACAGCCAATGAGACACCAGCAAGGAACATTGTATATAATTCCTGTCCCTGCATCACACCTGCCGCAACAACGAGAACTGTAAGGAAAATCGCTGCCGTAATGAGGATTTTGCCGAGCTGTTCCAATCTCCGCTGAAGCGGTGTTGTCATGGTTTCGGCGTTTTGCAGAAGATCAGCAATTTGTCCCATGGCGGTATTCATCCCTGTACCGACAACTACACCCAATCCATTGCCGCGGGTAACCATTGTACCCATAAAAGCCATATTTTCCATATCTCCAATAGCGAGGTTAGGCGTTTTCAGGGATCCGGTCCTCTTTTGAACTGGCAGCGACTCTCCCGTTAAAGCAGACTCCTCAACCTCAAGGCTATTGGATTCTACTATTCTTACATCGGCACCCACTCTGTCGCCCGTAGAAAATTTAAGCAGATCCCCGACTGCCACTTCTTTGGAAGGGATTTTCTTCCACTCTCCCTCCCGGAGAGCAATTACTTGGGGAGCGGATAATTCTTTTAGTGCACTTAGCGACTTTTCCGCTTTCCTTTCCTGAAAAAAGCCCAGAAACCCATTTAAGATTACAATTGCAATAATGGCAATCGCATCAATATATTCACCAAGCAGCCCCGAAATCAAGGTGGCAGCTAATAAAACAAGAACCATGAAATCTTTAAATTGACTAAAAAATAAGAGTAAAGCAGACTGCTTTTCTCCCTCTTTCAATTCATTAAAGCCATATTGTTTGTGGCGTTTTTTTACATCGTCCTCTGTTAAGCCTGCCTTAATGTCGGTATTTAAGGCCTGCTCAACCTCCCTTTCATTCATTTCATGGAACTTCATCCGGACATCACACTTCCTCCTTTGTGGTTTGAGAAAAGCCATGAGTGCCTGGGTGCAGGGTAATATCACCGAGAAAAATCCCGTAGGCACTCACAGCCAGACTTTAAGGGAATCCGCCAGATGGCAGACTTTCCTCTTCTGCTAAAACAAGGCAGAGTTGTCCAATCTCACTCTAAAGAAAGCATATTCAGCCCTGTCCAAAAAAATGCTATTATTAAAAAGAAAAGCGGAAGCGCCTTGCCCACCCCCGACAAGCACAAGACGGGGCTCCCGGAAAGGCGTCCTTTGCCTTTTTGGGAGGTCAGGCTTGTGACCTCGAGGGGGTAGGCGCTGGAGCTAGACAATATTAGAAAAGCGGAAGGCGCCCGCTTATCGGCAACAAGCATAAGACGAGCCGGCTGAAAGGTTGTTTTTTAACCTTTTGGACGGATTGGCTTATGACCTCGAGCCGATGGCGCCTGGAGCTAGACAATATTAGAAAAGCGGAAGGCGCCCGCTTATCGGCGACAAGCATAAGACGAGCCGGCTGAAAGGTTGTTTTTTAACCTTTTGGACGGATTGGCTTATGACCTCGAGCCGATGGCGCTTGGAGCTAGACAAAATTAGAAAAGCGGAAGCGCCTTGCCCACGAAGGAAAGCAGACTAAAACCGCCACGTCCTGTGGCAACGTCTGCATGACCCGCATCCTCCCAAAAGCTGTCGCTTTCGGTCGTGCGATGATTATGCTGACGAAGCCTTCCTTGTCCTGCGGGCCTCAAGCATAAGACGGTCCCTGTAAGAAGGTGTTTTTTCCTTCTGGAAGGGAACGGCTTAGACCCGAGAGTCCCTAAGAGCCGAAACTAGACAAGCTTATGACCTCGAGCCGATGGCGCCTGGAGCTAGACAGCATTAGAAAAGCGGAAGACGCCTGAAAATAGAAAGACCAAGCAGTAAAACTTGATTTTTATTTAATAAATGAAAGAATAATGTATATCTAATGTTATTTTTAATAGAAGAGGATGTTCCGATATGTCATTTGATGGTTTGTTCACAAGAGCTATGACGAAAGAGCTCATAGATACTTTAAAGGGCGGCAGAATCAATAAGATTCAGCAGCCATATAAAAATGAAATCATTTTAGTTGTGCGGGCAAATGGAAAGAATCACAGGCTTTTGCTGTCAGCCCATCCAAGCTATGCGAGAGTCCAGCTGACGAATGAAACACACGAAAACCCTTCAGAGCCGCCGATGTTCTGCATGCTTTTAAGAAAGCACCTGGAAGGCTACATACTTGAAGATGTCCATCAAATCGGGCTTGACCGTATAATCGTGTTTGAGGTGAAAGGCAGGAATGAGATTGGCGATACATCCTATAAACAGCTGATTGTTGAGATTATGGGCAGGCACAGCAATATTACGCTGGTAGATAAATCCCGAAATATCATTCTCGACAGCATCAAGCACGTTTCTTATGCCGTTAATAGCCATCGTGCAATTTTGCCCGGACAGGAGTACATACTCCCTCCATCTCAGGATAAACTGAATCCCTTCGAGGCGGATGAAGAAGCTATACTGCGCAAGATTGATTTTAACAGCGGGAAAGTTGATAAACAGCTTGTGGCGGGATTCGCCGGAATCTCACCGCTTTTTGCCAAAGAAGTGATGCACCATGCAGGTCTTGTTAACAGGACAACTGTCCCTAAAAGTTTCCAGCATTTTATTGACTTGCTGAAAGACCATACAATAAGGCCTGCCATTACAGAAGGGGAACATAAAGAAAGCTTTTATTTATTGCCCCTCCAGCATATAAAAGGGGAAAGCAGGGAGTTTAATTCCCTGAGTGAAATGCTGAACCGCTTTTATTTCGGCAAAGCCGAAAGAGACCGGGTCAAACAGCAATCCAATGATCTTGAACGGTTTATAATAAATGAGAAAGAAAAGAATGAGAAGAAAATTGAGAAGTTGAAAAGAACCCTTCATGAAGCAGAAAATGCCGATATACATCAATTATATGGGGAATTGATCACGGCCAATATTTATGCTATTCAGAAGGGAATGAAGGAAACCGAAGTCATCAATTATTACGATGAAAATGGCGCTTCAGTTATCATTCCATTGGATCCTCAGAAGACTCCTTCCGAGAATGCACAAAAATATTTTACAAGATATCAAAAAGCAAAAAATGCCGTAATTGCAGTAAAAGAGCAAATCAAGAAAGCAGAAGAGGAAGCAGCATACTTCGAGTCTCTTCTTCAGCAAGTAGAAACTGCATCTACAAGAGACATTGCCGAAATAAGAGAAGAGCTTACTGAAGGCGGTTATATTCGCGAAAGGCAGAAACGGGGAAACAAGAAACAGCAGAATCTTAAGCCTGTTCTTGACCGCTATGCTGCCACGGACGGAACGGAAATACTAGTCGGGAAAAACAATAAGCAAAATGATTATTTAACGAACAAATTAGCTGCAAGGGATGAAATCTGGCTGCATACAAAGGATATTCCCGGTTCACATGTAGTAATCCGAAGCAAGGAACCAGCAGAAAACACCATTCTTGAAGCTGCATCACTCGCTGCTTACTTCAGCAAAGCACGCAATTCAAGTTCCGTACCTGTTGACTTCACCCAAGTCAGGCATGTGAAAAAACCAAGCGGTGCCAAACCCGGATTTGTCATATATGACAATCAGCAGACAGTTTACGTTACACCTGATGAAGAAACGGTTCTGTCCTTAAAACAAAATCTGTAAAGAAATGAAAAAGCAAGCTCCGATGCTTGCTTTTTTCATTGACTAAAGTTGAATTGCTTTTCCCCACTCAGCCGGGTCTTTTCGCCATTCAATCAGCTTATTCATATCTTCTTCCTGGATATAGCCCTTTTCAACAGCTACTTCTGTCAGAGCTTCAATATCAGTCAGAGTATATGCTTCGATGTGCTCTTCGGCCAGCATTTCTTTTCCTTTTTGAAGCTGGTATGTGAAGATCGCCGCCACACCCAGCACTTCACAGCCTGCTTCTCTTAAAGCCTTGACAGCAGTAATGGCACTTCCACCAGTTGAGATCAGATCTTCAACAACAACAACCTTCTGGCCTTTATCAGCTTTACCTTCAATTTGCTTTCCTTTTCCATGGCCCTTGGCCTTAGAGCGGACATAGCACATTGGCAGTTCCATATTGTCACTGACCCAGGCTGCATGCGGAATGCCCGCTGTGGCTGTCCCTGCAATTAGTTCTGCTTCAGGAAATTTATCTAATATGATAGCCTGAAGGCCGGCAGCAATTTCTTTTCTGATTTCAGGAAAAGACAGTGTCAAACGGTTATCGCAATAAATGGGGGATCGAAGTCCTGAGGACCATGTAAACGGATCGTTTGGGTTTAATGCTACAGCCTTTATATCCAGTAATTTTTCTGCTATTTTATGCTTCATTCAGAACACCCTCCCAGGATTGCTTGCATTGAATATACTTTTCGAATGGATTTTCCGCTCTGGTAATCGACCTTCCCACCACAATGGCAGAAGCCCCTTCTTTTCTTGAGAATTCAGGTGTGGCCACTCTCTTCTGGTCTCCATTATCGTCAGAGGACAGGCGTATTCCCGGTGTTACAGTCAAAAAGGAAGAGCCTATTTGCAATCCTATCTCCCTCGCCTCAAAGCTTGAACATACTACACCATCAAGTCCTGCTTCTTTGGCAAGATTGGCATAATGAAGAACAGATTCATTTAAAGAAACAGCGATTAATTGGTCTGATTTCATTTGCTGTTCGGATGTGCTTGTCAGCTGCGTCACAGCAATACAAGATGGCCTTTTCCCAGTGCTTCCTGCTTCAAGTCCTTCACATGCTGCTTCCATCATGGCTTTTCCTCCTGCGGCATGCACATTTACCATATCGCAGCCAAGCCCGGCAAGACGCTTCATGGCACTTTTTACAGTATTCGGAATATCATGAAGCTTGAGATCAAGGAAAATATCGTGCCCTTGTTCCTTTAAATCGTGAACAATGGAAGGTCCCTCCTGGTAAAATAGCTCCATGCCGACCTTTAGAAATAACTTTTCATTTTCAAAGCCCTGCAGAAAATGATGAACTTCCTTTTTTCCTGGAAAATCAAGAGCAATAATGAGCGGCTTTTTTTTCATGTTTCTTCCAGCTCCTTCCTGTGCATTCGCTAATATGTTCATACCCGAGCTTCTTAATAAGTTCTGGCAGCTCACCGATAATTTTAGGACACACAAAGGGATCTACAAAGTTAGCTGTCCCAACCGCTACTGCACTTGCACCTGCGTAGAAGTATTCGATGACATCCTCTGCAGATTCAATTCCTCCCATGCCGATAATCGGAAGGGATACCTGCTGGCTCACTTCATATATCATCCGGAGTGCGACTGGCTTGATGGCAGGCCCTGAAAGTCCGCCTGATTTATTTGCCAGAATCGGATTGCCGGTTTTTAGATCGATTCTCATGCCAACAAGCGTGTTGATCATTGTTAAACCGTCCGCTCCGCCATCTTCTGCTGCTTTAGCCATTTCTACAATATTTGTGACATTTGGCGAAAGCTTCACATAGACAGGTACTTCAGAAACCTCTTTTACTTTTTTCGTTAGATTTTTTGCAATTTCCGGAATAGTGCCAAATGCAATCCCGCCTGTTTTCACATTCGGGCATGAGATGTTGAGTTCAAGTGCATGTACATTCGGACTTGCAGAAATTTTACTGGCAACCGCAATATAATCCTCTTCCTGCGAACCGGCTACATTGGCAATGATCGGTACATCGTATTGTTCAAGCCATGCCAATTCTTCATTTACCACTTTTTCCAGGCCGGGATTCTGCAGACCAATTGCATTTAACATCCCTGCAGATGTCTCAGCCACTCTTGGTGTTGGATTTCCAAATCGGGGCTCTAAAGTCGTCGCCTTTATCATGATTGCGCCCAATTGGCTCAAATCATACAGCTGGCTGAATTCCCTGCCGAAGCCAAAGCATCCGGATGCAGGCATGATTGGATTTTTCAATTCCAGCCCAGGCAGACTGACGTTTAATGAATTCATAGAACTACCTCCCCTGCTTTAAAGACCGGTCCGTCACTGCAGACTTTTTTATAACTGTAACCTTCCGGGTCATCCCCTGTATGGCAGACACATGCAAAGCATGCCCCGATGCCGCATCCCATTCGTTCTTCCAATGACAGGAATACCTTTTTATGAGGGAATTGATTTTCAAGCGCCTTCAGCATCGGCGTCGGGCCGCAGGAATATAAAACATCGAAATCAATATTCAACCGATTAATAACATCTGTAACAAAACCCTTCATTCCTGCGCTTCCATCAACTGTAGCCAGGTAGGTCTCGCCCAGCCGGGAAAACTTTTCCTCATAAAATACTGCGCCCGCCGATTGAAAACCCAGGACGTGAATCACCTTAACGCCACGGTTTAAAAGCTGATTGGACAGTTCATATAAAGGGGGGACTCCGATTCCTCCCCCTACAAGAAGTGCCGTCTCTCCCCGGCCAGCTTCACTGATCGGAAACCCATTTCCAAGCGGTCCCAGTACATCAGTGTAATCACCATGTTTTTTTTCTGAAAGCAATGCCGTTCCTCTGCCTTCAGCACGGTAAATCATTTTAAACTGGCTTTCATCAGGTGAAATTTCTGCAATGCTGATTGGCCTTCTCAGCATTGGATCATAGCCCTCCGATATTTTCAAATGGACAAATTGCCCGGGCTCTTTCATTTCATGAACAAGCTCACCTTGAAGGGTGAGCTCGTAAATGTTTTCGGCCAGTTTAATTTGTGATATTACTTTACATTGTTCCTGTCTGATCAAGATAAAACCGCCTCCCGGACTTCTTCTGGCTTATCCATCGCGTCTGCTGAAAAATTCATTGATTCGATTACTTGAAGGATTGCTTCTGCCGTATCAAGTGAAGTTAGGCATGGCACGCCATTTTCCACTGATTCACGGCGGATGCGGAAGCCATCTCTGGCAGGCTGTTTTCCTTTTGTTAAAGTGTTAATAACAAATTGCGCTTCGCCATTTTTTATGACATCCAGAAGGTTAGGCCCTTCTGAGCCGATTTTCCCAGTTACTTTTACAGGGATGCCTTCAGTTTTCAGGAATAAAGCCGTTCCGCTTGTCGCCATTAGTCTGTAGCCGATGGATACAAATCTTTTTGCCAGCTGCAGAGCTTCTTCCTTATCCTTGTCGGCGACAGTCATTAGTACAGTTCCAAACGGCTGGATTTTCATGCCGGAAGCAACAAGGCCTTTATAAAGGGCTTTTTCAAGTGTGGAATCTTTCCCCATAACTTCACCTGTTGACTTCATTTCAGGCCCTAAAGTGATGTCTACTCTTCTTAATTTCGCGAAAGAGAACACCGGCACTTTTACGAACACGCCTTTTCTCTCCGGAACAAGTCCGGATCCAAAGCCCTGCTGAGCAAGAGTTTGGCCCATGATAACCTTTGTGGCGATTTTAGCCATTGGCACATTTGTAATCTTGCTCAAGAACGGAACTGTCCGGCTTGAACGCGGGTTGACTTCCAGGACATATACTTCCCCTTTAGCCACTACATACTGGATATTTAGCAGACCTATAATGCCAAGGCCTTTGGCCATCTTCTCCGTGTACTCAACAAGCTTGTTTTTGATTGCTTCTGATATATTTTGCGGAGGATAGACTGCAATGGAATCTCCTGAGTGTACTCCAGCTCTTTCTATATGCTCCATGATGCCTGGAATAAGCACATTTTCCCCGTCCGAGATAGCGTCCACTTCAATTTCCTTCCCAGTCAAATATCGGTCAATTAATACTGGATGCTCCGGGTTTACTTTTACAGCATTTTCCATATAGTATAGTAGCTCATCTTCTTTATAAACGATCTCCATGGCTCTTCCGCCAAGTACATATGATGGTCGGACGACTACTGGATATCCGATTTCACCGGCAATTGCTACTGCCTGCTCCACTGACAGGGCAGTCTTTCCTTTAGGCATCGGGATGCCAAGCTCAGCAAGAGCTTGCTCAAATTTATCCCGGTCTTCTGCCCGGTCTAAGCTTTCAAGCGAAGTTCCCAGAATTTTTACGCCTCTTTCAACCAGATCTGCTGCAAGATTAATAGCCGTTTGTCCGCCAAATTGCACAACTACACCTTCCGGTTTCTCAAGATCGATAATGTGCATGACATCTTCAATCGTTAGCGGCTCAAAATAGAGCTTATCGGAGATGCTAAAGTCAGTAGAGACTGTTTCAGGATTATTATTAATGATGATTGCTTCATATCCTGCTTCCTTAATGGCCCATACCGCGTGAACAGTTGAATAATCAAACTCCACTCCCTGCCCGATCCGGATTGGTCCTGAGCCCAGAACGACAACACTTTTGCGGCCGGATACTTCCGATTCGTTCTCATCTTCATAAGTTCCATAGAAATACGGAGTTTCCGATTCAAATTCCGCTGCACATGTATCAACCATTTTATAAACCGGTTCAATCGCATGTTCTTTTCTCCAGCTGTATACTTCCAACTCATTTGAATCCCACAGCCTGGCAATTACCAGATCGGCAAAGCCCATTTCCTTTGCAGCTTTCCCTGTTTCAGGGTCAAAAGGATTTTCAGTTAGTACATTCTCAAAATCTATGATTTTCTTAATCTTATAAAGGAAGAATAAATCAATTTTGCTCCATTCATGGATCGTCTCGATAGTGACTCCCCTTCTGATGGCTTCACCGATATAAAACAGACGTTCATCTCCAGCTTTACGGATTCGCTTTTCGATCAATTCATCAGAAATTTGGCCGGCATCCTTCAGCTCAAGATGATAAATGTTTGCTTCAAGTGAACGTACTGCTTTCAGGAGAGATTCTTCAAATGTCCGTCCTATCGCCATTACTTCTCCTGTAGCCTTCATTTGGGTGCCAAGCGAACGGTTTGCAGATTCGAACTTATCAAACGGCCAGCGTGGAATTTTTGAGACAATATAATCCAATGCCGGTTCAAAGCAGGCATATGTTTTTCCTGTCACAGGATTCATCATTTCATCAAGTGTCAGCCCTACCGCTATCTTGGCTGCCAGTTTGGCAATCGGATAACCTGTCGCCTTTGAAGCCAGCGCAGATGAGCGGCTTACACGCGGGTTGACTTCGATAATGTAATAATTGAAGCTATCCGGATCAAGCGCCAGCTGCACATTGCATCCTCCTTCAATCTCGAGGGCGCGGATAATTTTTAATGAAGTGTTTCTCAGCAGCTGATATTCACGATCACTCAAAGTTTGGCTTGGCGCTACAACAATTGAATCTCCCGTATGAACCCCTACCGGGTCAAAGTTTTCCATATTGCAGACAACAATCGCATTGTCATTGGAATCCCTCATCACTTCATACTCAATTTCCTTAAAGCCCGCAATGCTCTTTTCAAGCAAACACTGTGTAACAGGGCTGTTCTTTAAGCCGCTAGTCACAATTTCAATCAGATCCTCTTCATCGTGGCAGATGCCCCCGCCTGTTCCCCCCAATGTGAAAGCAGGGCGCACAATGACCGGATAGCCAATCCTTTTTACAAACTCATATGCCTCATCCAGGTTATGAATAATTTCACTTTCAGGCACTGGTTCGCCAAGTTCATTCATCAAGTTTCTAAAAAGGTCCCGGTCTTCCGCCTTTTGGATAGCAGATAATTTTGTACCGAGGATTTCAACCCCGCATTCTTCCAAAACACCTGATTCAGCAAGCTCTACTGCCAGGTTTAATCCCGTCTGTCCCCCAAGAGTTGGAACGAGCGCATCAGGACGTTCTTTCCGGATAATGCGGCTGACGAATTCCAGCGTAAGCGGCTCTATATATACCGCGTCAGCAATCTCGGTATCTGTCATAATAGTGGCAGGATTTGAGTTTACAAGAATTACGCGGTAGCCTTCCTCTTTCAAAGCAATGCAGGCCTGTGTTCCGGCATAATCAAACTCTGCTGCCTGCCCGATGACAATTGGTCCTGATCCGATTACTAAAATACTTTTTATATCTGTACGCTTTGGCATGCTGCAGCACCTTCCTCTTTATGTGATTCAATCATTTGCAAGAATTGTTCAAATAATCCGTTTGCATCCTCGGGTCCCGGTGAAGCTTCAGGATGATATTGAACAGTGAATGCAGGGACTTCTTTATGCTTTAAGCCTTCAATTGTTCCATCGTTTAAGGCGATATGTGTTACTTTAAGCGGCGTACCAGTAATTGAATTTTCTTCTACTGAGTATCCATGGTTTTGAGATGTTAAAGCGACTTTTCCGGTTTGCAGATCTTTCACCGGATGGTTTGAACCGCGATGGCCGAATTTCAGTTTTTCTGTATTGGCACCGCAAGCAAGGGCAAAAAGCTGATGTCCCAGACAAATTCCGAAAATCGGTACTTTTCCCAGCAGTCCTTTAATCATTGTGATGGCTTCCGGAACATCTTTCGGGTCTCCAGGGCCATTTGAAAGCATAACTCCATCCGGGCTCATGCTGAGTATATCTTCAGCTGGTGTATTATAAGGCACAACAATCACATCACAATCCCGTTTGTTCAGTTCTCTTAAGATCCCGTGTTTCATGCCGAAATCCACAAGGACTACCCTTCTGCCGCGGCCAGGGCTTGGATAAGGTGTCTTAGTTGACACTTGCTTAACCTGATCGTTTCGCAGCTTGGTTGCCCGCAGTTTTTCAATGATTACTTCCGGGTTTTCACTTATGCTGCAAATAGCACCTTTCAGCGTACCATGCTGCCTGATAATTCTTGTTAATTTCCTGGTATCTATGCCAGCAATTCCAGGGATGTTTTTCATCTTAAAATATTCTTCAATCGATTGTTCATTTCTCCAGTTTGAAGGAAACTCGCACGCTTCTTTCACAATGAAACCGGAGATTGCCGGGGAGATCGATTCAAAATCGTCTCTGTTTATCCCATAATTTCCGATTAAAGGGTATGTCAAGGTTACGATTTGGCCGCAGTAGGATGGGTCAGACAGGATTTCCTGATAACCCGTCATTCCTGTATTGAATACTACTTCTCCAATTGAATTCGTATCACTTCCGAATCCCTTTCCAATAAAAATTGTTCCGTCTTCCAGAATCAGCTGTTTTTTCATGCTTTTACACTCCCTCTGTCCCAAACAATTTTCCCGCCTGCTATTGTCACTACCGGCCAGCCGTTACAATCCCAGCCGGTAAATGGCGTGTTTTTCCCTTTTGATAAGAACTGAGCTGGATCAATCTTTTCCTGACGGTTCAGGTCAAGCAGGACAAGATCTGCTATTTCACCAGCTTCCAATTTCCCTGATTGAATGCCGAATGCCTCTGCTGGCTTGATTGTTAAGTAATCAATCAACTGCTTTAGAGTGAATATCCCCTTCTCAACGAAGTGGGTGTAAAGAAGCGGAAAGGCAGTTTCAAGTCCGACAATCCCGAAAGGCGCCAGTTCCATCCCCTCTTCTTTTTCTGCTGCTGTATGTGGTGCATGGTCGGTGGCAATAAAATCTATTGTGCCATCCTGCAATCCTTCGATTAAGGCAGCTCTGTCATCTGCGCCTCTTAATGGAGGATTCATTTTAAAGTTAGCATCCAGACCCGGGATATCTTCTTCACATAGAAGGAGGTGATGAGGTGTCACCTCGGCTGTTACCTTGATGCCTGCACGCTTTGCATCTCTTACCACCCTGACAGACTCTTTCGTGCTGATGTGGCAGACATGATAATGGCAGCCGGCAGCTTCTGCAAGAAGAACGTCCCTTGCGATTTGCACTGATTCACAGGCAGAAGGAATACCATTTAAACCGTTCTCTTTAGCAAAAACTCCATCATGTACGGAGCCTTTGTTAATGAGTGTATTTTCTTCGCAGTGGGCAACAATAGGCATGTTAAGATCTGCGGCATTCCTCATTGCCTCAAGCATCATGGCTGCTGATTGCACCCCTACTCCATCATCTGTAAAAGCAAACGCCCCAGCTTCCTTCAAAGCTTTAAAATCGGTTAATTCCTGGCCAAGCTCACGGATTGTAATCGATGCATAAGGCAGAACCTTGACCGCCGCAGTCTCATCAATACGGCTGTTCAATTTTTCAAGCTGTTCTTTTGTATCAGGTACCGGCCGGGTATTCGGCATCGCAGCAACCGTTGTGAAACCGCCTTTAGCAGCTGCTCTTGTGCCAGTTTCGATTGTTTCTTTCTTTTCACCGCCTGGTTCACGCAAGTGGACGTGCAGGTCTATAAAACCTGGAGCAATCAGCAATCCTTCTGCATCAATCACTTCCTGCGCCTCTCTCCCCACACCTGCACCTATCTCAGCGATTTTTCCTGACTTTATGTAAATGTCCGTTTTTTCAAAATTCCCTTCCTTAGTAAGCAACTGGCCATTTTTTATCAATGTTGACATGTTTAGCTCCCCCTTCAATATGTTCAATTGATCGTTTTAATACTGCCATTCGGATGTACACACCATTTTGCATCTGCTTAAAAATCCTGGAACGCCCGCATTCCACTAAACAATCTGCTATTTCAACACCCCGATTTACAGGTGCCGGATGCATAATAATGCTGTTTGGCTTCATTGTTCTTTCACGATCTTCTGTAAGGCCGTATGCCAGGTGGTATTCTTCAGCAGATTGGTCAGCTTTCGATTCATGCCTCTCATGCTGGATTCTCAGCAGCATGACAACATCAGAAGTTTCTATAGCTGTGTCAACATCTTCATACATTCCATTCACAAGCATTTCTTCATCGAACCATTCTTTTGGACCTGAAAAAACAACCTTTGCACCGAGCCGGACAAGTGCATCTGCATTGGATCTTGCGACACGGCTATGTGCGATATCACCAATGATGGCTACTTTTAATCCTTCAAAGGATCCGAATTCCTGTTTAATCGTCAGCAGATCAAGCAGTGATTGTGTTGGATGGTGCCCGCAGCCATCCCCTGCATTCAGGATGGACACACCGCTTTTGTCTGCCAATTCGTCAAAGTAGCGATCCTCGCTATGGCGGATGACGACTGCATGCACACCGATCGCTTCCAGCGTTTTGACTGTGTCGTATAATGACTCACCCTTGGATACACTTGATGTGCTGACTTCAAAAGGAATTATGTCCAATCCAAGCCGCCTTTCCGCCACTTCAAAGCTGCATTTGGTTCTAGTGCTATTCTCAAAGAAAAGGTTAGCGACAAAAACCTTTTGTTCAGGAGTCCATGTTCCGCCGTTTAAAAAATATTGCGCATCTTCAAGAATTTTATTGATTTCTTTAATTTCCAACTCTGAGGTAGTGAGCAAATGTTTCATTTTTTATCCTCCCCTTCAAAAAAAGCACCCTGCCGATTTGGTCAGGGTGCTGCAAAGTTGAGGCAGCCGGATATACGGATAAACTGATACCGTATAGCCAGGTTTGCCGCCAACACCCTTTTAAGCCTCTCGGGACTTAGTTAAAAAGCATTAAGCTACTTTATTTTTTTTTTCGTTTTCTGTTTCAAATATATCTTCCTTAGTCTCTTCCCTGCCAGGGAGAATCAGGTTCAGGAGAACACCGCTGATTGCTGCCAGTGCCATTCCTTCCAGTTTGAATGCCCAAATCTCGATGTGAGCTCCCCCAATTCCCAGGACAAGGATGACTGATGCGATAACCAGATTGCGGTTGTTTCCAAAATCCACTTTACTGTCAACCAGCATTCTTAATCCTGATGAAGCGATGATCCCGAACAGCAGGATCGATACGCCGCCCATTACTGGAGTAGGGATCGAGCTGATCAGTGCTGTCACCTTGCCAATGAATCCGAAGATGATGGCGATGACTGCAGCACCCGCAAGTACATAGACACTGTAAATTTTCGTGATGGCGAGTACACCAATGTTTTCACCGTAAGTTGTCTTTGGCGGACCCCCGATTAATGCCGAGATCATTGTTCCTGTTCCATCAGCAAGGATGGAGCGGTGAAGACCCGGTTCTTTAATGTAATCTTTTCCAACTACTTTTCCAAGGACAAGCTGATGGCCGATATGTTCAGAGATTGTCACAACAGCTACTGGAATCATTAGAAGCGCAAGATCCAGGGTTATCCTCACTTCATAATCTGCGAACGGGAATAAGAATTCCGGCATTTCGAACCAGGCGGCCTGCTGTACAAGCGAGAAGTCGATCAGGCCCACAGCCAGTGAGTAAACATAGCCGATGATGATCCCTGCCAGAATCGGCACCATACTGAGCATACCTTTTGCATAGATGGAAAAGATGATTGTTGCACCTAAAGTGATAAGCGCTGCTGAGAAATGCAGCATGCTGTATTCACCAGTTTCAGGATTATTCATAGCCATCCCGACCGCTGTCCCTGCTAATGCCAATCCGATTACAATGATTACAGGTCCTACCACAATTGGCGGAAGCAAATTCATAATCCAGCGGTAGCCTGCTTTTTTGATGATCAGGGCTATTGCCCCATACACAAGTCCAGCCATGAAGCTGCCGATCATGGCAGCACCCGGGCCTCCGGCAGCTTTGGCAGCTAAGATCGGGGCAATGAATGCGAAAGATGAACCAAGGTATGCAGGCACCTGCCATTTTGTAATGATTAGAAAGGCTATCGTTGCCAGTCCGCTTGAGATTAGTGCAATGGCAGGATTTAATCCTACTAAGTATGGTACAAGTATAGTGGCTCCGAACATAGCGAATAAATGCTGTAAACTTAATGTCAGCCAATGGGCTGGTTTTGGTACATCTTTTATATCTAAAATAGGCTTATTCATACGATCTCTCCTCTGCATTTTATTAAAAAACCCTCTTTGCAGGAGTGCAAAGAGGGTGCAAGAGCACAGCAAAAGACAGACCGATTCTGCTGTGTTCCCCTTTGCCAGCCTCTCTGGACTGCATTTAAAAGGGCTATTTAATTTTCATATATACTTACCTGGTCGTTTTCATCCACTTCCTTCAGCTCGACGACAATTTTTTCCGAACTGGAGGTTGGAATGTTCTTTCCTACATAATCAGCTCTTATCGGAAGCTCCCTATGGCCGCGGTCCACAAGGACTGCAAGCTGAATCTGAGATGGCCTCCCAATATCGATCAGCGCATCAAGGGCAGCTCTAACTGTTCTTCCTGTATAAAGAACATCATCGATCAGGATCACCTTCTGATCGTTAATATCTTTTGGAACATCCGAGCCTTTGACAAGCGGCTCCTGATTTTCAGTCTTTTTCGTAAGATCATCTCTATAGAGAGTGATATCAAGTTCGCCTACATCAATTTTGGCTCCCTCGATTTGTTCAATTCTTTCCGCCAGGCGGTTCGCCAGGTAAATCCCCCTGGTCCGGATGCCAATCAGAATGCAATTTTCAATCCCTTTATTTTTCTCTATGATTTCATGAGCAATCCTTGTCAGCGCTCTCCTGATTGCCTGGTCATCCAAAACAATTGCTTTTTGCTGCTGCATCATGATCACCCCTATTATCAGATTTATATACAAAAAACCCTCTCACCGATCAGGTGAGAGGGTAAACTGCAGAATAAGGACACAATTCTCCTTATTCAATCCGTTTCCTTCCCAGCCTCACGGGACTGTTTTAAAGGACTTATTCAACTATAGTCATCATATAGCACAATTGGACAATTGTCAACGATTATTTGCCAGGTTCTCTACTAGTTCCTTAAAATAAGCAGGTGCAGGTGCTTCAAATTCAAGGTACTCGCCAGAACGTGGATGTTCAAAGCCAAGAACGCCTGCATGAAGTGCCTGTCCTCCGATATCAAGTGTCTTTCTGGGACCGTATTTAGGATCCCCTGCAAGAGGATAGCCGATGTATTTCATATGAACCCGGATTTGATGTGTTCTTCCCGTTTCCAGCTGGCATTCCACCAGTGTGAAATCCCTGAAACGCTCAATGACCTGAAAATGCGTAACCGCATGTTTTCCATTGTCCACAACACTCATACTTTGACGATCTTTGGGATCGCGGGCGATTGGCGCATCAATAGTACCGTAGTCGTGTGGAATAACTCCATGGACAATGGCCCGGTACTTACGTGTAACAGTTTTGTTCATCAGCTGGTTCACAAGACTCTCATGTGCCATATCATTCTTTGCAACCATGAGAAGTCCCGACGTATCTTTATCGATTCTATGAACTATTCCGGGCCTCATGACCCCATTAATTCCTGATAAGTCTTTGCAATGAGCCATAAGACCATTTACAAGTGTTCCAGTTCCATGCCCGGCTGCAGGATGGACAACCATTCCTTTCGGTTTATTTACAACGAGGACATCCTGGTCTTCATAATAAATATCCAAATCCATTTCTTCCGGCACTACATCCAGTTCTTCTGGTTCAGGTATTGATATTTCAATTTTATCGTTTGCGGAACATTTGTAATTAGTTTTAGGCTTTTGGCCATTCACCAAAACATTGCCATCCTTGATCCATTGCTGTACCTGAGTTCTTGACCAATCCGCATTCAATGTGGATAACACTTTATCTATTCTTTCTCCTGCCTGTTCATCAGGAATGATGTGTTCCATTTTCTCCATAAGATTTCTCCTTTTTCTTTGCTTCTCTCTCTTCAAGCACCATCTGAATCATCAATAGTCCTACCCCAATGACCAGCGCCGAGTCAGCAATATTGAAAACGGGAAAGTCATAGCCAAAAATATAAGTGTTTACGAAATCCACCACTTCTTTTCGAAATACCCTGTCAATAAAGTTTCCAATTGCTCCGCCCAGCATCAGGCCCAAAGAGACTCCAAGAAGCAATTTGCCTTTGGCTGCTTTTTGAATGTAATAAATGATACCAATTATGACAATAACGGTTATAACGTAGAAAAACCACATTTGCCCCTGCAGGATGCCCCAGGCAGCGCCACGGTTGCGGTGCGATGTAATATAAAGAAAGTCCTCAATAACTTTAACACTTTCCCCTAATTCAAAGTTCTTTACAATCAGCCACTTCGTAAACTGATCAAGTGCAATAACGAACAATGCAATTATGTAATAAAACACAAAGGCAACCCCCATATCTCATATCATTACCTTTGCATTTTAGCACAATCTGAATAAAAAACACAGCACACGCTTAAACTCAGTGGAAAATAGACTTTCTGTAGAAATTCCCCAGTCTGCTGCAATCCTCCATTGTTTTTAAAGTAGGAATCATCTGCAGCAAATCTTCCGGCAGGAGCTCACCCGAAATTTCACACTTGCCGAATTTTCCTGATTCAATTTTGGCAAGTGTTTGTTCAATATCATGCAGCTCTTCCAATAAAATAGGCTTTATCAAAGGGGAACTGTTGCCTTCCATAAGCTTTTCCAATATTTCCTGTCTTGTATTACGGAGTTCTGTATATAGCCCTTCTGCTTTTGCATCCATGCTTTTTCCTCCGTTCTGAGATGTTTACTTTATTATTTTCTCGAAACGGATTTCAGACACGGACAAACTTTTAGCAAACGGCACAACATTTAGTGAAGGTGGAATTATTTATAAAAAGGATTTGAAGAAGTTAATTAAAAACAGTCCCCCAATATTTGAGGGACTGCCGGTATTTAAGCCAAGTGGCTATAATTATTTTTTACAACATCAGCACAGCGAGGGCAAAGCGTGTCATATCCTTCTGTCTTGCCAACTTCTGGAGTGACTGTCCAGCAGCGGTCGCATGTTTCGCCTTCTGCTTTGGAAACAACAATAGCAGTGTTTTCAAATTTCACGGCATTTTCAGGAGCATCTGAAAGGCTTCCTGCTACTTCGAATCCAGATACGATAAAGAGCTGCTGAAGATTTTCCTGAATTGAATCCAGAAGGTTCTTGGCTTGATCATTTACATAAAGGGTTACTTTAGCAGTAAGTGATTTGCCGATCACCTTCTCATTACGTGCTTCTTCCAATGCCTTAAGGACATCATTGCGAAGCTTCATGAATGCAGTCCATTTATCTTCCAGCTGTTTAGCGTTCGGAAGCTCCGTATATTCAGGCATATCTGTTAATTGAACACTTTCTTCTTTCACATTCGGTATAAAGCTCCAAACTTCATCAGATGTATGGGAAAGAATAGGTGCAACAAGCTTCGTAAGAGCAATCAGGCTCTCATAGAGAACAGTTTGGATTGCACGGCGTTCTGCATTATCTTTTGCTTCAATATAAAGGACATCTTTTGCAAAATCAAGGTAAAATGCACTAAGGTCCAATGTGCAGAAATTGTTGACAGCGTGGTAGATGCTGGCAAATTCATAGCGATCATAGGACTCGCGAACACTCTTGATTAGCTTGTTCAGCTTCACTAGCATAAACTGATCTACTTCACGCAGATTCTCAAAGGATACCAAGTCTGCTGCCGGATTAAAATCATCCAGATTTCCAAGCAAGAAGCGGAAAGTATTGCGAATCTTTCTATACACTTCTGCAACCTGCTTCAGAATTGCATCAGATACCCGGACATCAGCCTGATAATCAACTGAAGCCACCCATAAACGCAAAATGTCCGCACCAAGCTGGTTCATAACTTTTGCCGGAACAACTACATTTCCAATTGATTTACTCATTTTCCTTCCTTCACCATCAAGGGTGAAACCGTGGCTCAGCACTCCTTTGTAAGGCGCTTTCCCTGTCACTGCTACCGCAGTTGAAAGTGAAGAGTTAAACCAGCCTCTGTATTGGTCAGAACCTTCAAGGTATAGATCTGCTGGACGCTGTAAATCATCGCGTTCTAAAAGAACTGCCTGGTGGGAAGAACCGGAATCAAACCAAACATCCATGATATCCGTTTCTTTTGAAAACTGGCCATTCGGGCTTCCTGGATGTGTAAAACCTTCAGGCAGCAATTCTTTCGCTTCTTTCTCGAACCAGATGTTTGAACCGTGTTCACGGAAAAGGTTTGAAACATGTTCAATCGTCTCATCTGTGATAATTTCTTCGCCATTTTCCGCATAAAAGACCGGAATAGGCACTCCCCATACACGCTGGCGGGAGATGCACCAATCTCCGCGATCCCGGACCATATTAAAAAGTCTGGTCTCACCCCATGCAGGATACCAATTTGTTTCCTTAACAGCTTCCAAAAGCTCATTGCGGAAATCCTTAATGGATGCAAACCATTGGGCAGTAGCACGGAAAATAACAGGCTTTTTCGTTCTCCAGTCATGCGGATAAGAGTGCGTAATAAAAGTCAGTTTTAATAATGCTCCTGCTTCCTCAAGTTTCTCAGTAATCGGCTTATTGGCTGCATCATAGAATAACCCTTCAAAGCCGGGAGCTTCATTTGTCATGTTTCCTTTATCATCTACCGGGCATAATACGTCAAGCCCGTACTTCATGCCGACTTGGAAATCATCTTCCCCATGTCCGGGAGCAGTATGAACACATCCTGTACCGGCATCAGTTGTAACATGCTCACCCAGCATGACAAGAGAATCACGGTCATAAAGCGGATGTTCAGCAATTACATTCTCAAGGTCAGTCCCCTTAACCGTCTGGACAACTTGATAACCTTCCCATTCGAACTCTTTAGCAACAGCTGCCAATAAATCTTCTGCAACCATAAACTTTTTGCCGTTTGCCTCAACTACAGTATAAGAAAGGTCCGGATGAACTGAAATTCCAAGGTTTGCCGGAATGGTCCATGGAGTTGTAGTCCAAATGACGATATGAGTATCTTGATCCAATACTTCTTTGCCATCTTTTACTTTAAATGCAACATAAATGGATGGCGAACGTTTGTCTTTATATTCAATTTCCGCTTCTGCCAAAGCTGATTCAGATGACGGAGACCAATAAACAGGCTTTTTGCCTTTATAGATATAGCCTTTTTTTGCCATCTCCCCAAAAACCTTAATTTGCTGAGCTTCATATTCCGGCTTAAGTGTGATGTATGGGTTCTCCCAATCACCGCGGACACCTAAGCGTTTAAATTGTCCGCGCTGGCTGTCGATCTGCTCATATGCGTATTCTTCACATAGCTCGCGGAACTCAGCAACACTCATTTCTTTACGCTTTACGCCTTTGTTTGTCAGCGCCTGCTCAATTGGCAGACCATGTGTATCCCAGCCAGGAACATAAGGAGCATTATAGCCAGTCATCGACTTAGAGCGGACGATAAAATCCTTTAAGATCTTGTTCAGCGCATGGCCGATGTGGATGTCACCATTTGCATATGGAGGGCCATCATGCAGAACAAACATCGGACGGCCTTTTGTCCGTTCCTGGACCTTTTCATAAATGTTCATCTCTTCCCATTTCTCCTGGATTTCAGGTTCGCGCTTTGGAAGATTGCCGCGCATTGGGAATTCAGTTTTTGGCATTAATAAACTATCTTTGTAATCCATTCCTTTTCCTCCTGTTTGTAACTCATTAAATACCATGATAGCCAATGAGAGCTTAGAAAAACCTCGGGAAAATACAAAAAACCCTCTCATCCCAAAAAGGGACGAGAAGGTTTTATTCTCCCGCGGTACCACCCTTGTAGATGAAATATAATGAAATTTCATCCGCTCAAAGCATTCTTAACGTGAATGATCCGCCTTGGCCTACTGATTGCTTAACGTTCGGCAAGGAACTCAAGGGTGATTTTCCAGCTTTTGCTTATACCCGGGCTTCCACCATCCCCGGCTCGCTTACAGAGTGAGTATGCCGCTCTGAACATAAGCTATTTGAAAAGACTGTACTGTCCCTCTCATTGTTGATAAACATTGTATTTACTTTGTTTTAAAATTATATGCGATATTTCCAGCTTTCGTCAAGCCAGTGATTCTTCTTCTTCTCTTAATGATTTGAGTTCAGTGGAGTCCAGCTTATATTCCATTAAGTGATCCCAATCATCGTTATTCAGCATATCAAGCTGTGCTTCAACAAGCATTTTGAAGCGTGTTCGGAATACCTTGGACTGTTTCTTTAAATCCTCAATATCCAATGCGATTTTTCTTGCTTTGGATAGGGATTCATTCACTATCCTGTCAGCATTTTTTTCAGCTTCTTTAATGATAAGCTTTGCTTCTTTGTGAGCATTGCGTTTGACTTCTTCTGCTGCTTCCTGTGCAACCACAATAGATTTATTAAGTGTTTCTTCAATTGTGGTAAAGTGGCCAATGCGGTCATTCGTTTCATTGAGCTTTTCTTCTAGCTCTTTTTTTTCCCTGATCAGGATTTCATAGTCTTTTATGATTTGGTCGAGGAATTCGTTCACTTCATCTTCGTCATAACCTCGGAATCCTTTGCTGAATTCCTTGTTATGAATATCTAACGGTGTTAATGGCATTAGTGCCACCTCCCAGGTCTGTTGATCTTATGTACATTTGTTTGAGCCTGCTGGTTCTTTTTAATTATAGCAGACTCCGCTGTCTTTTGATTATTTATTCGACAGGTTGTTTCAAAATCCTTCAAATAAAATTAATTCTTTTAACTCTCTATTAATTATTTTTGGCTCATAAATGTTGCCCGTTGATTTCCACTGCGGACACTTACTTTCCGCGGGGCGGGCGGTGAGCCTCCTCGGCACTTTGCACCTGTGGAGTCTCACCTGTCGCGCTGGCTCCCGCAGGACATTGAATAAGCTTCCTCGAATGAACACCGCACGAAGGAAATGCTTCAGCATTACGAGGATCAAGTGCCCACAGCGAGGATCTACTCAGCAGATTAACCATGTTGCATTTTAACAATAAACTAAAAAAACAGTCTCAATATAGGCTTGTTAAAACCCTCTCCTGCTTTACTACCTCTGCCTTCCGGCAATTATTCTCCATTTGTCCTTTTTTGTTTTCCCATCTATTTCTATGATTTTGGATCGGCCTTGGCCCCTGACTGAGATGATGTCGCTTTGCTGACATTCAAATGAGGGGTTTTCAATTTGTGTCCAATTGACTTTAACGAGTCCCTGTTGGATATAGAGCTGGGATTTCTGTCTTGAGATGTTGTAGATGGCTGAGATGACTGTGTCCAACCTCAGGGATGAAGAAGTGATGGAGCTTTCTTTCCACACTTCTGATGATTGAATCGCCTGAGAAAAAGGCTGTTTTTTCAAAGATACTGTCGCTCTGCCAATTGACTGCAGCTGCAGGCTGATGTACTCTTCAATTTCTTGAGCTGCAAAAAACTGGATTCTGTCCTCTTCAAATAGGATATCACCAAACTTTCCTCTTTTTAGTCCCAGTGACATCAGGCTGCCGAGGACTTGCGGGTGTTCAATGGTAACAAACTTCTTTGGATAGTCCAATTCAAACAGCCGAATGTTAAAATCTTCTTCATCGCTTTCATAATAATCCGGAAATATCAGTGCTCTCTTTCTCTCAGCACCTGTTGTTCCGCCAAATAAAGCAAATAAGATTCCCGAATCCTGTCCTATGATGCTTTTTAGGATTTGCTGCTCCCTTGGATCAAGAAAATCAGTAAGCTTTGGTGCATATGTATTTTCCACAAGATTTTTCCAGTTAAGGACCTGGTCAATAAATTCTCTTTCTTCCGGCCGGAAGTGCTGATAAATAGACAAATTTTTGCGGGCCTCCTTTTACACAAATAAAAAAGGGCCATTTTGATAGCCCAGTTTTGTCAGTCTTATGAAATCCAATAAAAAAGCTGCTGCAAGCCTCCTGTGGCAAATCGCAAAACTAAGATAGCCACAATCGGAGAAATATCAATCATTCCAAGCGGCGGAATGATTTTGCGGAAAGGCTCAAGGTACGGTTCACAGATCCTTGCCAGAAATTGGCCAAAAGCCGATTCCCTTGCATTAGGGAACCAGGACAGCAGAATATAAATAATCAGTGCCCATGAGTAATAATAAATTGCAGATGACAATATTCCAAATACTAATTCCATTAAGTGCTACCACCTCGTATTTTCTAATTCTTGTTCTTTCATCAGCTGAGAGATGTTCCCAGATACTTCAACATTGTCAGGTGTACACAAGAAAATATCAGTACCAATCTTCTGAATGTCTCCGCCGATGGCATAAACGGTTCCGCTTAGGAAGTCAACAATGCGCTTTGCCTGATCTTTTTCTATTCTCTGCAGATTGACTACAACAGCTCTTCTGTTCTTCAGCTGATCCGCAATATCCTGCGCTTCTGCGTATACCCGCGGTTCAACAAGAACTACTTTAGAAGATTTCTGCACACTTTGAAGGCTGACAATGTTCTGTTTTTGAACTGGCTGCTGCTGTTTCTGCACCTGCTTCACCGGCTCTCTTTCTTCTTCGATGATTTCCTCTTCCTTATAGTCATATTCATCATCCAGGAAGAAAAATGTTTTAAATTTTGATTTTATACTCATTTTATTAAACCTCCTGACCCTCTTGACCTACTAAAGCTGTCCCAATCCTAACCATTGTGGCACCTTCTTCAATTGCCAGGGAAAAATCATTGGACATGCCCATTGAAAGCTCAGTGCAAGGAGCAAAATCAAATCCCTGATCTTTAACCTGTTTTTGAAGGTCCTTGAGCTTCCGGAAACAGGCACGCAGCAAATCCTTGTCTGATGTATGTGGCGCCATTGTCATCAGGCCAATGATATTGAGATTTTTATAATCTGCCAGGCTTGAAATAAAGTCACCTGCCTCTTCAGGATTTATTCCCTGTTTCGACGCTTCGCCTGAGACATTGACCTGTACAAAGCAATTTATCTTTCGATCCGCCCGCTTGTCGATTTCCTTCGCAAGGGATAGCCTGTCCAGTGAATGAATATAGTCAACTTTATCTATAATATTTTTTACTTTGCGCGTTTGCAGTGTTCCGATAAAATGCCAGGTTGGCCTGTCCTCTAAAACTTCCCATTTAGCAAGAAGTCCTTCATCCCTGTTTTCACCTAAATGATGAATACCTGCTTCAAAGGCTTCCTGTGCCCTTTCCGCTGAAACGTACTTAGTAACAGCAATTACGGTAATTTCTTCCCGCTTGCGGTTCGCCTTTATGCACGCTTCGTGGATGGCAGTCTCTATTTGATTTAAATTTTCCTCTACTCTCATTTAGTTCCCTGCTTCCTCCTTCCAGCCAATAAAACTCATCATCCTGCCGGTATTCCCCCTATCTCTTCGGTGGGAGAAAAAATAGTCTGCATGACAGCTTGTGCAAAAATCAGTCATTATGATATTTTCATGTGGAATCCCTGCGTTTAAAAGGATTTTCCTATTTAGTTCTTTTAGGTCAAGCTGGAATTGATTGTCACTAATTTGATTATATGGCTTTATATCGACATCTTCTAGTATTTTTTGCACTTTTGAAATAACACGATCATCAACAATATAACAGTTTCCGCAAATGGAAGGGCCAATCACGGCTTGGACCTCTCTTAAGTCTATGCCTTCACCTGCAAACAGTTCAGCCATATTCCTGCCAATCCCGCCAACAGTGCCTTTCCAGCCGGCGTGGGCAATGCCTATGGCTCCTGTCTTTTCATGCAGGAAATAAAGGGGCACACAATCGGCATAACATAGGGTCATCAGGACATCTTTAGAATATGTGAAAAAGCCGTCGGTACCTGAAAAGGAATCCTCATAAACAAGAGCACCTTTTCCTTTATCATTTTCAGTAACTTTTTTTATATTTACATCATGTGTTTGTTCAGCGCCAACCCAATTTTCAATTGAAAAGCCAAGCAAGTCAGCCACATGCTGCCGATTTTGGCTGACTGCTTCATAGCTGTCATTTACATGTAATCCTGCATTTAGAGTTTCATATTGATTGCGGCTGAAGCCGCCATTTTTTGTTGTAAAACCAGCCATTATATTAGGAAAACGATCCGCCCACTTTTTTATGACAAAATACTCTTCCTTTTTTAAAGAAAATGGTTCCATGCGATTAACCCCATTTTATTTTTCTATAGTTTACCACAAGGCAGGCAGTGATGACACCATTAACAACTCTTAGGCTTCATCCTCTATATATTTCGGCTCAATCGCATCCTGATAGCGGACAAGTATGACATCTTCACCGATTTTTATGATATTTTTCCAGGGAATGACAATATCTGCGTCTCTGCCAAAGAAGCCTAATACTTTCCCCGCTCCTCCGATAATGACCGCTTCAATTTTTCCTGTATTAATATTAATATCTATATCCCCAATATTTCCAAGCTTTTTGCCGTCAGCTACATTTACAACATCCTTCATTTGAAATTCAGATATTTTCACCATCGACACTTCACTCCCAATTTATGTTCTTATTTAATATATGTTTGCTTCTACAAGAAAAATGTTCAGTAAATATAAAAAGCAGCCAAATTGGCTGCTAGCTTTGAATATTTTTATTCATTTGTTTGATGGCCGCTTTTTCAAGCCTTGAAACTTGTGCCTGGGAAATGCCGATTTCCTCTGCCACTTCCATTTGAGTCTTGCCCTGGAAGAAGCGTTTTCTGAGGATCAGTTTTTCCCGTTCATTCAGTCTTCTCATTCCCTCTTTGAGCGCTATTTCCTCAATCCATTGAATATCTTTGTTCCGTTCATCGCTAAGCTGATCCATCACATAAATTGGATCCCCGCCATCATTATAAATCGGCTCAAATAAGGAAACAGGATCTTGGATGGCATCCAATGCAAAAACGATTTCTTCATGAGGCACATCCAGCTCTTTAGCTATTTCTTCAGCCGTAGGTTCCCTGGATGTTTTACTCATGAGGCGTTCCCTTACTTGCAGAGCTTTATAAGCAATGTCCCTTAAAGAACGAGAAACACGGATCGGATTATTATCACGCAGATACCTGCGTATTTCTCCAATAATCATCGGAACGGCATAGGTGGAAAACTTAACGTTTTGACTTAAATCAAAATTATCAATAGATTTCATCAGACCGATACAGCCGACCTGGAAAAGGTCATCAACAAATTCGCCTCTGTTGTTAAAACGCTGAATCACACTCAATACGAGGCGCAAATTGCCGTTGACGAGTTTTTCCCGTGCGGTTATATCCCCCTTATGCATTTGCTTGAAGAGCTCTCTCATTTCTTCGTTTTTTAAAACTGGAAGCTTTGAAGTATCAACACCGCAAATTTCTACTTTATTTCGAGTCAATCCATTTCCCTCCTCACAGGAGCTGCTGTACAAAAAACAGTATCTCCTTGGAAAGGAAAAATATGCACCGGCTAATCGGGCTTCCGGATGGGGAAATGGTCAAAGCATCATTAACACTAGGTTTTCACCTTGCAAAATTTTGTAAAAAATATTCCGGGCTTTAAACTTCTAAACCATCTTATTAAATTCTTTTTTAAGTCTTTTTATTATTCTTTTTTCCAGGCGTGAAATATAGGACTGGGAAATTCCCAGCATATCCGCCACATCCTTTTGAGTTTTTTCTTCACCTGATCCGAGGCCGAACCTAAGCTCCATGATCTGTTTTTCACGATCTGAAAGCTGATGCAATGCCTTTAACAGCAGCTTTTTATCAACATTTGCTTCGAGATCTTTCGTAATAATGTCATCCTCAGTGCCCAGAACATCAGATAGAAGAAGTTCATTGCCATCCCAATCAATATTTAGTGGTTCATCAAAGGAAACTTCAGAACGAATTTTATTGTTCCTTCTTAAATACATGAGAATTTCATTCTCAATACAGCGCGATGCATATGTAGCCAGTTTGATTTTTTTCTCCGGGTTAAATGTATTTACTGCTTTAATAAGCCCAATCGTTCCAATACTGATTAGGTCCTCTATATTAATGCCTGTATTTTCAAACTTCCTGGCAATATACACAACAAGACGAAGATTTCTTTCAATTAAAATGGACCTTGCCGCTTTATCTCCTTTTGGAAGCTTAATCAGGAGCATTTCTTCTTCTTCCTTACTGAGTGGAGGAGGTAATGCTTCGCTGCCGCCTATATAATATACTTCATCTGTTTTGATCCCCAGCTTAATCAACAATTTATACCAATAGTAGGATAAGCGAAGTTTTAACTTATTCATGAATTGTCCTCCTTCTAAATTAAGTTCGTGCAGAGTATAGTATATTAACTTACTTTTGCATCCGGCTTCATTGTACTTCTGCCTGTAAGCATCTTGGGGTGTACGATGCACTGAAACGAATCGTCTGATGAAAGCTGCTGCATGGAAAATGATATTAATCCGCGTTCTGCTTCAATTATTTCATTCTCTTTTTCAAAGAGAATCCGGTCAGGCTTGAACCCTATGATTAATTGGTGTTCTTGTCCAACAACCTTACATGGAATGACCCTCATTTTATGCTCCCAATCCACTCCAATTGACTCGCTGCCCATAATGATATCCTCCGGGTTTCCTGCCATTTTACTAATTTCAGTCGGAAACTCATCAAGCCTGTCTTTTATGGATATGAACATAACAGGCATTTTTGAAATGGGATCGTATAACTGGTTGCCGCTGTCAATCAGGCCTTTGAAACAATATTCAGTTTCATTGATCACAACACGCACCAGGATTAAAGAGTCATACTGAATTTTTGTCATCTCAATTCCCTCAACATTTCTCTTTGAAAAATGCCAGGCAAGAGGAAACCCAATAACCACGAACAGCCAGCTGATTGGATCACCAAAGCCTTTAATACTGGCCATCATGACAGATGAAGAAAGCTTAAAATCAAAATTGATAAAATAATGAATTCCTATTAAGGAGCCTCCAACTAAAAAAGTAGCAAAATAAAAAGTCATGAGAGCTTTTACAAAATATTGCAAACGCTTAAAGCCGAAAACAGCCAGTACCATTACAATCGAGAATAGCAGCTTAGTGAACGGATGACCTGAATATTCATTAAAAGGTGTAAATGCTAATAAAATAATGATGGATCCTATGAAGCCGCCCGCAAAAATCCTCCATAATCCAGTTTCTCTTTTTAGAATTATGGCTGTTAAATAAAGGAGCAGGCTGTCAAACATAAAATTCAATGCCCAGATAACATCCAAATAGACCGTCAATTATCTTCCTCCTTTATAAAATCAGAATCTGATAGATTGACGTGAGGTTCTAATTCTCTTTTATAGTTAAAGTGCTATGATTCTGTTAGAAAAAAGTATAGCGCATTTCAGTAAAGAAAGTGTGTCGCTTTCTGTATGCAAAAAGATAGAAATTTTCCCTATTCCCAACGGATTTTGTCATTATTTTTCTATTCATTGCCCCTCCTATTTCAAAGGGTGTGATTTATATCACATTTTTTGTTTTCATTATCAACTATAATGACAGTGAAAATAATAAAAAGGAGTTTTGCTGATATGCTAGACACAAAAACAATCGAAATTATTAAAAGCACTGTACCTGTACTTGAAAAACACGGTGAAGATATTACGAAAACTTTCTATAAACTGATGTTTACAAATCACCCTGAACTGCTGAACATTTTCAATCATGCCAATCAAAAACAGGGCCGTCAGCAAAAAGCACTTGCAAACTCAGTATATGCTGCGGCTAAATATATCGATAACCTCGAAGCTATTATTCCGGTTGTCACACAAATCGCACATAAGCACAGATCATTAGGCATTAAACCTGAACATTATCCAATTGTGGGAGAACACTTAATTCTTGCAATTAAGGAAGTACTGCAAGAGGCAGCAACTGAAGAAATTATTGATGCGTGGGTTAAAGCATATGGTGTGATAGCTGATGCATTCATCGGATTGGAAAAAAACCTTTATGAGGATGCAGCACATATGCCAGGAGGCTGGGATGACTTCAGAACTTTCACTGTGGCCAAAAAGGTTAAAGAAAGTGATGTGATTACATCTTTCTATTTTACACCGGCTGATGGAGGAAATATTTCCGGTTACCTTCCGGGTCAATATATTAGTGTGAAATTAACGATTCCAGGTGAAGAATACACACATATTCGCCAATACAGCCTGTCTGATTCCCCGGAAAAATCTTATTACCGGATTTCTGTAAAGAAAGAAGAAGGCTACTCTGAAAAGCCAGACGGAAAGGTTTCCAGCTATCTTCACAATGACCTTAATGAAGGCGATCAGATAGAGATTAGTGCCCCTGCCGGAGAATTTGTTCTGGAGAATGTGGATAAGCCCGTGGTTCTGCTTAGCGGCGGGGTAGGCATTACACCAATGCACAGCATGCTGCGCCATCTTGATGCAGCAGGAGTAAGTCATGAAACTATTTTTATTCATGCTGCACTTAATGGAAATGTACAGGCATTTACCGGCGAAGTTCAGGAGATTGCAAAGAATAATCCATTAGTTAAAACATATTTCTGCTATGAAAAGCCGACAGATAAAGATAAAACGGAAAAAGTCTACAGCAAAGAAGGCTATATTACTTCTGAGTGGTTAAAAACAATCGTGCCAAATAAAGAAAGTATGGTTTATATGTGCGGCCCAGTTCCGTTTATGCAGGCTATGTATGAAGCATTGCTTGATGCAGGTTTTAAAAATGAAAATATCCGCTATGAATTCTTCGGGCCATCAATGCAATTAAAAGAAACCCAATCAGTATAAAGTGAAACTTCAATCAGTGGGGGGCGTACTTTATCCCCCACTGTTTGTTAGTGGAACCAATCGGGCCTTTACGGGCAGTTTTGACCCCCACTTATTCTCCTTTGATTCATCTGAGTCCTAAGGTGAGTGTCTTACTGCCCGTTAGACTGCGATAAGTTTAATAAGCATGGCTCATCATTTTGAGCCATGCTTTAATGTGTAGAAACTTTCAGGTCTACTTTCGTATAAATTGTTGTTTTTCGCTTATCAATGTTGCCCGTTGATTTCCGCTCCAGGCTGCTCAGCGAACCGCGGTGCGGGCGGTGAGCCTCCTCGACGCTGCGCGTCTGCGGGGTCTCACCTGTCCCGCTACTCCCGCAGGACTTTGAATAAGCTTCCTTGAGTAAACACCGCACGAAGAAAATGCGAATGCATTTTCGAGGATTTCGCACCTTCCGCTACAATCAACTCAGTAAATATAATTAAAAAGCAACCATAAAAAACACCTGGAATCAGCTCGATTCCAGGTGTTTTTTCATTCATATATTATCTTCTGCGGTTCCGATTGCGCAGGAACGTCGGGATATCCAACGTTTCTTCAGGCTGATGAGATTGGCTGCTTCTTACAGTTTCCTGTGGAGCTTCCTCTCTCTTTGGCTCACGCTTCATAGCTGTTCCCATATTTGGAGCAGATTTAGGCTGTCCAAATGTTGGCCTCGTAGGCTTAGGCTGGATCACTTCTTCATTAAATCCTGTTGCAATGACCGTCACTACGATCTCATCTTTAAGATTTTCATTTATAACGGAACCGAAGATCATATTTACGTCTTGATCTGATGCCGAAGCAACAATGTCAGCAGCTTCCTGTACTTCATACAGGCTTAGATTCGACCCGCCAGTAATATTCATTAAGACGCCTTGTGCGCCATCAATGGATGTCTCAAGTAAAGGAGATGAAATCGCCTTTTTCGCGGCTTCTGCTGCACGGTTTTCTCCTGCAGCCACACCAATTCCCATTAGGGCTGAACCTTTATTGGACATGATTGTCTTTACATCTGCAAAGTCAAGGTTAATTAATCCTGGAACCGCGATTAAATCGGAAATACCCTGAACACCCTGGCGAAGAACATTATCCGCTTCGCGGAATGCTTCAAGCATTGGAGTGCTTTTATCAACGATTTCTAATAGCCTGTCATTTGGAATGACGATTAGTGTATCAACCGCTTCCTTCATTGCAGCAATTCCGCCGGCTGCCTGAGTGGAACGCTTACGGCCTTCAAAGGTGAAAGGACGCGTAACGACACCGACAGTAAGAGCACCTAAATCGCGTGCAATCTGGGCAATGACTGGAGCCGCTCCTGTTCCAGTTCCCCCTCCCATACCAGCAGTAACGAATACCATATCCGCACCTTTAAGTGCTTCTTCTACCTGCTCTTTACTTTCTTCTGCTGCTTTTTTGCCTACCTCAGGGTTGGCACCAGCCCCAAGTCCCCTTGTAAGCTTGCCTCCGATTTGCATTTTCACTTCTGCTTTTGATAAATTCAGCGCCTGTGCATCCGTGTTAACTGCAATAAACTCGACACCTTGAACACCATGCTCAATCATTCTGTTTACTGCATTGTTACCGCCGCCTCCAACGCCGATGACTTTTATAGTTGCTAATGAATCCAAATTTGTATCAAATTCCAACATGACTTATCCTCCTAATTCGTCGACATTCCTAAGAACACCTTTATTTGATTCGCTTTTTAACGCACTCCCATAATGGGGCTGCAGTGCTTTTTATATACGCCGTTTGGCTTTCGATTCCGTTTCCCTAACCCTTGCGAATCAAATCAAGTTATTCGAAAAAGTATCCGAGGAACTTTTTAACTCTTGATGTGATCTTTTCTTCCGGCTGTTTTTCCGGCTTTGTTTTCGGTTGCGGTTGCGGTTTTTGCACTCGGTTTTCTTTTGCTTCAGGGACAGTCACTGGCTGCTCCATTTTTCTGCCTTGTATTTTTGCATTCTTATATGCGAACTTAATCAATCCAACAGCAGTTGTGTACTGCGGTTCCCTCACTCCAATATAATCTGGAATTGCAATGCGGACTCTGTTTTGGAAAACATCCTGTGCCAGTTCAAGGATCCCCTGAGTGTTCGCTACTCCCCCAGATAGTACATAGCCGCCAGGAAGATCTTTTGCACCCAGACGTTTCACTTCGTGCTGGATAAGATCAAAAATCTCTTCCATTCGCGCTTCTATAATATCTGAAATTTCCAGCTGATTAAATTGCTGATGCTGATCACTTCCGATGATAGGCACACTGAATACCTCATCTTCAGATGCATGATCATAGAAGGCATAGCCATACTTTGTTTTAATTGTTTCTGCATCTTCTGTAGAAGTGCGGAGTCCGATTGACAAGTCTTTTGTAATATGGTCTCCTCCTACAGGAAGGACACTGGTTGCCTTTAAATAGCCATTCTCGAAAATGGCAATGGTTGTGGAGCCGCCGCCAATATCAACAAGAGCAACTCCAAGGTTTTTCTCATCTTTGGATAATGCGAATGCACCTGCCGCAAGAGGCTGAAGTGTAATATCCATGATTTCAAGGCCAGCGCGTTCCACACAGCGCAGTGTGTTATGTAAAATCGTTTTTGATCCAGTAATAATGGTGCCTTCCATTTCCAGACGCACACCAATCATTCCTCGGGGATCACTAATCTCGTCCAATCCGTCGACAATAAACTGTTTTGGAATGACATCAATAATATCCCTTTCCGGCGGTATTGATACAACTTGTGCCGCATCTATAACTCTAGCAACATCTTCGTCTGTTATTTCCCTATTTTCACTTGAGACCGCGACAACACCATGGGATGGCTGCAGCATAACATGATTGCCTGTTATTCCCACAATCACATTTTTTATTTCCATTCCTATCATTCTCTCAGCCTGTTCGATTGCCTTTTTAATAGAATGAACTGTTTCGTCTATATCAACAATAGAGCCCTTGCGCAGCCCCTCTGAATGTACATTGCCAACACCAATAATATTTAAAGAGTCATTGACCATTTCCCCAATGATTACTTTTACACTGGATGTACCGATGTCAAGACTAACATATATTTCATTGCTGTTCATTCTCTGGCACCTCCTTTTTTTTGCTATTCCCGAATATTGAACAACAATCATTTTTTGCTGTTGTTTGTTTTAAAAAGTTAGTTTATCTATAAAATTATTCGTCAAAACTAATATTTTCCCTTTTTTAAATATCATTTTTTTCTGTTTTTTCTCTGTTTTGAGACCATTTTGCAATTAATATTCTTCTGATGACCGCAATATTCTGGAATAGCCTGACCCCAAAAGCAAATACTGCTGCTAAATACAAGTCTACACCAAGATGCACACCCAGAAAAGCTAAACTTGCTGCCAGCAGGATGTTAAAAAAGAAACCGGAAACGAAAACTTTTTCATCATAAATGTTTTGAAGCTGTGCCCGAATCCCCCCGAATAGAGTATCCAATGCAGCAAGAACAGCAATGGACAGATAATTCGAGTATTCATCCGGCACTTTTATATCTGTCATAAGTCCAAGTATCACACCTATGATCAATCCTAAAACGGGAAGCCACATCATGATTTGCCTCCTTCATCAGGTTTCACAGGCTCCATATATCTGATTCTCAATGCCTCGTCATATGCAGGGACCGTGATTGGCTCTTCAGATTTTTCCACCTTTACCCGAAGATTGTCAATGAAAAATTCTTCTGCAGATTTTGATACCTGCATGCGGTTAAAAAGCTTCTCGGCAGATTGAACATTCTCAGTGATTACTTTCACTTCAATGGGCAGGGATTTTAAGGCATAGCCGTCTATCATGGTCTCCCTGTTAATGTCCCTAATGACGGTAGTGTTGATGACCCTTCTGCCTCCAATGGAAATGTGCATGGCATCATACATATTTAACTCATTGACCAGCCGCTTGAGTAAATCAGGGGAAACAGAATCAGCCTGCTTGCCCAGGAGCAGCTCCTCATGTACCGGTTCTATGGTTAAGATTATGCCTGGTCCCGTCACTTCACTTAAACCGGCTTCCATTTTTAATTCCTCCAGCGTCTCACGGAGCACTTGTTCTTTGCTTTGTTTGCGCTTTGTTTCATATTGGGCAATCTTTTCTTCATTTGAACTGATTTCACGCAAAAGTTTTAATTGCAGTTCCTTTTCTTTAAGGATGTCAGCTCTAAGCTCCCAGGTATCTCTCGTATCCCGGACAGCCGGTTCCTTAACTGTTTGAAACTGTATGGCAATCATAAAGCCAATTACAACTGTTATAAAGGTAAAGCTGAACTTCTTTTGGCTGTCCACTTTAATTCCACCTTGCTTTCCCGAATAAATTATTCTGTGGACAAATTTTATACGAATGCTGGTTTGGCTTTACGAACCCAGTAATGGTTCAATGATAACTTCGCCCTTTTCCTCTAGAGTAAATTGGATGTTTTCATCTACCAATGTATCTTTCACTCCGCCTGTCAGATTCAGAGCTGACGAAAGCACTTCGGCATCACCAATGGCAGTGATGACAAAAGGTGCAGGGTGCTGATAGCCGTCTACTTCTATCACAGGCCCGTTGCATACAATATATGAACTGTGCGACAGCCTCTGCCCGTTAATGGCAACTGCGGAAGCACCGGAAATATAGAGCTCATTAATCACTTTAAAGACATGGTGTTCATGTACAATATAATTATTAATGTTATCTTCATCCGGATTGTAATCGCCATCTGCAAGAGTAACTTCCACACCTGGGCCCTTTACCTTAACTTTTCCAAGATGCATCCTGTACTTCTCAGCATCCTCGGCTAGGTTAAAATAAACCTGAGCTTCCTGTGAAAGCTCCTTTTCAATATCAAGAACGTTTTCCTGCTTTTGATTTAATTCTTTTTGAAGAGCTCTGTTTTTTTCCTCAAGTTCAACAAGCTGATTACGGAGCTCCAGGTCTCTTTCCCATTGCTTCCCGTTTAATGCCGGCTTTTCTTCTCCCTGTGTAAGGTGATAGGAAAAAGCCATCATGTAACCCAGCACGAGAAAGACCAGGGAGAATATTACATGATTACCCTTCACCTTCATTTTCTTCTTCAATCTCTTCAGCTCCCTCTTTTTCATAAGCTTTAAAATAAGAGCCTACTTCCAAGTCAATGACTCCCTTTTTTTCGGGATCCAGCTGGCTTATGATAGAAGGGTAGTGTGCCATTTTTTCTGAAAAACTTCTTAGTGTAGCGCTGACTTCAAAACCATCATTCATATACAAAGTAATATGATTGGAATCTGTCTTTTTTGGAGAGTGGTGGACTTCGGAAATTGAATTTAATACCTCTTCGGGCAGTGTTTCCAGTTCTCCGATCATCATATCAAGGATGTCACCCTCAGAAAAGCCATTTAGGATTGGTGCGTTAACAGGGATCTCTGCAGCTTTTTCATCCTTTAATATGCTCCCATTCTCCATAACAGGAAGGTAGTGCTTCTCTTTCGCTATGTAGGCAATGCGCTTTAATTCATCTACCTGTATAATGATTGTGCTTGGCAGCTGAATCTTAACAGATGAAGATTTTATTTCAGGCAGCTCTTTAAGCTTACCCTCCATACCCTCTTCATCAACCTTCCAAATATTTGTTTTTTCAGTAACACCGCTGATTTGGATAATTTCTTCTTTATCATAAATTGAATTGCCGGATACTATAATTTGTTTAATATGGCTTAAGGGCGATTGAAAGTAGATAACTAAAACAATCAGCGAGAAAAAAAGCAGCAGCAAAAAGATCAGCCTTCTGTTCGCTTTCTTTTTTCTTTGCTGCTTAAGCTTCGGGATTCGATCCTCAAGCGAGACAACCTTACTTTTCTCCACATTTATCACCCCATCAAGAAAAGCGCAAGGACAATAAATTAAATTAATCAAATGGCTTGTCCAGCACAATTTATGCAATAAAAAAAATAGGGAAGAGAACGGCATGTGAAACATGCCGTTAACACTGCATATACTATTATCTAATTAATCATTATATCACAATAAATGGTATCTGTGAGGTATTATTTCCCGTTACTTTCGACCGATTATTTCCACTTCTGTCTCCATTTTTACTCCGTACATATCAAAGATTGTATCCTTAATATGCTGAATAAGCGCCAAGACATCTTCCGCTTTTCCATCTCCAGCATTCACGATGAAATTCCCATGCATATTGGAAATTTGAGCACCTCCAATAGAGTGGCCTTTCAAACCGGCTTTCTCAATGAGATGGCCGGCATATTCAGGGAGCGGGTTACGGAAAATACTGCCTGCACATGGGAAGTTCCACGGCTGGGTTTCCTTCCTGTAATCCTTATTCCTTTGCATTGCGGAAGATATTTTTTCCCGGTCTCCCTCTGTAAGCTGAAAAACAGCCTCAAGAACAATCCCTGGACGCTTCTTTTGAAGAACGGAGGTTCTATAAGAAAATTCCATTTCTTCATTTGTGAGCCAGCCCATTTTCCCATCCTCAAAAAGAACATGTGCCTTGGTCAGAATTTGCGAAATATCTGAACCGTGAGCACCAGCGTTCATATAAACTGCTCCGCCTACCGACCCGGGAATCCCGCTGGCAAACTCAAGTCCTGACAAGCCTTTTTTACTGATTATGGTGGAGAGGGCTACCAATGAATAACCTCCGCCAGCTTTCAGCTCTGTTCCATTAAGATCCATGTGGTCCATGCCGCGGCCCAATTTAATGACCACGCCTTCTATGCCGCCATCAGAAACGAGCAGATTCGATCCTCTTCCAATCGCTCTCCAGTTCAATTCAAATTGACGGATCAATTCCATCGCTTTTGCCAGGTTTTCTATGGAAGAAGGCTCAATAAACAAATCGGCGGGACCGCCAATCTTCATTGTTGTATGATTAGCCATTGGTTCATTTTCTTTGATTGTTCCAATGTTTAATTCTCTAAGTTTGCTGATAAATTCGTCCATATTTACCTCCCTTTCTATTGATTTCATCCTAAATTTATTTATTCTATGCAAATTTACGATTCAGGGCTACTTCCCGCTATCTGAAACCAATTCTGCCATTAATTTGTAAAGTCTATTTGATGCATCCCGAATTCCCAGCTTTCTCGAAGCTTCCTTCATGCTATCCATTTTATCTTTATTGAGAATAATTCGGTCAATGCTATCAATAAGTTTTTTGCCTGTTAATTCTTTTTCAAGCAATAGCTCAGCAGCCCCATGGTCACTAAGCGCTCGTGCATTTTTCTCCTGGTGGTTATTTGTTACATATGGGCTTGGGATTAATATGCTTGGTATGCCTAAAGAAGTTATTTCTGCCAATGTGGTGGCTCCTGCACGTGATACGACAAGGCTTGCTCCTGCCAGCACTTCTGGCATATTGTGAATAAATGGTTTGATTATTACGTTTTCGGGATTTCCCACAAGTTCTACTTCTTTTTGTACATCATCATAATGCACATCCCCTGTAATATAAAGAACCTGATATGGCTTTTCACCAAGCTCAGCCAGTGTTTTTAATACTGCATCATTTATTGGCCTTGCTCCTCTGCTGCCGCCAAAAATCAACACAGCAGGAACACCTGTCTTTAATCCTGCAGACAGCCTACCCCTGATTCCATCCTGTCCCAATACCTCTGAGGCACGCGGATTCCCTGTCATGAGGGTTTTAGTTTCCGGAAAAAAAGCCTTTGCTTCTTCAAAACAAACTGCAATTTTATCTACATATCTGCTTAGGAACTTATTGGTTAATCCAGGGACGCTGTTTTGCTCATGAATAATGGTTGGGATCCCAAGCCTGGATGCAGCATATACAACAGGTCCGCATACATATCCGCCTGTACCGATGACAACATCCGCCTTAAATTCCTTAAGCATCTTTTTGCTGTCACGAACGCCTTTCAGGAACCTTAAAACAGTTTTCACATTATCCAAAGAGATTTTTCTTTTAAAACCGGTTATATGTATTGATTTAAAGGGGATATTTTCACGATTCACAATCGTGTTTTCAAGCCCTTTCTCAGTTCCTATATATAAAAATTCAGCATCCTTATGTTCTTTCTGAATTTGTCTTATAAGCGCAAGTGCCGGATATATATGTCCGCCAGTTCCTCCGCCGCTAACAGCAATTTTCATTCTTTCACCTCATAAAAGAGTAATAATCTATAGTGTTCATTTATTGTGCCCCCGGTAAATATTTATGAAGGGCAATAGTGCGTTGGAGAGCAAACACTCCCCCTCATTTCCCTATTCTACTATATTCAAAACAAATAGATAGGAACGAACATCATAATGTTAAAGAAATGTAATAATGTGCAAAATTGCAAACAAGTTAGATAATTTAGCGTGCCGGATTTGTTATTGCTTCCAAAAAAGAAACCCTGCTTCACAGGGTTTCCTAAAATGCATGTTATAAATGCGCTAGTACCTTGCATATCTGCTAATATTAAGCAGAACCCCTATAGCCATTAGCATTAGTGTCAGGGAAGACCCCCCGTAGCTCAGAAATGGAAGTGTGATGCCCGTAACAGGCATCAGACCTGTTACAACCCCGATGTTGATCATTACCTGAATAGCGACCATTGCTATAATCCCAACAGCCAAAAAACTCCCATATAAATCAGGGGCGCCAAGAGCTATGCGGATGCCTCGCCATAAGAGAAGGGCAAATAACAATATGACAAAAGATCCTCCAATAAACCCAAGTTCCTCAGCTAAAATGGCAAAAATAAAATCTGTCTGCGGTTCAGGAAGATAGAAAAACTTCTGTCTGCTCTGTCCCAGACCAAGGCCGAACAGCCCTCCAGGCCCAATTGCATATAAGGATTGGATAATCTGGAAACCGCTGCCCAGCGGATCCTCCCATGGGTCAAGAAAGGATGTAATCCTCTTTATTCTGTAAGGGGCTGACAGAACCAGTGCCACAAATCCGGCCAGACCTGCAGCGGCAAACCAGACAAAGTGGCTGATTCTGGCCCCTGCAATGAAAATCATGACAACACAGGTACCCACCATTACAGTTCCAGTCCCTAAATCAGGCTGCAGCATAATTAATCCAAATGCTAAAAACACCAGTCCTAAAGATGGTACAAGACCTTTCCGGAAAGAAGTGATCAGCTTTTGTTTTTCGGAGAGGAATTTTGCCATAAACACAATCATGGCAAGCTTCATAAACTCCGAAGGCTGGATGGAAAATGCACCAACGCCAATCCAGCTCCTGGAACCGTTTCTCACATTGCCTACGCCCGGAACCAGTACCAGAAGCAAAAGCACAAAGCAGATGATGATTAACACTTTTGCCCAAGTTCTCCAGGTCCAATAATCCACATTCATAATAAAAAACATCGCAATAATTCCAACTCCGGCAAAAAGCATTTGCCTTTTCGCAAAAAAGAAAGAATCGTCAAATTTATAATCTGCCCATATTGCACTGGCACTGTATACCATAGTCAATCCTACAGCAAGCAGCGTTAAAGTGACGATCATTAATATAAAATCGGGAGTGGTTTTTTTAGCCGGCAACGAAAACACCTCGAATGCAAGTTTTAGGGCTGTCAAGTAGAACAATATGCCCTGCCGAAATAAGCTTACCCGCTTTCCGGCAGTTTTTTGTTCCTTTTTAAAGCCTTAAATGCCACGCGAGGAAGATTAATGCCTTTGCTGAAAGTTTCTAAGTCCCGCAGACAAGCCCTTAACTAAGTTTATGCACCGCATCTATAAACATGTCTCCCCGAACCTCAAAAGTTTTATATTGGTCCCAGCTTGCACAGGCAGGGGAAAGCAGAATCACATCTCCCGGCTCCGAAAGCTTAAAGGCTGCAGGTACGGCTTTTTCAACATTATCGACACGCTCAATTGTTTTTATTCCCGCTTCCATTGCTGCTTTTTCAATCTTTTCAGCAGTTTGCCCAAAGGTTACCAGAGCCTTTACCTTTTTAAGAGATGGAATGAGTTCATCAAAGCTATTTCCGCGGTCGAGACCTCCTGCAAGAAGAAGAACAGGCTGATCAAATGCTGCGACCGCATTCTTCGTTGCAAGGATGTTCGTTGCTTTAGAATCATTATAAAATTTCCTGTTTTGATGTTCTCCAACATATTGCAGGCGGTGCTTTACACCTGTAAACGATCCCAGGACCCGGCTGATGGCTTCATTGCCCACCCCTGTCAGCTTGGCAGCAGCCACTGAGGAAAGGATATTTTCAAGGTTGTGCTCTCCTGGCAATGATACATCCTTTCTTTCCATCACTTGTTCATCATTAAAATAAATCCAGCCATCTTTCACATATGCACCTTCAGACAGCACTTTGTAAGTCGAAAAAGGAATGATCTGAGCCTTTGACCGGGCAGCCGCTTCCATTACTTTATCCTGGTCGGCATTGACAATGAAATAATCCTGTTCAGTCTGATTCAGCGTAATGTTTGCTTTGGCTGCATGGTATTCTTCTCTTGTGCCATGGTAATCCAAATGGGCATCATATAAATTGGTTAAAATGGCAATTCTCGGCCTGAATTCCTGAATGCCCATCAGCTGAAACGATGAAAGCTCAATTACGATATTGTTTTCTTCCGCGGCATTCTGGGCAACTTCGGAAGCTACTGTACCAATATTTCCAGCTATCAGCGGCATCTTGCTCCCTGCCTGAAGCATTTCAAACACAAGTGTAGTGGTTGTCGTTTTTCCATTTGTGCCAGTAATCGCAATAAAAGGAGCTTCAGAAACCTGATAGGCAAGCTCCACTTCTGTAATAACCGGTATGCCCTTTTCAAGGGCTCCTTTTATCATTGGATTATGATAAGGTATACCGGGATTTTTTACAATCAGTTCAAATCCCTCTTCAAGAAGTTCAATGGGATGGCCACCGCAAATAACTGTAATCCCCTGCTCAAGCAGTCCTTGTGCTTCAGGATTTTCTGCAAGCGGCTTATAATCATTAACAGTCACAAATGCTCCAAGCTTATGTAAAAGGGAAGCTGCACTCACTCCGCTTTTCGCCAGCCCCAGTACTAATATTTTCTTATGTCGATAGCGATTGACTTCTTTCACTTACACCCACACCTCAATATAAATTCCTAAGATTGCAAACAATAACCCAACCGTCCAGAACGTAACAACAACCCGCCATTCTGACCAGCCTACCAATTCATAATGATGGTGAAGCGGGCTCATGCGGAAAATCCGTCTGCCGGTGGTTTTAAAGGAGGCCACCTGCAGAATAACAGATAATGTTTCAATAACAAAAACCCCGCCGATAATGATCAGGATGATTTCAAGTTTTGTCAGGATGGCTATGGTCGCAATAGCACCGCCAAGAGCCAGTGAGCCTGTGTCTCCCATAAACACCTTTGCAGGATGGGCGTTAAAGACAAGGAAACCCAATACCGCTCCAACTACTGCTACAGAAAAAATGGATACTTCAAATTGGGATTGATTCCAGGCCAGTACTGCAAATGCTCCAAAAGCGATTGCGGCAGTCCCGGAGACAAGTCCATCAAGTCCATCTGTCAGATTGACAGCATTAGAGAATCCGACCAGCCAGAAAATAATAAATAAAACATATCCCCAGCCCAAATCAATCGAAATATCTGTCAGCGGAATATGTACTTCTGTTGAAAAGTCATTCTGCTTATAAACAAAATAAAAAATCACTGAAATAATAATCTGGCCCAGAAGCTTCTGTTTTGAAGTCAGGCCTAAATTACGCTTCAAAACCACTTTAATAAAATCATCGAGGAAACCGAGGAGTCCAAACCCCAGGGTAACCAGAAGCAGCAAATATGTTTCTACTGCAGGCTGTGAAAATTTACCGGTCATAAATAAAGTGGTCATCGTGACGGAAAGAAGAATCATTATCCCGCCCATTGTCGGAGTACCTGTCTTCTTCATATGGGATTTCGGGCCTTCTTCACGGATGCTTTGCCCAAATTTTAACCTTCTCAGGAAGGGAATGAATATGGGAGACAGCAATACCGTAATTAAAAAACCTGCCAATATTGTGAAAAAAATAACTTGCTCCATCATACTTATCCCCTCCTTTCGCGCTTGGCATAACCCGCAGCTTCCGCTAATCTTTCAGCCATTACAGCAATATCATATGTTGTTTCGTTTTCTTTAAGACTTTCTTCATCCGAAATAAGGAAATTAGTTGTGTTCATCTTTTCTTCTGCTTTACTTAATTTATTAATATATAATTCCATGATATCCTTTAAGCCTTTCGTTAAGTCGTTTGTATAAAAAATAGGGAAATGATTTGGGGTGTATGCCGGAGTCTCGGCATTCTCATTCCAGACAGCAGCAACAGCCCCTCTTTCAATAGCTTCCTTCAGATTTCCGTCTTCCTCGTAAGGAATATAAATTCCTTTTGGCTGCAGGTCAGAAGAGGACGATGCCACGGTATGAAATTCCAGCTCATTATCCTTTATTCCTTTGACAGCCGGAAACAATCCCGCTAAATCCTGATAAGTCAAATACATTTTATCGCTCCTCTATAGCCTCTTTTGCCACCAGACGGTCATCAAAGTCAAAAACATGGCTGCCTACAATCTGATAGGTCTCATGGCCCTTTCCTGCTATTAAGATAACGTCTCCTGCACTGGCATTTTTCACCGCATAGTGAATGGCTTCTTTTCGATCGACGATTATTTTATAACTTTCTTCTTTTACTCCCTCTTCCATATCCCTCAGGATTTGGATCGGGTCTTCACTTCTCGGATTATCTGAAGTAAAGATTGGGTCTGTACTGTATTGGCAGGCAATTTCTGCCATTAACGGTCGTTTGGATCTGTCTCTGTCTCCTCCGCAGCCCACGATGGCGAAAATGCGCTTCAGGGCAAATTGCTTTACCGTTTCCAGCGCATTTTTCAGGCTGTCCGGTGTATGTGAATAATCAACAATCACAGAAAAATCCTGGCCTGCGTCTACGGTTTCAAATCTGCCGGCTACTCCTTTAACTTCTTCTGCAGATTTAATGATTTGAGAGATTGATATGCCTGCAGCGATACCTGCTCCAATACTTGCTAGTACATTATAGATGCTGAACTTTCCTATCATTTTTAAAGAAACTTTATGCTTTCCGAATGGAGAGATTAAGTCAAATTCCGTACCGGCAGCAGTCATTTGAATATTAACGGCCCGCAGATCAGCTTCCTGATCAATTCCGTAGGAAATGACATGAGCAGCCGTCGATTCTTCATATTCTGCGGAAGCAGGGTCATCTGAATTTAAAATGGCATACTTCGGTTCTCCATGATTATAGGCGCTTCCAAGCTGGGCAAACAACAGCCCTTTTGCTCTTCTGTATTCATCCATCGTTTTATGATAATCCAGGTGATCCTGTGTCAGGTTCGTAAATACGGCTATATTAAAATCACAGCCATGAACACGGCCTTCAACAAGTGCATGAGAAGACACTTCCATTACAGCTGAATCCACACCAGCATCTGCCATTTTTCTAAATGTACTTTGCAAAGTCAGGCTTTCAGGAGTAGTATTTTTCACTTCAAAAGTTTCATCGGCAATCTTCGTATACATCGTGCCAATTAAGCCGGTTTTCCTTCCTGCATCAGCAAGAATCTTTTCAATTAAATGACTTGTGGTTGTTTTGCCATTAGTCCCTGTTATGCCAATTAGATGAAGCTGCTTGCTCGGCTGTTCATAAAAAGCATCAGCCAGCACGGCCATCGCCCGTTTTGTATTTTTAACTACTATAACCGGGATATCTAAGTCCAGCTCTTTTTGGGCAATTACAGCTGCTGCGCCTTTTTCGGCAGCAGAAGCTGCAAAGTCATGGCCATCCACCGTATAGCCCTCAATGCAAATAAACAGACTTCCAGGCAGAACTTTCCGGTTATCGTTAACAATCGCTGTGATTTCAGGGTTTTCCCCTTTATATGTCATATAAGGCTGTAAAAATCGCAGCAGTTTATGTAATTCCATCTTTACCATTCCTCTCATGTTAAACAGAGCAAACTATTCCTTTTTTAGTGAAGCTGGCCAGTATAAAGTGAAACTTCAATTAGTGGGGAGTGCTTTTTCCCCGCTAATTGTTAGTTGAACCAATCGGGCCTATACGGGCAGTTTGACCCCCGCTTATCACCATTGATTCCTCTGAGTCTTGAAGTGGGGTCTTACTGCCCGTTAGACTGCGATAAATAAATATAATCAAAATAACATTCTAAATGATGGCGATATATATTGTACAGGATAATTACTTTTTTAGCTATTTAATATATAGAAGCCAAACCTTGAAAATATGTTACAGTTTCCTTACAAACAAAAAAATTCAGGCGGCGCAGGAGGAAGCCGCCCTCATTCTTATTCTTATTTGTCATCAAAATAAAGGCGGATCGTTGAACCTTCTTTTAACTTAATGCCCGGCTGAGGCGTTTGCTTCACCACCGTATTTCCTGTCCCGCTGGCATCAATTTTCAGGTTTAGATATAGTTCACCGAGGTCTTTCTTTGTCAGACCTACCATATCCGGAACCTCAATCATCGGGGAATCCATCCATGTCAGCTCTTTTTCAATTTGATCTTTGCGAGGCTTTACACCCATTGCCCGCAAACTGTCCCCCATGATTTCTCCTACAATCGGAGCGGCAACAACACCCCCAAATTGAACGGTTCCTTTTGGATTATCCACAGCCACATACACGACGAGCTGAGGATCATCAGCAGGTGCAAACCCTATGAATGATACGATATGGTTATTTTCCAGGTACCGGCCATTTTGGGCTTTTTGTGCAGTCCCGGTTTTCCCCCCAACACGATATCCGTCAACGAACGCTTTTTTTCCTGATCCTTTTGCCACAACTGATTCAAGCGCTTTGCGGATTTCATCAGATGTTTCCTTTGAGATTACTTTTCTCTTTGCATCAGGTGATTTTTTCATCAATATTTCCCCGGTAGCAGGATTAATAAGCTCTTTGGCTATATAAGGGGTATATAGTGTTCCGCCATTAACGGCTGCCGAAATGGCTGCTACCTGCTGAATCGGGGTAACGGAAACTCCCTGTCCAAAAGCAGTAGTTGCCTGCTCAACAGGACCAACCCGATCGAGATTAAATAGAATCCCCTTCCCTTCGCCCTGCAGGTCGATACCGGTCTTTTCGCCGAACCCAAAGTCGCGGATATATTTAAACAGTTTTTCTTTGCCTAATCGCTCACCCAGCTCTACAAAACCAGGGTTACAGGAATTCTGGACTACTTCCAGATAAGTCTGGCTGCCATGGCCTCCCTTTTTCCAGCATCTCAGTCTGGCACCGCCAACTTCAACAGATCCCGGGTCGTGGAAATGATCCTTTTCCAAGTCTACCTTTCCCTCTTCTAACGCAGCTGCCAGAGTGATAATTTTGAATGTAGAACCAGGCTCGTATGTACTCCAGATTGGCAGGTTGCGGTTGTAAATTTCCGGGGGTACATTCCTGAAATTTGCAGGGTCAAAATCGGGCCTGCTGGCCATGGCAAGAACTTCTCCATTATTTGGATTCATGGCAATTGCTATTATTCCATCAGGGTTGTATTCAGCCTGGGCAATATCAAGCTCCCTTTCTACGATTGTCTGAATCTTGGAATCAATGGTGAGCTTTAAATCCATTCCATCAACTGGCGGCTTGTAGTCATCCGCCATATCGTTCATCCGTTCACCCTTTGCATTCGCATAAAACTTAACAGATCCTTTTTTTCCCTTTAGTTCTTCATCATAATATAATTCAAGACCCATAAGACCCTGATTGTCAATTCCCGAAAATCCCAAAACATGCGATAGGTAATTACCAAAAGGATAGTGGCGTTTTGAATCTTCACCAATGTAAACTCCTTCAATACCCAATGCACGGATTTCTTTCGCTTTTTCATGGGAAATCTTTCTGCCTTGAGGAATCTTCACACTTGATGCCCTTTTGGTGATAAGCTCATAGGCTTTTTCTTTTGGCATATTCAGTACTGCAGCCAATTTCTCTGCAGCATCTGCAGGATCCTTGATTTGTCTGGGTACAACATAGACAGTTGGAGCACTGACATTCGTTGCCAGCGGAACACCATTTCGGTCAACGATTTCTCCTCTTTCCGGCTCGAAGGGGATATCTCTGCTCCAGAGCTCCTTTGCGCCATCTGTAAGCATATTCCCCAGAAAAAACTGAACATATCCCAGACGCAAATCAATTATAAAAAAAACGAGAATACCAACAAACAACGCTGCAGTCAGCCGTTTTCGAACGGTTACATTTGAAACACGCATGTACGGACGAACCTCCTTAAATTATGGCTCGTTCCAATATATGCTTGTACCAAAACGAATAGAACGCACTGCCGCACATCCGGCAGTACGTTCTCCATTTAATCAAGCACTGCTTCCTCTTCTTCTTGCTTCTCTTCTGATTTGACGTTCTCCTCATTATATTTCTCAGCAGGATGCTCAAGTTCGACTATTAAATAGTCACCTTCCCTAAGTGTAGAACCGGCTTTTAGATTTTGTTTCACCACATATCCGCTTCCAACAGTATTAAGCTTTAAGTCAGCAAGCTTTGCCACCTTCATGACGTCCCTTAGCGACCATCCAGACATATCAGGCACTGTTAATTCGCCATCCGTCTTTAAGATCACTCGTTCGCCTTCAAGCAAATTGTACATATTGCCAGGGACCTGCCTTTGCACCTTGGTGCCCTTTCCCAGCACAATAGCTTCAAATCCGGATTTTTTCAATTGTGCTTTTGCTTCCTCAACTGTTTTTCCTTCCACTTCAGGCGCTTGTTCCGAGTTTGCCTTTAGTTCTTTTGCCGGTTCTATATTTAAATATTGCAGACTGCTTTTCATTACCGGTGTAAAAATCTTAGCAACAGGTTCTGCACCATTTGTACTGAGGTCAATATCCGGCTGCTGGACCGCTACATAGATGATCAGTTCAGGATCATCTTTTGGCGCCATGCCTAAAAACGAGAAGATAAAATTTTCATGACCTGTTAAATATCCCCCGCCATTTGGATCGGGGATCTGGGCAGTCCCCGTTTTTCCCGCAACCTCGTAGCCTTCGATATTATACCTTTTATACCCTGTTCCTTTTTCAGATGACACAACTGTTTCCAGGATATCCCTGGCTTTCTTTGCCGTTTCTGCAGAGATGGGATTTCCCTTCACCTTCGGCTTTGTTTTTTTCACGACTTCATTTTTATCGCCATCAACAATACTGCTGATGACATGTGGCTGCATCATTTTGCCGTCATTCGCAATGGCGGTAGCTGCCTGTATCTGCTGAATAGGCGTAATGGCCGAACCTTGTCCGAATCCCGTAGTTACCTTATCAAGCGGCCACTCATAAGCGATCTTTCCACCCGTTTCATTTGGCAGGTCAATTCCCGTCGGATTTTCAAATCCGAACTTTGTTATATATTCCCTGTATTTTTCATACCCAAGCTTTTCTTTCACGATTTTCGCAAAAGCCACATTCGATGAACGCTGAACACCTTCAAGGTAAGTAATCGACCCCCAGCCGCGGCCCTGATTATGGTCCCGTATAGCCGGTGAATTTTCGGTCACTTTATAACTTCCTGATTTATACCATTCATTCGGATCAAACTCACCCTCCTCAATGGCAGCAGCCAAAGTAAAAATCTTCATGGTTGATCCGGGCTCAAATGAGTTTTCAATCACTTCATTATGCCAAGTGTCTTCTATGCCTTCCTTAGTTTTCGGATGAAAGGACGGCCTCTGTCCCATAGCCAAAATTTCGCCTGTTTTAGCATCAGCGACTACTGCAACCATTTTTTTCGGCTTATATTCCTCGTCTACTTTATTCATAGAATCTTCGAGGAAGGTCTGGATCTTCTTATCGATCGTCAGATACACATCTTTGCCATTTTGAGCAGGCTGGATTTTTTGATCTCCATTAGGAAGCAGATAGCCCCATATATCACTTTCATAGCTGAATTTCCCATCTTTTCCTGTGAGCACCTTATTTAAGCTCTGCTCGAGGCCCAGCATCCCGACTGTATCGGTCTTATTTGTTTTTGATTTTTTCTTTTCGACATATCCCACTAAATGTGAGGCGAAGACTCCATTTGGATAAAACCGCTTGGAATCTGTAATGAATGTAATCCCGGGCAATTTCATATCTTCTATTTCTCTTTTTGTCTTTAGCGGAAGATCGCGGCCCTCTTTTCCAAATTCAACCTGGAATGGTTTTTCTCCATCTTTTGTTTTCTTTGTTAAAATCCTGTAAATCTCTGACTCTTCCAGGTCAATAGCTTTAGAAAGCGCCGCTGCTGTTTTTCCGGGGTCTTTCACATAATCAGGTTTCATGCTTTTGTCCAGGATTGCTACAAGCTTGTAAGAAATAGTATCCTCGGCAATGACTTCTCCATTTCGGTCATAAATGGTACCCCTTTTGGCCTGAATGGTCTTTTCGCGTTCATATTTCTGCTGAGCCTTAGCCGCAAGTGCGTGACCTGCTGCCTCACCTGTTGCCTGAATAGAAACAAAGCGAAAAATTAATACAAAAAAGAGCAGGCTGAATATTAAAAATAATATCGCTGCTCCAAAATTGATATTTGGCTGTTTCTTCATTAATCTTCCACGACCTTGACATTATTTCCGCTGAATTTGAGACCCATAGCTTCAGCTTTCGCTTTAATGCGTTCGTATGTACTTAATTCGCTCACTTGCATACTAAGATCTGTATTCACTTTGTTCTGCGTTTGGATTGCTTCTTCTGTTTGCTGAATTTCTTTGTTTACTTCGTAAATGGCCGCCTGATTTGAAACCATTTGCACTGCACCAAAACAAACAATGCCAGTGAAAGCAAGTCCCAGTATTTTCTCGCCGGGGGATAGCCAGGACTTTTTTGTTTTTAATTTCTTCGGGGCCTGTACGGGCTGGGTTTGAACATCAAATTGTTTTTCTTCCTGTATTTTTCGGGCTAAATTGCTCATAATTCCCCTCCTGTAATTTATTTTCTCTATTCGATTAAAGCTTTTCTGCTATTCTCAGCTTTGCGGACCTTGCTCGATTATTATGTTCCAGCTCTTCCTCTGAAGGCAGAATCGGCTTTCTGTTAATTAACTTTAAGATTGGCTTATATTCATCAGGAATAATCGGCAGGCCGGGAGGCAGATTTGGTGTTTCGCTGGCTTTTTTAAAGGCAGCTTTACAAATTCGGTCCTCCAGTGAGTGAAACGTAATTACGCTGATTCTTCCATTGGGATTTAATATGTCAATAGCCTGGTGCAGAGAATCTTCAAATACACCCAGTTCATCATTAACAGCTATTCTAATTGCCTGAAAAACACGCTTGGCGGGATGTCCGCCTTTTCGCCTGGCAGGTGCAGGAATGGCCTCTTTAATAATTTCTACCAGCTGGCCTGTTGTTTCTATTGGAGAAACTTCCCTGGCCGCTTCAATTTTCCTCGCAATTTGCTTTGAGAATTTCTCTTCTCCATATCTGAAGAAGATTTTTACAAGTTCACCATATTCCCAGCTGTTTACTACATCATAAGCGGAAATATCAGCAGCAGTATCCATTCTCATATCAAGCGGGGCATCATTATGATAGCTGAATCCTCTTTCAGGTGTATCCAGCTGAGGTGAAGAAACGCCAAGATCATATAAAACACCATCCACTTTAGAAACGCCAAGGTTTTCAAGCTCTTCCTGAAGATACTTGAAATTACTTTTGATAATCGTGATTCTGTCGCCATATTCAGCCAGCTTTTCTTTTGCGTGTGCGATTGCTGTGTCATCCTGGTCAAATGCGTATAGCTTTCCTTTTTCAGACAGCTGGGAAAGAATTAATTTACTGTGGCCTGCTCCGCCCAGTGTACAATCCACATACACACCATCAGGATGGATGTTTAAGCCTTCTACTGTTTCCTTTAATAGTACTGTTGTATGTTCAAACATTGTTGAAAGAATCCACCTTTCCAATCAGAGAAGCACAAGACGCATTTTAAGCATCTGGAGCTAAACAAGTATCTTTGTTTCATGGGAAATTATATTACTAAAACATTCCCATTATATATCAAACCCAATCATATTTTCCGCAATATCAGCAAAAGATTCCTCTGATTCTGCAAAATAATCTTCCCAAAGATTTTTGCTCCATATCTCGATCCGATTGGAAACGCCCAGCACTACACATTCTTTTTCCAATTTTGCATATTGCAGAAGAGGGGAAGCTATATTTATTCTTCCTTGCTTATCTATTTCACATTCAGTGGCACCTGAAAAGAAAAAACGGGTAAATGCACGGGCATCTTTTTTAGTTAGCGGCAGGCCTTTTAATTTCTCTTCAAGCTGCCTCCACTCATCCAATGGGTAGCCAAACAAACATTGATCAAGTCCGCGTGTCAAAACAAATGTTTCACCCAGGTTATCACGAAACTTGGATGGCACGATGAGACGGCCTTTATTATCAACGTTGTGATGGAACTCACCCATGAACATACCCACTGCACCCACTTTCTAACTCAAATGTACCACAATCCCCCACTTTCCTCCACATGTTTTTAATTATTCTACCACTACATTTAAAATCCTGCTTCCTATAAGATATTTGCTTTTTATCCGTTCGTCTTTTTATTACATTTTCTTTAAACTCTTTACTGTTTTTACACATGGTTTTTTAAAGGGGAAATCACAGGTGATAAAGAGGTTTCACCTTCTTTTTTATATAAAAAAGGACCTTATCCAAATGGATAAGGTCCGAAGAATAATGGCGAATATTAAATTTTTATGACTTTGTGTGTCCCATCAAAATCAAACGAGAAATGGAGTAATTCTTCAAGAAAATCTGTCCCATATTTATTAAGGTAATACAGAATATTCCACACTCTCTCCTGAGGAATTCCGCCCGGTCTCAGGGAGTTTTCCGCTTTTTCATATTTTTTTATGACCACATCATATTTTTGCTGTATGGATTTCTGGATTTTATTCTCCATGAATTCTATCTGCTTTAATAACAGCTCTTCATTTTTTTTCAACAGTGGAAGAAGGGCACTAACATCTTTTAATGTAAGCTCTTCAATAAGCTTATAATTTTGTATTAACTGATCCTTTGTTTTACGGAACTGGTCTTCTATGCTTTCATTTTTAATACTCTTTAAATAAACTTCCTTCATTGCTTCCGTTCCTGATATGAGCACAGACTGCAAATCAAGTCCTAATTCGCCAAAATCACTTTCTATAGACCGTTCTAAAAAGGTTATATTTAAACGTGGCATAATAGGAGGCATTTTCATCCCAAACCATTCAAATGCCATTTTAAGTTCAGCCCAATAGGCAATTTCTCCAGGCCCGGCTATAAAGGCAAGAACCGGAAACAGGCATTCCTGAGTGATGGGTCTTGTCACCACATTATTGCTCAGTCTTTCCGGATGATTTTCAGCAATCTCCAGAAGCTCAATCATGGTAAACTCATGGAAGCACTCCTTCCCCGTAAATACCTTTTTCTCCTGATTGAACTCCAAAAGAACCCTTTCTTTATGCTTTTCGTCATAATAGAACAGGTTGGCAGCATTTTCACTTAAATCAATGGCATTTGGAAATCCCGCATTCTTCAGGTTATGCTGCTGGCTTTTCACACGGTTTGTAATTTCTTCAAAGCCTTTAATCTGTTTGCCAAAAATACTGCTTTCAAGTTTGCGGAGCCTTGGGTCACCGGAATCAACCAGAAGAAGCCCTGTTTCTTTAAATAAATGCATGATAATGCCGGCAAAGAAATCCACATAGGTTTGGGAATGCATAATTTTTTCTTCCAATATCAAAAGGAGATTTTTTGTATGTTCGGTCTCTCCAAAAGTTTCAATGATGTCTTCCACCCATGCCCTGCACTTTTCACGGTTCAAAGGGATATTTGAAACCATTTTCTTCTCTAATACTTTTTCAGGATAAGTCATTTTTTCCATTTTATTATTCTTCTCGATAAAAATGTGATTTACTTCCTGATAGTCATGATCCTCGCCGGCAATCCAGAAAACAGGTACAACGGGAATGCCCAGCTTACTTTCCTGCTGTTTTGCAAGATGAATGATTGAGATGATTTTATGTATTGTATAAAGAGGTCCCGTCAAAATCCCTGCCTGCTGCCCTCCGATAATCACTGCACTATTGTCTTGCTTAAGCTTATTTAGCGAGTCATAAACTGCTGGGGAAGAAGGAAAACGATCCATAAACTCTCCAATATATTGAGAAAGTTCATTTCTCATAAACGAACGGCCCTTTAGTTCAGCTAACCTTGCTTTATAATCAGAATCCGAATTATAACGATAGTGAAAAAACTGCATAAGTTCTTCTGTTTGTGCAATATAATCTGTTGCAAACCGGTTTGTTGCCGGTAATGAGAGATTAAGAATCTCCATTAATGAACTTCCTTTCTCATAGCTGATCATTTTGATTTTCATCTTATGAGTATAGCATTGTCTTAATTGAAAAGAAAAAAACTTTGCTTACCTAAAGGCTTCAATTCTAAATGTTAAATTATAATATTTATAAACCTGTTTATTAAGGTATGAAAACAACGGAAGTTACCCTTTGAACCAGACCGATTAGCATCAAGATAATATAAGCTGTTAGATAGAGCAGGAAATTAAATCTCCAGAATCCTTTAAATAAGACACGCATATTAATTTCATGCTTAATTCTCCAATGAATGATAATAAAAATGACAGCTGTAATGAGCAGGGATAGAATAATCATCCATAGAAAAGATTTATCCCAGATAACGATAATTAAATAGTGAACCGACAATATAAATAAAAAAGTGCTGACATCCAAGGCAATATGTACCGACTTTTTATGTTTTTTTGTAATTTGTTTGCTGATAATAAAAACAGCCAGATACCCGAGCAGCGGTATGGTCACCAGCGTTGCAATCAGGCTTGAGAACACAGTGTTCAACTTATTTCCCCCTCTCCCTGCCTTTAATCTGACAATAAAGACTTTCTGTATAAGGAGCAGACATCTTCTTCATTTCAGCTTCCTTGAGGATATAGCCTAAAATAGCATCTATCTCTGTTTCCCTGCCTTCTTCAATATCCTTAAGCATTGAGGATCTGTTCATCCCTGTTTCCTCACAGACACTTTTCACATGGTTTAAAGCAGCTGCTTTATCAGTGATATTTAATATGGCACTTACTTCGTCAAACAACTTTAAAAACAGCTGATAATAATATTTATTCGAAAGCAGTTCACCATTTCTAACACGGAGAACTGCAGTGAGAGGGTTTATCAGACTGTTGACGATTAATTTTTGAATTAGCATTTCCAAATAATCCCCAGCGAAAACAAATGGAAAAAAACAAGATGACGAATCGGATATTTTCTTCAAAAAATCCATATCTCCCTTTAATGCTGCCACTTTTGTGACTCCTACCCCAGTATGTATCACAGTGTCAGGCGCTGTCTTTAAGGCACCATGCTCAACACTGCCCACAAAAAGGTTATCAGCTCCCAGCATTTCTGCCCACTTCAAGTGCCCCATCCCATTTTGCAGAAACAAAAATGATCCGGATTTGCAAGCATCCATCTTCAATAAATCTATTGTCAAATCAGGAATACTGTATTGCTTAACCGCAACGATTGTTAAATCCTCTTCCCCCTTCCACTCACTAAAATGGCATGACTTAACGCGGGTACTGCTGCGGATTCCATTTCTCTCGATTGTAAGTCCGTTTTTGTGCAGCTTATTCAGCTGAATGCTGTTTCTCACATAGATACGCACATCATGATTTTCATTTAAGTAATGGGCAAACAGAAGGCCGACAGCGCCTCCTCCGATAATAGCTATTTTCATAATAGACTCCACCATTTTTACTTTTTAAACATATTTTAACAAAATAAGATAAATTCATGGGTAAAAAGGAATATTTTTAAATGAAATCTAATAGTTATTTCTTAATTCCATTTTCCATCAGCTAAATCCTTTAAAAAAAATCCCTTTTTCGAAAATCGAAAAAGGGATTTTTAATGATGAGTATTAAACCGGATAAACCGGATGTTTCCGGACACTAAATGTCAGTTCTTTAGTCTCATAAAGTGTAAATCGATTAATTAAAACATTTCTTAAATCTGAAGGTGCAACAATATCGTCAACAATTAATTCAGAGGCAAGCTTGTAGATATCAATTGTTTCTTTATATTCCTGCTGTTTTTCCTGAACATACTTAATCTTTTCTTTTGGATCTTCAATCGCATTGATTTTATTGGAATAAACAGCATTTACTGCTGCTTCAGGTCCCATTACTGCAATTTGTGCTGTTGGCAATGCTATGCAGCAATCAGGCTCAAATGCCGGACCAGCCATTGCATACAATCCGGCTCCATATGCCTTTCTGACAACAACAGAGATTTTCGGAACTGTTGCAGAACTCATGGCAGCAATAAGCTTGGCACCATGACGGATAATTCCGGCTCTTTCAACCTTCGTCCCGATCATGAATCCAGGGACATCCGCCAGGAATAACAGCGGAATATGGAAAGCATCACAAAGCTGAATAAACTTCGCTGCTTTGTCCGCAGAATCCACAAATAAAACGCCGCCTTTAACCTTTGGCTGGTTGGCAATAATTCCTACTGGCCTTCCGCCTATTCGGGCAAGTCCGGTAATCAGTTCCGCAGCAAAAAGCTTCTTAATTTCAAAAAAGCTGCCTTCATCAATCAAGGAATCAATACACTCATACATGTCAAATGGGGCATTTTGATTTTTTGGGATGATTTCTTCTAGGGCACGGCCGGATTTTGGCATGACGGCTTCCAGCCTCGCAGGTTTTTCTTTAAAGCTTGCCGGGAAATATGCCAAATACCTTCTTGCTGACTCAATAGCCTCTTCCTCACTATAAGCAAGGACATCACCACATCCGCTGACAGAACAATGCATGCGGGCGCCGCCCATTTCTTCCAGGGTTACCTTCTCCCCGATAACCTTTTCTGCCATCCTTGGTGATCCAAGATACATAGAAGCATTTTGATCTACCATAATAACAATATCACAAAATGCAGGTATATAAGCTCCGCCGGCCGCAGATGGTCCAAAAAGGAGGCAAATCTGCGGTATCATGCCTGAAAGCTTAACCTGGTTATAAAAAATTCTTCCTGCTCCGCGTCTATTCGGAAACATTTCAAGCTGATCCGTAATACGGGCACCGGCAGAGTCAACCAGGTATAGAATCGGAACTTTCAACTTCTCTGCTGTCTCCTGAATACGGATGATCTTTTCAACCGTCCTCGCACCCCAGGAGCCGGCTTTTACCGTTGAATCATTCGCCATTACGCAAACAGTCTGTCCGTTTATCTTTCCAACTGCAGTAACAACTCCATCTGCAGGAAGGTCATTTTCCTGGCAGTTCGCAAATTTTCCATCTTCCTCATAGAATCCGTCATCAAACAAAAGCTCAAGCCGTCTTCTGACAAATAGTTTATTTTGTGCTTCGTTCTTTTCATGATATTTTGGATGTCCGCCCGCTTCTATTACCCTGCTTCTTTCCTGGAGCGTCTCAGTTAATGTCTTTGCAGTAGTCATTCCCATCCTCCTCGAATATAAAGTGAAAATTCAATCAGGACGCCTTATCCCCTGATTGTTAGTCGCGTTCTAGTGTCGCTAAGATCTCCGCTTGCGCTTCGATCAATCGACACTACG
>NZ_NJQY01000014.1:257433-272345 GCF_010628845.1 Bacillus sp. 22-7 | reverse complement strand
TTACGGGCAGTTTGACCCCCTTATCCTCCTTTGATTCCTCTGAATCTTGAAGCGGGGGTCTTACTGACTGTTAGACTGCGATAAATTTCCAGTTATAGCCAATAATCTGAATTGCAGATAGTTACACGGAACAGAGGGGGCTTAGCAGCAGCCCCTTGCCATGTATGTCCCTGCCTACTTATTCAAATACAACCAGCACATCGCCTTCATTAACAAAATCACCTATGCTGACCTTCACTTCAGCAACTTTCCCAGCAGTTTCGCTTTCGACTGGAATTTCCATTTTCATGGACTCAAGCATTAGTACTTCCTGTCCTTCATTAACCTCCTGGCCCGCTTCGACCAACACATTTAATACAGTACCTGCCATTGATGATGTAATTTCTTTCATTGTAATTTCCTCCTTTTAGTTAACGGCAAAAGCCTTCTGGGTTAGATAGGATGTAGAATAATTTCCATTACGGAAATCTTCATCTTTTAAAATTTCCTTAAATAACGGGGCATTCGTTTTAATACCTTCAATTTTCAGTTCATCAAAGAATTGCAGTGCATTTTTGATAGCTTCATCCCTTGATTGGCCATAGATAATGCATTTTGCGATCATAGGATCATAAAATGGGCTGACTGCCGTATTTGAAGCATATCCGTAATCTACTCGTATTCCCGGAGAATCTGCCCATTCAAATTTTGACAATTTCCCAGGAGAAGGCATGAAGCTTACAGGATCCTCTGCATACAGCCTAAATTCAATCGAATGGCCCTTCTGCTCTATACTGTTCTGTTCAAGTGGAAGCTTTTCCCCTCTTGCTGCAAGGAGCTGCCATTCGACAAGATCAAGTCCGGTTACTTGTTCAGTTACGGGATGCTCAACTTGAAGTCTTGTATTCATTTCAAGAAAATAAAAATTCTCCTGTTCATCTACAATGAACTCAATAGTACCGGCATTTTTATAATTGACTGCTCTGGCAGCAGTCAAAGCTGTATCATACATCTTTTGCTTTGTTTGCTCTGAAAGGAAAGGAGATGGTGACTCCTCCACTACCTTCTGATGTCTCCTCTGTATAGAGCAATCTCTTTCAAATAAGTGGACGATATTCCCATGATGATCACCAAACACCTGTATTTCAACATGTCTGGCATTCTCTATATACTTTTCTACAAAAACCTCATCAGAACCAAAATAAGCTTTAGCACGGGCCTTGGTTGAGGCAAAGGACTTAGCGAGCGCTTGCTCATTTTCACAGCGCACCATACCAATTCCCCCGCCCCCACCACTTGCCTTCAGCATGACTGGGTAACCCATATCATCAGCAAGCCTGCATGCTTCCTCGAGGGTGGAGGTTCCCTCTCCGCTACCGGGGACAACCGGCACTCCTGCTTCCTTCATTGTTTTGCGGGATACAATTTTATCCCCCATCAATTCAATCGTTTCCGGATCCGGTCCAATAAAAGCAATCCCTGCATCAATTACGGCTCTTGCAAAGCCGGCGTTTTCGGACAAAAAACCATATCCCGGATGAATTCCATCTGCCTTTTCCCTTTTGGCAATCTCTAGAATGGCATCTGTTTTTAAATAAGATTTACTGACAGGCGGTTCACCGATATGGAAAGCATATGTAGCTTCTTTAACAAATGGCAGGTCTTTATCTGCATCAGAATATATGGCAATAGTTTCAATTTCCATTTCACGGCAGGTTTTTATGATTCTTAAAGCAATTTCTCCCCTGTTGGCAATCAGAATTTTTCGCACAATCTGGCCCCTTTCTACTTGTATTAATCCTGCAATAATATATATTTCTACAATCTTCTGCTTATTTCCTGCTATTTTTGTAAACGCTTTCTGATTTTTATAAAAAAACTAAAAATATATTAAGTTTTCCATATGTGCAGAATTTTTTGTTTACTTGTTATATAATAATAGACAAAGAAGAAACCTTTCAACTTTAAGGAAGGTATTATAAAGCGTTTACATCCGCAGATGTCCTACACACCGATGGCTAAGGGGGAGATTTTATGAACTATAAGGTTGAAAAATTAAAGGTAAATTATAAAACTCTGGAAGAGTTTAAGAAATTTAAAGAGTATGGATTGCAGGAGCTTTCCATGCTTGAAGACCTTGAAGCTAATATTATCGAAAACGACAGTGAGTCTCCATTTTATGGTATTTATTTTGGGGATAAGCTTGTTGCACGCATGAGCCTTTACCAGATCGAAGCAAGATTCGACCGCTATTTCGAACCTGCACAGGATTATTTAGAGCTATGGAAGCTTGAGGTTTTGCCTGACTATCAAAACAAAGGCTATGGGCAATCACTTGTAGAATTTGCAAAAGGATTTGGACTTCCTATTAAAACAAATCCGCGTGTGAAATCAAAGACCTTTTGGGAGAAGATGGGATTTGAACCCGTTCATTATGATATGGAACGCGACCTGGGAGAGAATCCGCTTGCCTGGTTCCCTGCTGGTGTTAAAGAACAAACTCATTAAGCAGCTGTCTTCTACTATAAATGCATAAAAATAAGCGGACAAAATTCAGTCCGCTTATTTTTATTTATTTACAAGCATCTATTTCTCAACCTTTTCAGGCTTTATTTCGGGATTTACAGTAAAATTCAAGTTTTTGTGGCGGCTGACGTCCTTAAGCCCAACAAGCTTTCTTGCACTTTCCATAATCTCTACCAGTGCTTTGTAATCCTGTTCCAGCGTATTTAACTCATTAATTAATTTCTCATTTTCCGCAGCCAGGTAGTACATTTGCTTCTCCAGCTCCTGAATGCGTTTCAAAGCACAGGGATCTTCTGCAGGTGCAGGTTTCTGAGCATTCTCATATAAGGCTTTTAGAAAGCCGACTAATTCATTAAACTCGATTTTCCTATTAATTGCCTGAACTGTGTTTTCGCTTTTTTCCGCCTTTTCCTCAGGAACTGCATGAAGATCTTGTTCACTTCCAGCAGCCTGCGGGTTTTTCTTCATTTCTTTTCTCTGTTTTTTTGCCAATTCAATACCTGATTTATATTGTTTTCTTACATAAGAATTCCAGCGAAATCCGCAGGCAGCCGCGGTTCTGCTTAACTGTTTGCCAACTTCTTCAAATGCCTGAAGCTGAGTTCCTCCTTCACGTATATGACGGAGCACAACTTCTGCAAGAAGCAAATCTTCATCTTGAGACCAAGCATCCTGACGGGTTGAAGACATCAGTGTATCCCTCCTAGTGTTTTTCTTTATACATATGCCAATGCTAGAAAAGATAGACTGATATCATATTATAAAATGTAACTTTATTCATCCCCGCAAAGAATACGCTTATGGCTTATTCAGGAAGCTGTCAACTTTGGCATGGTGTGCTTCTCCTTCCCATAAAACCGAACAGCGGCGCACTTCCTGGTCAATTCTCTCTTCTAAGCCTGCATTCGCCCACTTATTTACAAGAAGATCTTTATAAGCTTCCAATACCTCACTCTCAAGTCTGAGCATTCTTTCCAGAAAACTCAGACACCCATCGGTTGAATCCCCCTGAAAGACTGAATGTACGAAACCTAATTCTTTTAATTCCCCTTCAGTATATAACTTCCCTTCCATCAGCATTCTCATCGCATTGGCAGGAAGCATCTTTTCCATAATAATGGAACCGCCGCCCCAGCCGGTTGTAATGGCTAAAGTTCCCTGAATGAAACCTGCTTTTATTCCTGCTTTAGCAATTCGGTAATCACATGCAGCAGCCAGCTCACAGCCTCCGCCGACAGCTGTTCCATTCAATATGGAAATAGTTGGTTTACGCAAGAATAGCAATTTTTTTAAAAGAGCAGCCATTCTGCTTAGCATTCCAAAGGCTTCATTTTCTGTCTTTAAACTGTGAAAGGAAGATAGATCCCCTCCTGAGCAAAAAGCCTGGTCTCCCTCACCCGTAATCGCAAGCACCTTAACTGATTGCTTACCAGCCATATGAATTACGGTCTCCAGACCATCCATAACCTCATAGTTTATGGCATTTCTTTTTTCAGGCCTGTTAATCCTGAAAATTAACAGTCCACTCTCATATTCTTCAATTATGTAAGGTTTCATGGGTGCCTCCTTAAACTTTGATTAAACTATTTTTAATATTAGCAAAAATATAGATAGTCTTGTACTTATAATGATTATATCGATGCTTTAAAACGACAAAAGCACAAGAACTAAGTTCTTGTGCTTTGTATCTAAAGGATTAGTCGTTAACTACTTCTTTTCCTTTGTAAGTTCCGCAAGCTTTGCAAACGCGGTGAGCAAGTTTCATTTCACCACAGTTTGGGCATTCCACCATACCAGGAACCTGTAATTTAAAATGGGTACGACGTTTTCTCTTCGCAGTTTTAGATGTTCTTCTAAAAGGTACAGCCATTCTTCCCACCTCCTTAAAGAGTATTAGAGGATGTCCATAGGAATTGGACAAACCCATTAAGAAAGTTATGAAGGCCAGAGCAAGCTGGTGTCTTCAAGTGCTTCTTGTTTTTCTTCCGTTATGAATCGGAAGAAGGATCATTCTGATCAAAAAATTGAGCAAGTCCGGCAAGACGAGGATCTACTTTATCCTGTTTATCCTGCTCATGAATGACCTCCCAATCCTTACCGGATTGCGGAGCTCCCTCTTCACTGCTGTCTTCGCAGAAAACTTGCATTGGGACTTCGAGTAAAAGGATCTCATGAAGGATCGGATTTAAATCAATCACATCCCCTTTTACCTGGTGAACTTCCTCTTCAGTCTCATAATCAGGACCTTTTAAGAGGAAAGTTTCAGTTGTTTCAACATTAATTGGATAATTTACGTCAACTAAAGTACGAGAACAAGGCAGTATTAAATGACCCTTTATAGTTAAATGAAAGGTCACTTTGGCAGAATCGATATCCGCACGGCCAGTCACATGCATTGGTGATGCACCGCGAATTTCCGGATTCAATTTCATGACCTCATCAGCATTGACAGTTTCATCAATGGGAAAGTCCTTGCTTCGATATTTTTGTAACTGACTTAAAGTCCATTTCATACGAATCACCCCAAGGCAACAAAGGTAATTATAGCCTTCCTATAATTATTTGTCAATATTTTTTCTTTACACTATAATGTAGCTAATATCATACTATTGAAGGCTTCTTTAGTAAAAGTTTTTTTGCGGGATTTAGAGATTTTGTTTACTGGGCAAGGCGCTCCCGCTTTTCTTTTAATACTTTTTCCAATACATATCTTTTTAAACCTTTTCGAGGAGTATGTCAATATGAAAGCAACAGGTGTAATTGTAGAATATAATCCTTTTCATAATGGCCATGCCTTCCATTTGGAGCAGGCCCAAAAAATTTCAGGCGCAGAAACCATTATTGCGGTCATGAGCGGCAACTTTCTGCAGCGAGGAGAACCAGCGTTAATTTCAAAATGGAAACGGGCAGAAATGGCACTAAAGGGGGGGGCAGATATTGTATTTGAACTTCCCTACCAGTATGCTGTTCAGCAGGCAGATATTTTCGCAAGCGGAGCAGTATCCATACTCGAAGCAGCCGGCTGCAGCAGCTTATGCTTCGGGAGTGAATCCGGCAATATGGAAAGCTTTCACCAAACGCTGTCATTTCTCGGAAAACATCATGCTGCCTACCAGGAAAGGGTCAGAGTACACCTTGATGCAGGAGTCAGCTATCCAAAAGCATCATCCTTGGCATTCCTTGATTTGAACCCTGAAGATGAATTGGTTGACCTTTCAAAACCGAATAACATTCTTGGCTTTCAATATTTAAATTCAGCCCGCAGGATCAATTCATCTATGCAGCTGTTTACAGTTGCAAGAAAAAGCGCAGGATATCATGACGAACAATTTTCTTCTGAATCTATAGCAAGTGCGACAAGCATAAGAAAAGCACTTTTTACCGGGAATGGAGAAATTGAAGCCATTCGCCAATATGTTCCGGAAACTACATATCAGGGTTTACTTCAATATAAAAAAGAGTATGGTGCGTTTAATCAATGGGAACAATACTGGCCATTTTTAAAATTCCGCCTGATTCATCTAAAGCCGGAACAGTTAAGATGCATTTATGAAATGGAAGAAGGCCTGGAGCATAGGTTTTTATCAGCAGCAATTCAGGCAGAAAGCTTTCAGCAATTCATGGAAAAGATCAAAACAAAGAGGTACACATGGACAAGGCTGCAACGGGCTTGTGTACATATCCTTACGAATACAGAAAAAACAGAGATGCCCAATAAACCATTAAAAGCCGAATATCTTCGTCTTTTGGGGATGTCCAAGAATGGCAGGAAGTATTTAAACAAGTATAAGTCTGACTTAAAGCTTCCGCTGATATCAAGAATTTCATCACACGCTGCACAGCAGCTGCATTTGGATATCAAAGCCTCACGAGTATATGCAATGGGCATAAATGCTCCTGAGGAACGAAATCTTATGCAGCAGGAATTTAACCAGCCTCCCATTATGGCTGACTAAATTCTGATGTGCCTTCTCTTTTCAAGACGAATAGCTGAAGATAAAAAAGAAAAGCCAGCGGCATCTCTCGATTGCCGATGGCTTTTTGCTGCCGGCTGCAAGTTTTTTTAATCCAGGTTTCTTAAATATTCCACTGCATCATCAAAAGTATCCACCGGAACTATTTTCATATCGGTCTTAATATCCCTGGCTGTTGCAGCAGCTGCTTTGTAATTGGAGTCTTCTGCACCATTTTCATTAGGCGCAAGGAAAATTTCTGCTCCTGCTTTGTCTGCTGCTACTATTTTTTGCTCGATCCCGCCTATTCTCCCGACTGTCCCTTCGGAATTGATTGTTCCGGTACCGGCTATTTTATAGCCTCCCGTCAAATCTTCTTTTATTAGCTGATTGTAAATTTCAAGAGAAAACATCAGTCCGGCAGAAGGGCCGCCAATTTCTTCACTGTCAATATTTACAGCCGGTTCGACCTCTATTTCTTTGTCGTCAACGAGAGTGATCCCCACGCCAGGTTTTCCTGTTTCCTCAAGTGTTATTAAAGGAATCGAGGTTTCCATCGTTTTATCCTGCCGTTCAAAAGTTAGTGTTATTTCACTGCCCTCCTGCTTATTGGAGACAGCGCTGATAAATTCATCTGAGGATTTGAACTCCCTGCCGTCCACTTTAAAGATGCGGTCACCTGCCTGAAGTTTGCCGTCAGCGGGCATATCAGGCAGCACATTAAGGACATATACGCCATTATAAAGATACTGAATGGGCAGGCCGGCTTTTTTATAGGCAGTTTCAATAGCAGCCAGTTTGGAAGTTGCCATCATATGAAGCTGCCTTACATTATACTCTTCATCTGTTTCATTTTCGGCCCGGATTTCTTCCACAGGATACAATTCCTGATACTTGCTGAATTTGGCAGCCATATATGCATATATATTCGCCCGGCCCATTCTTACAGTAGTCAGCATGAAGCTTCCTTGTTCTTCATAGCCGTTTTCCACCTCAATAATCGGTTCGAGTTCTTTTGCCATACCCGGCTTTGATACGTAATAAGGCAGATAATAAAACGAACTGGCCACAAGGATAACTGCCAAAATCAAGAAGGAACGGGTATAAAATTTGCTTCTCATGAATCAGGATGCTCCTTCCATTTAGTTATGTAATGATAAATACTGTCAATATGCTTTTTTGCTTCTTCTTCACCAATTTTGATGATTTCTTCAATATTTGTAAATGCGCGGGAGCTATACATTTCCACCCTGGGTTTAATCATAAAATCAGAAGCAATTTCCCGGTGACTGACAAGCTCCATCTGCATGATATCCAGACTTTGCATGATCACGTCATAGATTGAGGTGATTTCCGCATTTGTTTTTACATGTGAAACATCGATAGCGATGACGATATCAGCTCCCATTTCCTTAACAACTGACACAGGAACCCTGTCCACTACTCCTCCGTCCACTAGAAGACGGCCATTTAATTTTTCGGGCACAAATATACCCGGGATGGATATGCTTGCCCTAACAGCATCAGAAATGGGCCCGCTTTTAAAAACAATTTTTTCACCAGTCATTAAATCTGTGGCCACAACATTAACAGGAATATCGAGGTCCTCGAGGTTTTTTCCATGAGTAAATATACGGATCAGTTCCTTTACTCGTTTCCCTGCCACAAAACCCATTTTAGGAACTGTAAAATCTAAATAATACTTCCTTTTAAATGCTTTGGAAAGCTTATATAAACGATCAACATCCAGCCCCGCCCCATAGAAGCAGCCTACCATGGCACCCATGCTGCTGCCGGCAATATAATCAATCGGTATGCCGGACTCCTTGAAGACCTTGATCGCACCCAGGTGGGCGAATCCCCGAGCTCCTCCCGAACCAAGTGCCAAACCTATTTTCGGACGCTGCAAAAGACTCCCCCCCTATTAGCCAATGGCTGATTCGAACTTATGCTTATTCTATTCTTTTTATTTCCAAAAGAAGCATACAATAAAAATTTTCAGCTAAAATTCACATATGCCTGTACCTAATTCTATGGTCTATTTTAAAGTTCTATGAGTATATTGAGTTATATGGGGACAAGACTTGACAGCACAGACTTTATAGCAGTATACCTTTGTTCCGGATTCAGAAAAAACAAATGAAAAGGCCGGAAAAAAATAGATGCAAATGATTCTTTATTTTACCATTGTTTAAATTCATTTCACAGTCAGTACAACTTGAGGGAGGCTTGTCCGTGTTTCGTTCCAAATTAAAAACGGTTACTCTTGCACTCTCTGTAACCTTAATGGCCATCTCATTAATTTCATTTCCCCAGGAATCGGTTGATGCATCCATCAGGGGATTAGATATGTGGTGGGAAATCGTCTTCCCTTCATTGCTGCCTTTCTTCATAGTATCAGAAATGCTGATCGGCTTTGGTGTAGTTAAATTCATTGGAGTACTTCTTGAACCTTTGATGAGGCCTCTTTTCCGAGTACCTGGAGTTGGCGGGTTTGTCTGGGCAATGGGTATGGCTTCAGGCTATCCGGCCGGGGCAAAACTGACCGCAAGATTGCGGCAGGAGGGACAGCTCTCAAAAACAGAAGCAGAGCGCCTGGTTTCCTTTACTAATTGTTCAAATCCTTTGTTTATATTCGGTGCCGTTTCGGTTGGTTTTTTTAATAATGCCAAGCTTGGTGTGATATTGGCTTTGGCACATTATCTGGGCAATATAACCGTCGGTTTATTAATGAGGTTCTATGGAAAGAAGCCCAAGCAGCCTTCCCATGGTGCAAGGACGTCAAAACCATCTTTAAGGGCTGCCTTATCAGCTCTTCATCGGACAAGAATAAAAGATAATCGTCCGATAGGCAAGCTTCTTGGTGATGCAGTCATGTCTTCCATCCAGACACTTCTGATGATCGGCGGATTTATCATTTTATTCTCTGTTATTAACAAGCTCCTATTTCACATTGGAATCACGGCATTCCTTGCTAAAGGTTTAGAAGCCGTATTGTCAATATTCAGCCTGCCAGCAGAATTAAGCATCCCATTCATCTCAGGTTTGTTTGAAATAACACTTGGCAGCCAGATGACAAGCCAGGTTCAGCAGGCAACATTAATGCACCAGGTCATCATTGTCAGTTTCATACTCGCTTTCAGCGGATTCAGCGTACAGGCTCAGGTGGCGAGCATCCTGGCACAAACTGATATTAACTTCAAGCCTTTCTTCTTCGCAAGAATTGTTCATGGATTTGCAGCTGCATTTTATGCATTCATTCTTTGGCAGCCAATTTATGAACGCTATTACAATACAGAGCAGCCATCCAATGCCATTCCAGTCGGCTTCTTTGAGAAATACTCGTTTCTCGGTAAATTAATGGATGGATTCGTCTCATCCGGACCGATTATTACCATACTCGCACTTTCAGTTTATACATTAATGCTCGCCAGGCGTTTGGATAGGAAGTAACAGCAAAACGGGTACCTATCAGGCACCCGTTTTGTTAAACCCCATACAATCAGCAGGTAAGACATCTCCGCTGATTAATTATTGAAACTTGTTTTTTAGTGCTTTTTCAACAATGTCAGGAACTAGTTCTGATATGTCCCCGTTGTATTTTGCCACTTCTTTCACAATGCTTGAGCTTAAAAACGAATATTGATTGTTAGTCATAATAAAAAAGGTTTCCACTTCATCATTTAAGACTCTGTTCATGGATGTGATCTGCATTTCATATTCAAAATCAGAAACTGCGCGAAGGCCTCGAATAACAGCATTTGCATTTACCGATTTTGCATAATCCATCAGCAGCCCCTGAAATGAATCGACTTTAACATTCTTAAGATCCTTTGTAACTTCCTCTATCAGCTGAATTCTTTCTTCAACACTAAAAAGAGGGTTTTTTGAAGAATTATTTAATACAACTACATAAACCTGTTCGAATACCTTTGCCGCTCTTTTAATAATATCCAGATGGCCATAAGTAATTGGATCGAAGCTGCCTGGACAAACCGCGATGCCTCCCATTGTTATCCCCCTGTCATGTTCTTATTATGTATATTTTCCATTGCCATTCCCAGTATGTATTATTCAGCCCAGCTGTAAATAGAGATTGAAATTATCCCATAATTCTCATGTTTCTGCTGAACTAGTCTTCCAACAGTTTCAGGGAGCTCCACATCTGATCCATGTTCGCATAGAATCGTTCCCTGATCCGAAAGCAGATTATTCTCATCAATTACATTGAGAAGCTTAAGCAGCTGCTGCTTGCGGTATGGCGGATCGAGAAATATATAATCAAAAGCCAGATCTCTTTTTAAAATTGCCTTGAGTGCACGATCCGCATCATTTCGATATATTTCCGCCTTTTCTTCAAAATCGCAATTCCGAATATTTTCATGGATGGTCTGAATGGCCTTTCCGTCCCTATCCACAAAAATGACCTTCTCTGCTCCTCTGCTCAGAGCTTCAATGCCAAGGCCGCCGCTGCCTGCAAATAGATCAAGCCCTTGGCCACCGTCAAAATAAGGCCCAATTATATTAAAAATAGCTTCTTTTACTTTATCAGTAGTCGGACGGGTTGAGCTGCCCGGAACAGCTTTTAATATCTTTCCTTTTCTAGTTCCCGATACCACTCGCATACGATCACCACTAACCTGCAATATTTCAATTTTCCACACTGTCGAAATGGAAAACTGTTTTTTTCTATCCTATCCTACCATATCTTACAATTTGTAGCCAACCGGCAATTTGTAAGCGAAATCATCCGCTGGAAAAAAATATAGCAGGATGTGTATATCCATAAGGATTGTGGAAATAATGTAATTAACAGCATCTATTCAAGGATGTTGTTGCCAACCGCGGAGAAGACTTACGTTTCCCCATAAGTTCTTCCTCCGGTTTCTCCTCTCCCTTTGCCTTCTATCCTGAAAAGGATATAGAAGGACCCTGCAGTTAACTGCAGGGCTTTTTATTTTGTATTTATTAAGGTACTGTTAGGGCGTCAGGTGAATCCCGCCTTCTCTTTCTTCAGCAGTCACTCCGAAAAGTGCTTTAAACCATTGGATTTCCATCCATACAGTTCCGTTTTGCCTGGTTAATGGATTCATAAGCAATCCATAATCTTCTTCATTATAGATAAAAACATTTTTATTCAAATAAAACCGATAACTGTTCTTCCCTTTTGACACAAGCAGCGTTTCCTCACCGGAAAGGACCTTGACTTCATATCCTAATGCCTGCATCGCGGCTGTAAATGGTATAAAGATCTTCCCATCCCTATATACTAAATTTATGCTCGCCATCTCAGCACCAGATACCCATAAGTTTTTTTCTTCCTGAAAATACAGCGGGGCAAGCGGTGCTTCGTTATTGATATTCATCGTGAAAAATTGTGTGTGAAGACCTTTAGCATTGCCTAAAAGCTTGTCCAGCTTTTCTGCATCCAGAGAATCCGCCTGGAATACATTAATAAGATAATTTTTTAGTTCATCTTCGGTCAACTCTCCCTGCAATTCCTTCAGGGCTATTCTTCCTTTCGTTGAGCCGGGTTTTAAATCCAATAATCCTGCTGCGAATGCATCAATAATCCAGTCAGGATAGCCATCAGCAAATTTTCTCTGAAACTGCAAAGCTATAAGCTTTTTTTCCAGCTCGCCAACTTTAATGTGTGGAGGTGCAATCAGGATATTTTCATCCATATATTCAGGATAGCGATCGGTAAGGATAATCGACATAAATGGAACATTCCCGATGTCATTCAGTTTTTTAAAATCCAAGCTGGCTGCCCGAAAACCTGCTGTGTATGCATCTGTGTTGTTTATAGCTGTCTTCAAAAGCGGTTCCGCTTGCCAGTAAAGTGATGTAACATTTCCATAGCCCTCGAAATAATAATAATCGATATGATCTAATTTCTTTTGGGCTTTTAGCTTGATTCCCGCAGCCCAAGACCCCTCTCTTTTGAAAGAATCCGAAATTGATATGGACAAGCCTTCAGCCTTTATTCCGGGGATTTTAACAAACCAATCCGTTAACAAGAATGCTTTCTTCTTTTCATTTATCGGTACAGTATACTCAAATATCATCTGATCATCAGCAGAAAAAAATGTATAATGACTTTCGTCTGCTGAATCACAGGCTTTTCCGGTTCCAGTTTTGCAATTCCATTTAAATAGGGTGTCAGGGATATCAAGCCTATATCCTTTTCGGGCAACAAGTCCGTTTAACTTTTGAGTGATTTTTAGCTCTTTCGGATGCGTTTCAACTATGATTTCCTGTGTAATCGCCCGGGAACTCTTCTTGGCAATCGCATGCTCAGAATAAGCCTGCCACTGCCACAGCACCATACCTGAAATAATTCCAGACAAAATTAAAAAAATAAATAAAGATGCCTTCCACATTGCTATGCCCTCTTAGTCATTTTTCTTTTAACCTAACAATACCAAAGGGAAGGTCATCAGTCACATTAATTTTTATAAATTTTATGATTTTTTTCCATTCTATTTTTATGCTGAAAATGATAAAGTATGGATGGACAAAAATCATTTAAAAGTGAATGCTATGAGTTTTAAGGAGGTTCTAATTTTGATACAGCGTTTTATAGAAATTGGCGAGGGATACTCAGATATTTATGAATTAATTGAAATTGCGCGGGCGAACAAGCATCGATTGTCCCACATGGCCGCTTTCCATACGAGCATCAATAATAGAGAAATGACATCCCTGGCAGTCATATTAAAGCCGACAGACCCGGGAGAATTTCAGCCGTTATATATTTGCCGTGAAGGTATTCCGAATCCAAAGTCAGTGCCAAATAAAAGGTATGATTTATTCGAGGACGCTGCGAAAGAAATGAATAAAGAAATTATTCAGCTGACAGTAAAGCCTTCTGCTATTTTTAATGAAAAGGAATTATATTATCAATATTTGATTGGAATTCTAAGGCTTAATCATTTTATTGCACCTTTGCATTAGATGAGAAAAAAAGGCATGAGCTTTTGCTCACGCCTTTTTATATTCCCATCTTATAATCATATTCTTTAGCCTTGTCCGGTTTGGAATTTTCAAATTCCGTTTTAAGGAACGGCTTATAGGATGGTTCAACTTTTTTAACAAAAGAATATGAATTTATCTTCTCCATAATTGTTTCCGTATCTGCAAGATCACAGTATAGCACTACATATTTGAGCCGTTTTGAAACATAATGAACATTTCCAAATCTTCTTAACATTTTTGCCTGCTTTAAAGAATAAAGCCATACGATTATACCTTGCCTTTGACCAAGCATATAGTTTTCCCCTTCAGTGATCGTTTGTTTTATTTAGTCTAGCATAGAAAAATAACTGTTTTCAATGGGAAGGTTCAAACTGCATAATTTATTTAAAAAGAAAAAACCAGCATTAGCTGGTTTTATAAACGATGCCTCGGAACAGAGTACTTACTCTTGTCTAAGAACAGCCACAGCTGCCTCCAGAACCGCAGCCTCCTCCGCAGCTTGATTCAAAGAAAGGATTGCCGGTGGGAACTTTAATGTGTTCGGATACAGAACGTCCTATCAGCATGCTTACCTCATCCAAGAGGGTTTGCAGGCCGGTCTCTGCTCTTCTGAATTCCGCCACATGGATATCCATGTCCATGTCGCGCTTCAGCTCTCTAATAGACATCATCACCCTCTTATACTCTGGATGATATTTGCCAAATCGCTGAACTTCTTCATACAGTTCTTTCATTTTGATAAAATCCTGTATCTTCCTTTGAGTTTCCCGGCTGTTCTTTAATTTATATAAACTTTTGCGGTAATGTTCCGCTTCCTCAGATTCTATAATCATCGCTGCAAGTTCGTCAGCTTTGTCCAAAATAGCCATTCTTTCTAATGTAGCAAGCAAAATAGCCCACCTCCGTTTCTTATTTTATCATGAAACGGTTTAAAGCTAAAGCAAGTAGACTAAGGGATCACCACAAGAAAATCTTTTTTCAAAGAGGCTTCAGCACTGTTGCCTTTAACAAGTTCCAGTCCGATTCGATGTTTTCCTGAAGGAAGCCCTTTGATAATAAAAGCAGCTGAATGGATTTCATCCTTCTTCTTTCCGTTAATATACAGGATAATTTTTCCTTTTTCTTTGCTGCTCTGCTTTCTAAAGGACACATCCTGCACAATACATTCAACAAAGACATCTTTTCCTTTTGTTTGATGTCTTACAAAAAATGGATCCCTGGCAGAACTTTCCATACCCGAAACTTGCAATAGCTGTTCTGCTTTAACTGCATTCACCGGAAAATTGGCTTCCGCTTTTGTTTCGGGCTCAGGAATATCTTTCTGGCACGCTGCAAGAACAAATATTACCAGCAATATAAAAATGTATTTTTGCCTTTTCATTATTTTACACTCCTTTAGGATGTCTTCCGTAACGCTCTAATAAAGTTAGTGTTTGCCCGGCTGCTTATTTTTACTCTATAAAGTGAAACTTCAAT
>NZ_NJQY01000014.1:173017-257391 GCF_010628845.1 Bacillus sp. 22-7 | reverse complement strand
CTTTGATTCCTCTGAGTCTTGAAGTGGGAGTCTTACTGCCCGTTAGACTGCGATAACAAATAAAAAGCTCTCTCGTGTGCGAGAAAGCTTTCTATTTGGATTGAGAATTCATGGCCTGAAACATGCTCATCATCATGGAGGCCATTTGCACTCCATTCGTGAATTTTTCAACCTGATGGGGGATTGTTTTTTTATAATAGTGCAGTGCGGCCACTTCCAGAGATTGAATTTCGTTTGGATTTCTGCTCAGTTTTCTATACCAATAAGGCTGCTCACGGATAAATTGCCTAAGATCCTGCTTTTGTTCAAGATACTCGACGATATCTTTTCTCATTTGATTGACCCCTTAATCCTTTTTAAATGTAAAAGGGCTGCTTGGTTTAGTCATACTTGGCTTTGAGCCTCCTGATGGTTTCTGGCCGCCGCCCTGGAATTGCGAAATAACCCCTTGCACAGCTGAAAGTGCCTGGCTGAGATTAGTGATGTAACCCTGCATTTGATTCGCATCCATTTGCTTAAGGGTCCCCATAATGCTGCCCATCCAGTCACTTTTTTTCTCTTCTGTCTTTTGTGTATTATCTTTGTTTTCTCTATAGGAATCCCACCTTGAATCTTCTTCCCCAAGCAAATACCAATCCTCATATAATTCTTGCCACGTTGCATTTCCATCCCTGACTTCTTTGATGACCCGGGGATTCTGTTTAACAAACTCTTTAAACTTTTCAACAGAGGGATGAAGCTTCGTTTTGGACATGAAATATCACCTCGTTCTAATGCAAATGCCTATAATACCATATGAGTATGAATGAAAAAGGTGAATATTTATGTCTGCTTTAATTGGTCCATTAAAATTCAAAAATTCAGCCATTAATGGTAATATATGAATGCAGAAACATATTGAAAGGTGAATAATAATGAATCGAAATCTTATGGAATTATTTGATCAGTGCACCAGGAATGCGACTGACGAAGAATTAACCGCTTTAGAATCCCTGCTTTTAGGTTTTCATAAAAAACAAACCGGCAAAAACAGCTCTTATATTGGCGGACTGCTCCATATGGAACGACACATAACTGATGAGGAATGCATACTGACAGTTCCTTTAAGTAAGATCGTCAATAATCCGCTAGGAATTCTCCATGGGGGAATAACCGCTACAATTATTGATTCTGCAATGGGAACACTTGCGGCTTCGCTGCTTCCTGATGGTTTTGGTGCTGTTACGACACAGTTGAATATTCATTATCTTGCAGTCGGCAAAGGGGAATACGTAACATGCAAAGCGACAATTGACCATAAGGGAACAAAAAGCATGGTATTATCTGCAGATGTACTCCGTTCTGATGGGAGAAAAATTGCACAGGCAACAGGCAGCTTTTTTATCATCGAAAAGAAAAATGTAAATAATTAAAGGCAGGTGGGAAGATGGTCACCGCTATCGTTATTCCAATTATTTGCCTTTATTTTTATTGGCTGACAAAAAAGGAAATGCGGGAAGGTCATGAGAAGTGGGCGAGCCTTGCAGATGTTCCCGAGGAAGCCATTATTTCAGGCGAAGTCATCCATCTTAGCGAGAGCAGGCAGCGCTATAATTACAGCCGCTATGTACATGTTCTTGAACTGACCGTCCGAACAAAGGGACTCAAGCATTCAAATATAAAAAAAATTACTCCTTTAATGACTAATGCTTCAATTCCTTCTGTCAAGATCGGTGATTCTGTCCACTTGTATGGAAATTGGAAGGATGACTATTTTCAGGTTGGCCGGATTCAGATTGCTAATAGTAAAAAAGAGCCTTAATATAGGCTCTTTTCACTTTATACCTTCTCCATCAGCTTTTTTTATGAAATTTTGCGTATAATGCTTTTTATAAACTCCAACTCCAAGATGGGTAAACTCTTCTTTCAGCAGACTATCCCGATGGCCTTTGCTGTTAAGCCATCCTTCAACAACAGCGGGAGCATCTGTATAATTTGCAGCTATGTTTTCCCCCGCAGCCTCATAAGAGACCTCCGCAGCTTCAAGCCGGTCCGCCAAATCGCCGTAAGTTTTAGAAGTATGAGAAAAGTCTTTTGTTTCATACATATCTTTGCTATGAGCTAAAGCTGCCGCTGCAGTCAGATCATCCCATTTCAGCGGCTGTAAATGGTGTCTGACTCTTATAACATTGGTAATGTCGAAAATTTGCTTCTCTTTCGCTCTCTCCACTTCGTCTTCAAAAGCAGGAGAAGGCAAAGGGGGCTCCAATAATTCACCACGGTAAACCATTTCATACGGGCGAAGCTTAATTAAAGTGGCTGCATCCATTAACCTCACGCTGGAAAGCGTCCCTGTAAATCTATCTATATTAAGCTGTGCATAGTACTCACCAACCATAACAAGCGGCCTTGTATTAAGGTCATCTTCAGATAACTCGAAACGGTATGAGCTGTCTTTTACTTTGAGACTGAATTCCGTTTCAAAAAAGACGGATGAATATAATTCACCAATTGGCTGCCCTATTTTGAAAGGATAAATGTCTGAATCTTCGCCTGTCGCAAACAAACTAACCACTTTATTATTGCTGACGCCAGCCTGAATATACTCAGTGCCGCTTTTATTATATATCCACCAATCGTATCCATAAAAAGAGGGATCTATTCTGGACGGCTCTCCCAAACTTTCTTTAAGCTCCCCAGCTGATTTTCCCATTAGTGAGGCCACACCCTTTTCAGGAAACCCCGTATTGGAAGATAAGTTATTTTCCTTATTATTTATATCCTTTATTGTATTTTCCTGACTGACAAGGATCTCCCCTTTATCTTTACGCCCAATATCGATGTAAAAACCTGCTGCCAGAAAAATGCAAATCAATATTAAAATTCGGAAAAGTGCTCTCAGAGAACCGTACCTCCCTTCTTTTACTCGCTGTATCCAAGCAGGCGTAATGCTAAATGGAATCTAAATAGAAATTATTGCAAATATACTATTAATCATACCATTAGGTGTATTGTTTATCTATTATTTTCAATTAGTTCTGTAACAGCATTTGCTGCAAAAAAAGAACACCCAGATGGTGTCCTCTTAATGCTGTGCTTCAGTTTCGTGTTTAGAAATATCAGTAAGAGCTTCTCCAGCCTGGTCATCTGTTAAATGACGCACGGCAAAGTCACCTAGTGATACTATCCCCACAAGCTTGTCACCTTCCACAACAGGAAGCCTGCGGATTTGATGTTCAGCCATCAAGCGGGCTGCTTCCCGAGACTCTGTATCCCTCGATACAGTTACTAAATGGCTGCTCATAATATCTTCTACCTTAGAAGAAGCAGGGTGTTTTTCTGCTACACAGCGAAGTACGATATCCCGGTCAGTTATCATTCCGACGAGTTTATCATTATCCACAATCGGGATAGCCCCTACGTTTAGTTCTTTCATCTTAACTGCCACTTCATAAACATTGTCCAATAGAGAACAGCTTTCAACCTCGTCTGTCATAATATCGCGGATTTTTTCCATTTTTTATCCTCCTTTATTTTTCAACAATGAATATGGTCCAATAGTGACCGTGCAGGCCTCCTTGACTATATCCGGAACCAATATGAGTTGCCTTTTTGTTTAGAATATTTTCCCTGTGGACTGCGGAATTCATCCAGGCATCAAACATTTCATCAGCTGTTTTATAGCCCGCCCCGATATTCTCCTTTACGGTCCGAAAAGAAATTTGCTGATTCCTTAACATTTCTGTAGGATTTCCATATGTAGGAGAATTATGTGAAACATATTGTAATTTCATCATATCCAAAGACTTTTTTTGGGCAGCACCATTCAGCTTCAAATCTACAGACAATGGCTTTAGCCTTAATTCTCTTCGTTTTTCGTTGGCCAGCCTCATAAGTTTATTTTCATTTTGATCCATTTTGGGCATAGCAATCTTCTTTCCATGGTCGGGAATGATAATAACTTCACCAGGAAAAATTAAATCAGGATTTTCTATCTGAGGATTGCTATTAATAATTTCCTGCAGATCTCTCTGGAATCTTAGCGCAATTTCCCAAAGTGTATCCTTTTGCTCAACTCTGTAATCAGCTGCAGCACCTGCAGGCTGTGGTGTTAATAATATTATAAAAAAGAAGAGACTGATGGCTTTGTATTTCTGCAATTGACGCTTCCCCTTTCACAATTTGGCAGCTGCGAGTTCCAGTTGCTCAAGATATGCCAGCCAGGCGTTAAATTACGGCAGTTCAGCTAACGTTCTTTGAGAGAAGGATGTTTTCTTGCATGAATCCGTTGCAAGTTACGCTTTTTTCTACTATTATTAAATTTGAGATAAACTTGTTAAAATTATGCATGGATCGTTCAACAGAACCATGGATGTTTTCAGGAGGGACAATTATGAAGTTTGAAAACACAGGTCTGGAAAATAAAAAAGCAGACTTAACCCGCTTAGATGAAGTAATGCTTTCTCACGGCCTGGTCCGCGAAGGGCAATGGGATTATGAAAGAGTTACATATGACCGTAAATTCGAATTAAAAGAGGGTGTTTTTTACCTTCGTGTATTTGGATATGCGGCTGAAGGAGATGTAGGAGCTCATAGAGCAACTATCCAGCTTATGACACCGCTGCTGGGCAAACATTATTATCCGCATGGGATAGAATACGGTGAAGGCGAAAGCTTCCCTAAATCATTAGTAAGTCAGTGCGAAAAAACTCTAAATGAGATAAAAGCAGAGATTGACCAATTCGCTGAGTAATTTAAACCTGCATTAAAATTGAATTTATTTTCTGCATGGAAAAGACGCATGAACATCATGCGTCTTTTTTACATAAACTTTAGACCTTTAAAATTTAGTTCTCTGAAAGAGCGCTTCCTGCATATATAATTTTTTGGACTGAGAGATCCACTCTTTTAACCTCCAGTCCAGTTAAATGGACAATTTCATCCTTGATTTCTTTCTGAATCCGGAGAGTTTCCTCCAAAATATTTTTTCCATTTACTATGTTAAGCTTAATTTTTAAATATACTTCAGTGTTACTAAAAGTGATGGAAATAGGGTTTTTTTTTCTCTTAAAGAAAGTGAATCTTTCATGCTTAAGAGGAATAACACTCTTTCTTTCCTCCAGGCTGGATTCTACGATTGCGGAGATTATATCACTGGCTGCCTGAATCGTCTCGAAGTCAAGATGGTCGTTATGCATCTTCCGTTCACTTCTTTCTTTACGATTTTTTATATAAGGGCAATAATCTCTCAGCTTTAAATCGTTTTATTTTTAGTTTTTATGATATTTAATGCATACTATAAACAAAGTGTTACGGTCTTTTGTTGGTTAACAAAATTGGGAAGGGGATTTATTTTGTCTGCAATATTCACAAAACGCTTTTTATTAATATTGATTGCTGTAATTCTTATAACTGTCCTTTTTTATTTCATTTTGCCTGTTTCTGTTCCTCTGGTTATTGCTTTTATTACAGCATTAATCCTAGAACCAGCTGTGAAACTGCTGCAAATTAAAATAAAAATAAGCCGAAGAATATCTGTGCTGATTACTTTTCTCGGATTTGTCCTCTTCATTGGATTATCAGGCTACTTTATTACGACAAAAGTAATAACTGAAGCCATTAAACTTGTTGAAAATGCTCCTATGTACATTAATGAAATTACAAAAGCATGGCTCAGGGCAGAAGCGGACTTTTCCAATGCTGCCAAAGACCTTCCTAAAGACCTTGTTAATGAAATAAGTATCCAGATTCAATCCTTTTTGAATAAAACGAAGGATGACCTTGTCGCATACGTAGATATTGATAGCTTAAAAGCACTTCTGACAAACATCCCGAACTATCTTGTCAGTTTCATCGTATACTTGATTGCCTTATTTTTGTTTTTAATAGATCTGCCGCGATTAAGGAAAGGTTTGTATAATCACCTTACAGAAAAAACTGCAGATAAAGTCAAGTTTATGACCTCACGGCTTTCTTATGTCGGATTTGGCTTTTTCAAGGCTCAATTCCTTGTAAGTGTGATTATCTTTATCGTATCCCTGATTGGATTATTATTCATCAATCCAGAAATGGCATTGATCATGTCTATAATCATTTGGGTTATTGACTTTATCCCTATTATTGGCTCCATTGTCATTGTTGGCCCATGGGCAATGTTTCATTTACTGACAGGAGATGTAGCTATGGGGACACAATTGGCAATTCTTGCAGCCGTCCTCTTAATTATCCGCAGAACAGTTGAGCCAAAGGTAATGGGCACCCATATAGGGCTATCTCCGCTCGCCACGCTAATAGCTATGTATCTAGGGCTGAAACTCATTGGGATACTGGGCTTCATCATTGGCCCATTACTGGTCATCGCCTTTAATTCTGCAAAAGAAGCAGGACTTATTAAGATGAATTTCAAAATATAAACTTAATAAAAAAGTAAAAAAGCGTCCGCCTGGACGCTTTTTCTTTCCTGCATACATCTCAACTGAGTTTCCTTAAAAAAAGTCATAGAAAAAGGACTTTTGCACAGGAATTTTTCTTTCAAGTATTTCTGCATCATTTCTTGGACCTTTAATTTCACCTAGATCATATAACTCCATTGGCCTCTTATAGCCAATTATAATCGTTGAAAGGGCATTGATAGACATATGCAGACCTCGTGCTGGAGGGTTTATGCATTGGCTTCCTGCTTTCTCTTTAAACACCCTGACACCTTCGTCAGCAATTAGGTAGCTTCCATTATTCCATGGTGCATGGTGATCCTCAATATGCAGAAAGACATTTTCACTATTTTCATTGAAAGAATATTGGCCGAGACACTTTCCAGCATTGACGATTCTCCCCATAAAGTACGGAAAAACCTCCATTTTTAAATTAGGCTGATTCAGGTAATAAGGAAATGGATCGTGTACTGATGTAATGATCTTTACTTCCTCAACCATTGAATCATGCTGACAGATAAAGTTCCATAAATTCACTCTGGCTTCCTGATTTAGAGCTGCGAATTCTTCGATATCCATTTTATTGTCTTTTACCTTAAATAATATATAGCCCTGTCCTTCACCTGAGTCGTTAAAATACACCGCAATCTGGTAATCAGAATACACAAAGTTCTCCCACCAGTATGAGTCTCTTACAAGCCCTCCTGAATAACGCTGCATATATTCCTTATAAATCTTTTCGATGGTTAATGTGTGCTGGTTCTTAGTAAATCGCTTAATGGTCCCTGAAGGTTTTCCCGTCATTTTTAAATCTATTTTCTTAATAAGCGTTTTCTTATATTCAGTGAATATCTCCCATCCGTATTTCCGATAGAAAGAAATATCAAATGGATGCAAAAATGAAAAGAGCTGATCCTTATTATTCATCTCGGCTAATGCGTGCTTGATCAGGCTGCTTACATGCCCTTTTCTTCTGAATTCCGGATATGTTGCAACACCAGCAACACCTCCCATATCCCATTCAAAGCCATTAATATGAACTTTCAGGGGGATAGTGTGAAGTTTGGCAGCCAAACTTTCCCCTTCCCAGATACCAAAAATGGCATGATTTTTTAAACGTTCCATCCTGGCCGGGATGTCAGCTTCAGGCACATTGTACTGGAAGGCATACATAGAAAGCTTCATGGCCTCAAGATATTCATTCTCTGTTAATTTACTTACCGACACAAAATTCACTCCCAATTAAATATCATTATAACTATTCGCCATATACTTATTAAGTCCTTTTAATTAAGAAGCGGATAATTTTTTGGGCATAAAAAAATACCGCTAAACAGCCAGCGGCATCTCATAACCTGTTACGTACCCAGGATTGCTTTTATAACTGATGTGGTTTCTCCTCCATGGTAGAAAACATACAGCAGCAGATAGACTGCAACACCTGTTATGCCAGTAAAAAACCAGACCACACTGGTTATCGGTCCCAATTTTCTATGTGCTGCCACTTTATTTTTATAGCCCGTATATAACGAGATAATTCCTAAAACTGCCCCAACAGTTGCCAGGGTAATATGGAAAATTAAGAACATCGTATAATAAATTTTTATATTATCAGGGCCGCCAAATGCAGTATTCCCGATAAAAACAGTTCTGCTGGCATAAATGATAAAGAAAATAACAGCAAACACAGCAGCCAAAGTCATTGTTTTCTTATGAGCCTCAAGCTTTTTTTTGCTGATTTGTACCCAACCAATCGCAACCGTTATTGCACTTAATACAATAAAGGTCGTGCTTATGGTAGGGAGTATAGGTAATGAGTATTCCATAAATTCTTCCTCTCTCCACTATCAGTTTAAAATTCCTCTTCACGGTGTTTTTTATCACATGGTTCATTTTATTAAAGTGTACTATATTTTTCAACAAACTGTATGAGCTTTTAATAAAAGTTCCTTAAATGTTCAATATTTATTTAAAACCATGTGATCATTATCATTGCAATATGCCAACATCTTTACTTTTAACAAAAAAATAAACTCCAGCCTCTGACTGGAGTTTATTTTTTATTTTACTAAATGCGGATTTAGTATTGTTTCTTCTTCTGATGGTGTAATTTCCTGTTCTTTTTTGTACCATGCATAGAAAATTTGCGCAAGAATAATACCATATACAATTTCCTGAATAATCTTCATGATGACCCCGCCAAGCTGCTGATCGTGTATAAGTGACATTGAATTGAACATTTCCGGCCCGCTAAGATTCAGGCTTGCCAGTGTCGCAGAAGGAACACATAACTGAAGGGCCTGTGCCCATGCATTTGGATCAGAATACGTGCTGTACATTGGTGTATCTGCAAAAATGATCAGAGCACATGCAGGAGTCAATAAAACACCATTTGCAAAAATGTATCCTACCTTTTTCAAGCCGTCCAATGACTCCATTTCAGGAAGCTCATTAATAGTCGGCCACCACATAAAGATTGCCAGAAGAAACAGGCCAGATGTATATACAGTATGAAACATCATATCCGTTTTTACCACGTCAAAAACATCTGGTATGTGGTATATAGAAAATACTCCATTAAACAGGATAATGGCGATTAATGGCTTTGTAAAAATACTGAATACAGGTTTAATAGCTTTGTGATTAACCACTCTTCTCCACACCCACTGAGGGATTCCCATGACTACAAGGGGAGGAACAACTAAATACAGGATAGCCATCTGTATCATATGGGCATAAAACATTAAATGGCCCATCAGGTCCAGCGGAGAGCCTTTGATCGCATACAACACAATCATAGCGATTGTAAAATACACACCCTGCCTTTTAGTTAATGGCTCACTATCATTGAATTTTCCACGATACTTTACTGTTAACATAAAGTAGCCTGCAAGAATCACTGCTACAAATAAAAAGAAATATGGACTCCAAAGTGCACGGAAACCGAATATTTCCAAAGACATGCTATCACCTCATTAAATAATGCTCAACCGGCCTTAAACGTTCCCAATACTAAGCGTTATTGACAAGTACTATTATACTCTCTTCAGTCTGCAATCTCAATAAATCGGAAATTGGGTATTAATTGCAAATACTTCATTACATAAAAAGAAAATCGGCAAACAGCCGATTTTCTTTTAAACTTACCACCAAATAACAGTCAAGAAAGCAATGATTGTGATAAATCCGACAAATGCTCCTGAGTATAAGAACAAAGACGGTGCTTCATGACCTTTGTGGCTCATATGCATGAAATAATATAATTGGAAGACTACTTGCACAAGAGCAAGAATCAGGATGAACGGCACTATAAACCATCCAGAGAAACCTTCATAACCTGCTGCTACGAACGCAACAATTGTCAGGAAGATCATTAGTGCAAATGTGATAACTTGATGTCTCATCTCTTCTGCACTTTTTTTACGTCTATATTCAATGTCTACTCTTGGGTTACCTGAGTTTGGTTGTTGATTGGCCATCAGTTTATCCCACCATTCCCATTAAATATACTACTGTGAAGATGAATACCCAAACAACGTCGATAAAGTGCCAGTATAGGCTGGCTACATAAAACTTAGGAGCATTGTAAAGGCTCAATCCTCTTTTGCTGTTGCGGATCATCAAAGTAGTGATCCATAGTAAACCGAATGCCACGTGAGCACCATGGAATCCAACTAACGTGTAGAAGGCTGAACCAAAGGCACTGCTTGTGAAGCTATGATGGAATTCATGCACATAGTGATTGAACTCGTAAATTTCCAAACCGAGGAATCCAAGTCCAAGCAAAACAGTAATTCCAAGCCAAAGCTGCATTTTTTTGAAGTTGAAGTTCTTCATGTGATACATAGCATATACGCTTGTGAGCGAGCTGGTTAATAGCAGCATTGTCATAATAAATGCCAGTGGTATTTCAAACAAGTCTTTCGCAAGAGCCATGTCACTGCTAGGTACTTTGTCTTTTAAAGCAAGGTAAGTGGCGAATAGGGAGGCGAATAAAACCGTCTCTCCCCCAAGGAAAAACCAGAAACCTAAGAATTTGTTCTTGGCTTCGAGGGTTTGCTTTTCAGGCGACGCAGGCCATGTTTCATAAGTCATTTTTTGTTCAGTAGCCATTATGCCTTAACCCCCTTATCATTAGTGTCTTCCAAATCTTCTTTATGAATGTGGTATCCATGATCATCTTTGACAGAACGCACAAACATGGAGCCTAGAGTAATAAGCATACCCACGATTAGTACTGGGATACCCCAGCTGTGTTCTGCGCGGTACATTGCACCAAATGCAGCAACAAATAAACCGAAAGAAATCACAAATGGAATGAACGAGTTGTTTGGCATATGGATATCACCAAGCGGCTCAGCAGGCGACATGCCTTTTTTACCTTCCATTTTCTCAAGCCAATATGCATCAAGGCCGCGAATGAGCGGAAGCTGCTTAAAGTTATAGAATGGAGGCGGTGAAGGAATGGCCCACTCTAATGTACGGCCGTCTCCCCAAGGATCATTGCCAACTTTTTCATTTTTAACGCTGGTAATAACAATATTTATTAACAAGATGATTACTGCAGCTGCCATGAAGAAAGCACCTACAGTACTTACCATATTAGACGTTTCAAAGCCCTGTCCTGGAAGGTAAGTGAAAATACGGCGCGGCATTCCCCAAAGTCCAAGGAAATGCTGGATAAAGAATGTTAAATGGAATCCAATAAAGAATAATACGAACGTAATTTTTCCAAGGAATTCGTTTAACATTGTACCGAACATTTTTGGCCAGTAAAGGTGAGCACCTGCAAAGAGTGCAAACACAACACCGCCAACAATAACATAATGGAAGTGGGCCACTACAAAGTAGCTGTCATGGTACTGGTAATCCTGTGCAGCAGACGCCAGCATAACACCTGTAACACCGCCGGCTACGAATGAAGGGATAAAGGCAATAGCCCAAAGCATCGGTGTTGTGAAAGTGATGCTTCCGCCCCACATTGTAAATAGCCAGTTAAAGATTTTAATACCAGTCGGTACTGCAATTGCCATTGTTGCAACAGCAAAGATCGCGTTTGCAATCGGCCCCATACCAGTTGTAAACATGTGGTGAGCCCATACCATGAATCCTAAGAAACCAATAAGAACCGTTGCGAATACCATTGAAGAGTATCCGAAAAGGCGCTTTCTTGAGAAAATCGCAAAAATCTCGGAGAAAATACCGAAAGCCGGCAATACCAAGATGTAAACTTCAGGGTGTCCAAAAATCCAGAAGAAATGCTCCCAGATAATTGTATTACCGCCCATAGCAGGATCAAAAAAGTTAGATCCAAACATACGGTCGAAAATTAACAGGAATAGTCCTACTGTTAAAGCAGGGAATGCAAATAAAATCAATGCTGATGTAACAAATGTAGCCCAAGTGAACATCGGCATACGCATGTATGTCATACCAGGAGCACGCATATTAATGATGGTAACAAGGAAGTTGATCCCCCCGATTAACGTACCCGCACCTGATATCTGCAGTCCAAGTGCATAGAAGTCGATCCCATGCCCTTCAGAAGCAATTGATAGAGATGCATAAGAAGTCCAGCCTGCATCAGGAGCGCCGCCTAAGAACCATGAGAGGTTCAAGAAAACTCCTCCAAAGAAAAACAGCCAGAATCCTAAAGAATTCAAGAATGGGAATGCAACGTCACGCGCACCGATCTGAAGTGGCATAACAGCATTCATAAAAGCAAAAATCAGTGGCATAGCTGCCAAGAAGATCATGGTTGTACCGTGCATAGTTAAAATTTCATTATACAATCCGGCACTTACAAAGTCATTATTTGGTACTGCAAGCTGGATACGGATGAACATAGCTTCCAATCCGCCAAGCAAGAAGAAAAATCCGCCAGCTATAAGATAAAGGATTGCGATTTTTTTATGGTCAACTGTTGTTAAGTAATCCCATAAAACCGCTCCGAAACCTTTTTTTTGTGCTAAGGTACTCACAATTTTACCTCCCTTTTCAAAAAATCCCCTATTGTTCCATAACTTTCAAGCCCATTAAATATTCTGTCAGGGCATCAAGCTCTTCTTCAGACAATTCACCATAAGTACCTGTCATTTTATTGCCAGGTTTGAATGTTTCCGGATCTCTTAACCAATCCTTAAGATCTTCTTCAGTATGATCAAGGATACCGGCAATACGGTCACGATCACCGAAGTTTGTTAAGTTAGGAGCTAAACGGGCTGCTTCAGGAGCAGTGTTTGCCGGTGTTACAGCATGACAGCCGATACAGCTGTTATTGAAGACTTCCTGACCAGCTTGAGCCAGATCTGTCTCTGCTTTTTTAGGTTCTTTTACTTCTGCCATTGCAGTTGCCCATTGATCGAATTCATCACGTGGAACCGCTTTAACTTTGAAATCCATTAATGCATGGGAAGGACCGCAAAGCTCAGCACATTTTCCATAAAAGTAATTGTCCGCATCAGCAGCCTTTTCACTGTCAAACTTCAGCCAGAACTTATTCACGTTGTCCGTGTTCGTATCCAGCTTACCGCCTACAGCAGGAATCCAGAAGGAGTGCTTAACATCAGAAGCAATAAGATTGAAATAAACTTTTTCATCCGTTGGCACAACTAATTCCTGGCCAGTGATAATTTCCTGGTTTGGATATTCGAATTCCCACCAGTATAAGTTTGCACGCACATTAACAACAAGTGCATCTGTTTTGCCTTCTTCATTCTTCTTTTCCATTGGGCCTACATCAGCAAGCTTAAAGGTAGCTGAAACTGTCGGTACAGCAAGAATAAGAAGCAAAAGAATAGGAATAACAGTCCAAATGATTTCCAGCTTGTGGCTTCCTTCAACTTGTTTTGGAATTCTGTCGTCCTTGCGGCGGAATTTAAAAACAACAATAAAGAAGATTACTGTTACGACCGCAATTACTCCTACCATTATTACAGTACTTAACACCATCAAATCAAATTGTGTCTGCGCCACTTCGCCGGCAGGTTTAAGCGTAGATAAATACGGTTTGCCGGAGCAAGCGGAAAGAATGAGCGCCATCATTGCAAACAGAGAAAAAAGACGCCACTTTGCAAGCCTTTTCATAGCTTAATCAAACCCCTCTTTCGTAAAGATTTCATTTTTTGAATTGTTTGATCAAAAAATATGGATAAATCCCCTCTCGTTATAAACGAAAAAAGGAATTTCCTAACTAAGTTAAATAAGTGTGATGATTACCATGGCTACAAACATGATGGTCAGATATTGCAGGGAGTATACAAACATTAATGTAGCCCATTTAATATCATCATTAAACTTCCTTGCATATATCCCAGTCAATAACCAGCCGATGTTTAAAACCCCAGCAAGTATTATGAATGGCAATCCAAGAGATGGCATAAGAAACGGCAGCGGCAATAATGCTGCAATCCAGATATAAATATGCCTTTTAGTGGCGTTAAACCCTTTTACTACTGGGAGCATCGGAACTCCAGCAGCCCGGTATTCCTCTACCCTTCTCATAGCCAGTGCATAGAAATGTGGAGGTTGCCAGATAAACACGATAGCGAACAGCACCCAAGCCATAGGGTCAAGATTGCCATCCGCAGCTGCCCATCCAATCAAAGGTGGAACTGCCCCTGAAATGCTGCCTACAATCGTATTGGAAACAAACCTGCGTTTCGTCCACATTGTATATAAGACAACATAGCTGAAAACACCAATTAATCCAATTACAACTGCTGTTACTGTTGTAAACATTAAAAAGGCCGTACCAAGGCCAATAAGCAGAAAGCTCAAAAGTGCCACCTTGCCCGGGTTCACTTTCCCGGTAACAGTTGGCCTCCCTTTTGTCCTTTCCATTAATGGATCAATGTCGCGGTCAATATAATTATTTAAGCTGCAGGAGCCTGCAATAATCAAAGAGGAGCCGATTACTGTATATAGAACCAGATCCAGATTATTGAAAAAACCTTTTCCTGAAAAATGCAGTGCAAGCCAAAGACCGGTGAAGGTTGTAATCAGATTGGAATTTACAATGCCAATTTTGATAAGAGCAAGGAAGTCCTTCCAAACTGTAGTCTCAGGTATATCTTGCTGAAGGCTTCGCTCTCTGTTCTCAATAGCAGCATCACTCAAAGCCCGTGAGTCAGACATATCTTTTCCTCCTTAATTCCTTATCGCGAACATTACACCTACTATAAAGTATAAATGCACTGAAAGCCATATTCACGATAAAAAACGAGGGGTGAACCCTGGATGATTAATAACCATACTAATAGTTTTCCTACCATTAATAATGTAGTTAAACTGTTTACTATCTATATGAATCTAAACCATTTCTCTGTATATTAAATCACACTTTAAAACTCTTTTGTGAATTTTTTTAGAATAATTTATGACTAATTTGTGTCAAAGTCTAAATTCACTTAAAGAAAGGGTTTATTTTTGAGATAATTAAACTGTTTCAGAAAACTACGGAGGAATAATATACTCACTTTTATGTATTTTGGTTTACTTTCCGCGACAGGGGACATCCATTTTATACCCCCTTTATATTTCTAGCAAACTCTATTATAAGTTTCAACCTTTTTTACTATAATTAACTTTATAATTTTTATAACTGTTGTAAAAAGCTTTTTATTCCTGTACTATCGAAAAAGTAAATGGACGCACATTCATATATGGCTTTTTATAGAATCTTTGTTAAGATAGATAATGGACAAATACGGAGTAAATCAATTATTGACACTATTATTAAACCTAGAATATTTAAAGAAGGTGAAAGGCTTTGCAACGATCTTTAAAATGGCTTGCTGTTCTTACATCAATCGGCATGCTTTTGGTTTTGCTGGGCGGTGCCCTTGTAACGAAAACGGAATCAGGTATGGGGTGCGGGAAATCGTGGCCGCTTTGCAATGGCGAGCTAGTTCCCACCGATATTACTCCTGAACTGATTATCGAACTGGCACATAGACTGGTTTCAGGCGCTATCGGATTTATGGTTCTTATATTATCGATTTGGACATGGAGAAAAATAGGACATATTAGAGAGACAAAGTTTTTAGCGCTGACTTCGCTTTTTTTCCTAATCCTGCAGGCTTTAATTGGCGCTGCCGCAGTAGTCTGGGGGCAATCTGATTTTGTGCTCGCCCTTCATTTCGGGATATCTTTAATATCATTTGCTGCTGTACTGCTTCTGACTTTGCTTATTTTTGAAGTTGATAAAAAATTCGAGGCAGAAAAGCTTATTATCGATAAAAGAATGAGGAAACATATTATTGGAGTTTCTTTATACAGCTATGCTGTTGTTTACACCGGCGCACTTGTGCGTCATGTAAATGCCAGCCTTGTATGCCGTGACTGGCCGCTTTGTATAAATGGATCTTTCGCACTTCCCGCTAATATGTACGAATGGGTGCAAATGGGGCACCGGGCTGCCGCGGGCTTAATTTTCATATGGATTGGTTACATTACCTATCTGGCTATTAAACATTACAAGGACCAGAAGGTAATTTACTGGGGCTGGATTATTTCATTTATCTTAGTATCACTCCAGGTTGCCGCTGGAGCATTGGTTGTTTTAACCAGACTTAACTTGTATATAGCTCTTGCACACGCCTTCTTTATTTCCTGCTTATTTGGAGTATTAAGCTATTTTATCCTCCTGTCTTCACGAAGCAGAAAAAATGAGCTTGCTGTTTCAGCTGTTAAGGAAAAAGAGAAAAATGATGAATCTGCTCTCCCTACTTTTACTTCCATTCCATAAATACAATAAACAAAAGAGCTTCGGCATTTGCCGAAGCTCTTTTGTTTAGACTCTTTTCGTATAAAAAGTGTTTTCACCTATCAAAGTTCTCCGTTGATTTCCGCTCCAGGCTGCTCAGGGAACCGCGGGGAGGGCGGTGAGCCTCCTCGACGCTCCGCGTCTGCGGGGTCTCACCTGTCCCGCTGCTCCGAAGGAGTCTCGCACCTTCCGCTCCAATCAACTCAGTAAATAGAATAATATACAAATAGCAACAAACCTTACGAAACAGCTATTGTTTATTTTGACAACTCTATCAGCAAGTCTCCAGTTTGAATTGCTTCACCATTTGAGACGAAAATATCCTTTACAGTTCCAGAGAATGGTGCCTGTACAGTGGTTTCCATCTTCATAGCCTCTGTAATCATTAAGTGATCGCCTTTTTCGACTTTTTCACCTTTTTCTACAAGTAACTTGATGACAGTTCCCGGCATGCTGGCTGCAATATGGCTTTCATTATGCGGATCAGCTTTTGCCTTGGCTGCTGCTGTAGCTTTTATGCTTTCATCTTTTATGCTTACTTCCCGAGGCTGACCATTTAGCTCGAAATACACAATTCTTGTGCCGTCAGCTTGAGGCTGCCCTATCGAAACCAATTTAACTATTAATGTTTTACCTGTTTCAATTTCAATTTCCACTTCCTCACCAAGTCTTAGACCATAGAGGAATGTAGGGGTATCAAGAACAGAAATATCACCAAATTGATCGCAGGTCTTAATATAATCCATAAATACTTTTGGATAAAGTGCATAGGCAATTGCGTCAAAGCTTGTAACCTGTCTGCCTAATTCTTTGAAAAGTTTTTCTTTTAAAGCATCGAAGTCTACATCTTCAAGAAGCTCTCCCGGTCGGACTGTGATTGGCTCCCTGTCTTTCAATATAACCTTTTGCAGTTCAGCCGGGAATCCACCATACGGCTGCCCCAGGTAGCCTTCAAAAAGCTCAACAACTGAGTCTGGAAAATCCAAAGATTTTCCTTTATTCAAAACATCCTGTTCTGTCAGCTGATTCTGGACCATAAACAACGCCATATCACCAACTACCTTGGATGAAGGTGTAACTTTAACAATATCACCAAACATTTGGTTCACACGGGAATACATGTCCTTAACTTCATCCCACTTATCCCCAAGGCCAACTGCTTTAGCCTGCTGCTGAAGATTACTGTATTGTCCGCCAGGCATCTCATGCTGATAGACTTCTGAATGAGGAGCTTTCATCCCGCTTTCAAAGTCCTGGTAATATTTGCGCACATCTTCCCAATAGTAAGATAATTGCTCGAGCGACTGGATATCAATTTTTGGCTGCCTGTCATTTCCCTGCAGCGCGTAATATAAAGAGTTAGCACTTGGCTGGGATGTTAAGCCTGCCATTGTGCTCAGGGCCGTATCCACAATATCCACTCCAGCTTCAATAGCCTTTGCATATGTGTAAATTCCATTACCGCTTGTATCATGAGTATGAAGATGAATTGGAATGTCAACAGTTTCTTTCAATTCAGAAATAAGAGTGTATGCTGATTGCGGCTTCAATAAACCAGCCATATCTTTGATGGCCAGTATATGAGCTCCCTGATTTTCCAGTTCCTTTGCCAAGTCTTTATAGTATTTAAGATTGTACTTCGTTCTGGCAGGATCCAGAATATCACCTGTATAGCACATAGCTGCTTCAGCAATTTTTCCTGTCTGGCGCACAGCATCGATTGCGACTTCCATCCCTTTAACCCAGTTAAGGCTATCGAAAATCCGGAATACATCGATGCCGGCGTAGGCTGATTTTTCTACGAACTCTCTTATTACATTATCCGGGTAGTTTTTATATCCGACTGCATTCGAAGCACGAAGCAGCATCTGGAATAAAACATTTGGCATTTTTTCCCGCAATGTCAGTAATCTATCCCAAGGATCTTCTTTCAGGAATCTGTAAGCAACATCAAAAGTTGCACCGCCCCACATCTCAAACGAAAACATATCCGGAAGCAATTTTGCTGTCGGCTCTGCTATATGCTTCAGGTCATTAGTTCTAACCCGCGTCGCGAGCAGAGATTGATGCGCATCACGGAAGGTAGTATCCGTGATCAGGACTTCTCTTTGTTCTTTAATCCATTTAACAAGCCCTTCAGGACCTTGATTATCTAAAATTTGCTTTGTTCCATCCTGGTAATCTGTACTGTATTTTAATCTCGGTACTCGAGGCTCTTCAAATACCGGACGCTTCTTCTTTTCAATTCCCGGAAATCCATTTACTGTTACATTCCCGATATAATTCAGCATCTTCGTCCCGCGGTCTTTCTTTTTCGGGAATAAGAATAGCTCAGGAGTTTCATCGATAAATGATGTATCATACTCACCTATTAGGAATTTCTCATGTTTTACAACATTCTCAAGGAAAGGAATATTTGTTTTAATACCCCTGATACGAAATTCCTGAAGGTTCCTCACCATTTTTGATGCTGCCTGCTGGAAAGTCATTGCGTGCGTAGAGAGTTTAACAAGCAGCGAATCATAATAAGGTGTGATTACTGCCCCCTGAAAACCATTTCCCGCATCAAGCCTCACGCCGAAACCGCCGCCTGATCTATATGCCATTAACCTGCCAGTATCGGGCATGAAATTATTTAAAGGGTCCTCTGTTGTTACACGGGATTGAATGGCATAGCCATGTACATGAATATCTTCCTGTTTTGGAACACCAACTTCTTTGCTGTGCAGCGAGTAGCCTTCAGCCACCATGATTTGCGTTTGTACAATATCAACACCTGTTACCATTTCAGTGATCGTATGCTCAACTTGCACACGCGGATTTACTTCTATGAAATAAAACTGATCACCTGAAACCAGGAATTCCACAGTTCCTGCATTTAAATAATCTACATTCTTCATCAGGTTGACAGCAGCCTGGCAAATCTCGTCTCTCAAATTCTCCGGTAGGGAGACGCAAGGTGCAACTTCAACAACCTTCTGGTGGCGCCTTTGGACTGAACAATCTCTTTCATACAGGTGAACAATATTTCCTTCATGGTCACCGATGATTTGAACTTCGATATGCTTTGGTCTTTCTATGAATCTTTCAACATAAACCTCATCATTCCCAAAAGCTGCTTTTGCCTCTGATTTGGCACGCTCATATGATTCCTTTACTTCTTCAAGGTTCCTTACGATGCGCATGCCTCTTCCGCCGCCGCCCAGTGAGGCTTTAATGATAATTGGGAAGCCATGATTTTTGCCAAAGCTAATCACTTCGTCAAGGCTTTCTACTGGACCATCACTGCCAGGTATAACCGGAATTTCAGCAAGCTGGGCTTGAGTTCTTGCCTTAACTTTATCACCAAACATATCCAGATGCTTTGAAGTAGGTCCGATAAATATGATACCTTCTTCCTCGCACCGTTTTGCGAACTCAATATTTTCAGATAGAAAGCCGTAGCCCGGATGAACGGCATCAACATCACTGGTTTTTGCTATATCAATGATTCCTTCAATATCAAGATAAGCATCAATCGGTTTTTTGCCCTCCCCTACCAGATAAGCTTCATCCGCTTTATAGCGGTGGTAAGAACCGGAATCTTCTTTCGAATAGATAGCTACCGTGCGAATATCCAGCTCCGTGCAGGCGCGGAATACACGAATGGCAATTTCTCCTCTGTTGGCTACTAATACCTTGTTAATTCTTCTGCTCAAACAAAACACCCCGTCTTTATGTATTTTTTGGCAATATTCTGCCAAATCTAAGTTGAGGCCGGACGGGTATTCCGCTAACCGGCCATAATAACTTCGATTGGCTGCCCCTGATGGAAGCAATTATGTAATCAGCATTAGCTGATTGATATATAAATAAAGCACTGTGAATTTAACTGTGCTTATTTATGAATAGAAAATGTTTTTTCGGAAGCCATCTCAATGGATTCCGGATTTGTCTCTTCATGTTTATTTTTATATTTCTTTTCATAATTGACGAACATAGAGACATTCACTAGAATTCCCATTGCAATCGAAAGCTGAAGCAGGGATGACCCTCCATAGCTTATAAAAGGAAGTGTAACACCAGTGAGCGGCATAACACCCGAAATTCCCGCAAGGTTAATGAACGCCTGAATTCCTATCATGGCGGAAATCCCGATAGCAAGCAAGCTGCCAAAAGCATCTTTACACTTTAAACTGATAAAGATTCCCCTCAGTACAATGTACCCGAGAAGCAAAATGACAAAACCTACTCCGAATGCCCCGAGTTCCTCAGCAATTACAGCCATAATGAAGTCTGTATGGGCTTCAGGAAGATACCCAAGTTTTTGTATACTCTCACCAAGGCCCAGCCCTTTTAACCCGCCTGCACCGAGGGCAATATAGGAATTCGAAAGCTGATATCCGAATTCCGATCCAAAGGGATCTCTAAATGCTTCTACCCTCCCCAATCGATAAGGCGCAAATATCTTATCTTTTAATAGAAGGATAAAAGGAGAAGCCAGCAATACACCGAAAAGCCCCAATTTAAATATGTTCTTAAAATTCATGCCTGAAGTAAAGATCACAGATCCAGCCACAAGCAATATAATCATGGCCGAACCAAAATCTGGCTGTACAGCAACCAGGATTACGGCAAGAATAAGATAAGCAAGCGGGGGGAGAACTCCTTTGTTAAATTCATTAATATAGGGTTGCTTCTTTGCATAGACAGCAGCCAAATATATAATGACTGAAAGCTTGACAAACTCTGCAGGCTGAAGGCTTCTCTTGCCGATCTCAAACCAGCTCATAGCTCCGCCCGCTACTTTTCCAAAGATAAATAACGCAATCAGGCCGAATAACGAAAGAAACACCATCGGAACAAGAAATTTGTTGCTTTGCATAGCTTTGTATGGAAATAGAGCGACAAAAACGAAAACAATGCCTGAGATAATTAAATTAAGCTTTTGTTTATTGTAGAAAAAGTCGCTATCCTGATCATAAATCTGTACAGCTGTAACCATACTTGCACTGAAAACCATAATGAGTCCAAAAACAGCTAACAGGGCTACAGCTATTATCAGGGTATAATCATATGATTTTAATATTTTTTTTAACATCCAGCCCTCTTCCCTTATCTTCTAAGTTTATTACTTATTCTACTATAGTATTAAATATCCTGCTTTGAAGAAAAGAAAAGTTAATTTAAATGTAACACAGCAAAGAAAATAATTCTATAATTATGTTATACTATTTTTAAATTAAGTTATACAATATTGATTATTCTTTTCTTTTGGATATACTAATACCCATTACATAATAATACGGTTATAAAAAAACTCAAACAATCTTTGGAAGATGTTTGAGTTTTTTATTTTTATTTTTTTACTGAAGCTTCGTGGAGCATGGACAGCTCCCTTTCCAATTCTTCTAAAATAGCCTTGCCTTCAGTCTCTTCAATTAATCCGAGACGGACAGCAAAATCTATTTCTCTGGATAAGCCAAACATCTGGGTATCAAGAACTTCCTCATATAGAGGGCATTGAGGCATGGTTAGATTATCCATTTGCACCTTTATTAACTTTAATATTTTAGCAGCATCTGCCTTTAAAAGGGCATTTGCTTTTTCTTTGTGATCAATAATCATGTCAGAAGCCAACTTTCAATCCCTCCATTTCCGAGCGATTATCCTATCTATAAATTTTATACTTAAGCATGGAAAAAAGCAAGGATAATAAGGGATTCGATAGAGAAATGATTCCCGCATCAATTCATAACCCACTAATAAGGCATGTCATCAATCATTAATTCGTTCTGTTCATTTAGCGACTTTAACCAAATAGCACTTGGGCCTGTATGACAAGCGCCTTAAAAATCTGTATACTTAAATCATACATATATTTAGAATAAAAGCTGCTGCCAGGAGGTTCAATATGGAAAATATTATTGCTTTCAAAGGAAACGTAAAATATCAAATCACCTTAGATCCAGGAGTCTGGATATTTGATGACCGAAGGTTGGATTTGACAACATACTTTATGCATGAAAATATCAGAAAAAACGAACTTGAGGAATATACTAAAGCAGTCTCAAAGCATTGGGATAGAGAAATCATGGAAGGCGCAGTTTTTCCTCCAACACTTAAAACAGAAAAGAAATTTGAAAAAGAAAAGGTCCTGACAGGCACATTCGGTATACCTTTTAAACCATTCCTAATGAATGCAGAGCCGGATGAGAGCGCAGAAATCGTTGTTATTGAGAGTGAAGATGGTGAAACCAGATTGACACTATCTGAAGCCGAGGAATTAATATTGGGGTTCTCAAAGGATGGAAAACCGTTAAAAGAGGATGGGCCAGTTCATGCCTATCTTGGGGATGGCAGCAACTATAATTCCCCTATAAAAAGAGTGAAAGCATTTAGAGTGGAATGACCGGAGAGGGCGATTTGCATCGCCCTTTTTCTTCGCAGTCTCTTCCCCGGCATGAAAACCTCAGAATTCACGAACTCTGTCATGCAGGCTATAACAGATCAGCAGCAAGCTGGGCCAAGCCAGATCTCTCACCTTTAACAAGTTTGACATGACCTGAGATAACCTGATCTTTAAATCTTTCCACGACATAGGTGAGACCGTTGTTATAAGCATCCAGGTAGGGATGGTCAATCTGCTCGGGATCTCCCATCAGGACAATTTTACTCCCTTCCCCTACCCTGGTTAATATGGTTTTTACTTCATGCTTCGTCAGGTTCTGAGCTTCATCAATAATAATGAATTGATCCGGTATGCTTCTGCCTCTGATATATGTCAGGGCCTCCACCTCAATCGAGCCCATACCTGCCAATATGGCGTCCAATTCACCTGGCTTTTTGACATTAAACAGGTACTCCAGATTATCGAAAATCGGCTGCATCCACGGTCTTAATTTTTCCTCTTTTTCACCCGGAAGAAATCCCAAATCCTTGCCTACAGGCACAATGGGGCGGGCGACAAGCAATTTTTTGTACTGGCCATAATCTTCTGTCTGCATTAAGCCGGATGCCAGCGCCAAAAGAGTTTTTCCAGTACCCGCCTTGCCGATAAGCGTAACAAGCGGCAGGTCGTTTCTCAGCAACAGCTCAAGAGCCATTGTCTGCTGCACGTTCCTGGGCTTGATCCCCCATATATGGTCATGATCAAAAATGAGTTTTTTCACTTTCTTCCCACTTTTGTCCACAATACCAAGGGCAGACGATGATGAACCAAGCGCATCTTTCATCACCAGAAACTGATTCGGATAGAAAGGATGATTTGCTATTTCAGATAGCGGCAGTTCTCCTTTTTCATAGAAACGGTTCATAATATCGAGACCTATATATACCTCCAGAAACCCGGGATATAAATGATCATTTTCAACTACACGATCACTTAAGAAGTCTTCTGAAATTAGCCCGATAGCATCCGCTTTAACTCTGACAAGGGCATCTTTGCTTACCAGGATTACCGTTCGTCCATTTTCTTTTGTCTCTTCTTCCAAGGATAAGTTTTTTGCAACTGCCAAAATCCGATTATCATTCGTTTTTTCTACAAAGATCTCCTGAAGTTCATGAAATGATCTATGATTTAACTCAATTCGCAGGCTTCCGCCATTTTCAAGAGGTATTTTCTCATGGAGCTTACCCGTCTCCCTCATGCTGTCAATCAGCCGGGATACTTGCCTTGCGTTCCTCCCAATTTCATCCATATACCTTTTCTTAGAATCGACCTCTTCCAGAACTACAGCCGGAATAACTACTTCATTATCTTCAAATGAAAATATGGAATTAGGATCCTGCAACAAGACATTGGTATCTAATACGTAAATTTTACTCAATATGATGCCTCCTGCTCCTCTTGTGTCTTGATAAAGCAAATTACAAAAGCGAGGTCCCCTGCATGCAGATTTGCAGTTTCATGAAAAAGATCACCTTCATTCCTGATGGATTATAATCCTGTTGTTTTATATTATTCAGCCTTCGAAAGATGTTGATTAATTAGGAAGAAAGGCTTTCTTATGAAGTGGACAAATCTATCTTGGTAAAAATATATGTAATGCCGAATAAAGATAGAAGAAATTTTGCACAATAACATTAAACAATCCTCAATATTCCTGAACCTGAAGAAATTCAAGCTTTCATTTTCAGGAAATTTTGATGTCCCGGAGGTGTCAAATATGAATAAATGGCTGCTGTTATGGATGACAGGATTACTATTAACAGGGTGCGGCATGAACAACAATCAGGCCCAAGACCATCAGGAACAGAAAAATATCAACACCGTAAATGTTAAAAATAGTACAATACAGGAAGTTGACAGGGAGACTGGACAGCAGGTTTCCAGGCATCTTGTCAATTTGGCTGTCCGAGTTCCCAATGTCAATGATGCAACAGCAGTTGTACTTGGACGCTTTGCAGTAGTTGGAGTAGATGTAAATAAAAATCTCGACCGTTCTGAGGTCGGATCAATCAAATATTCAGTTGCCGAAACCCTTAAAAATGATCCTCATGGTGCAAGAGCGATTGTAGTGGCTGATCCGGATATTAACGCCAGGCTTCGGGAAATAGCCGCTGACATTCAAAACGGAGAGCCTCTGCAGGGAATCATGAATGAATTGGCAGATATCGCTGGCCGGCTAATGCCTGAAGTCCCAGCCGACCTGGTTGATCCTAAAAAGGAAAACGAGAAAAACGCAACCGAAGATCCAAAGAAAAAACTCAACAATGATCAGAAAAAACAGCTTGAGCACAAACAGGAAAAACAATCGAATTATTATAAGTAAAGTGTCACCACCGATGGTATTTATTATTTAGCGGTGAAAAGGCTGTAAGAACAACAAAAGCTTAGTTCCCTGGGGAACTAAGCTTTTTTCATTGCCTCCATTACCTGTTTGTCCAAACGGGCTGCTGCGTCTTTATCGTATGTTTTGTCATATTGAGGTTCGACAGTGATTTTAGAGCCGTAAAACATGACATCACGGACTTCCTTCACAGTGATGGACATAAGCGCGAGCTTTAAAGGTACGCCTTCCATCTTTTCAGCCTTAAGCAATGCTTCACCTGCGATGGAGTATGTAGATTCATTCGCGATAATATTCAGAACAACTTTGTTATTGCTATTAATGTTTTGAACAATTCTCGAACGGTTATCAACTGCAAAATATAATGTTTCGTCATCTTTTGCCAGTATCCATGAAATCGCATTGACATTTGGTCCGCCAGTTTCAAAGTCAATAGTGGCAAGTGTGACGAAACGTTCCTTTTGCAATTCGTCATATAATGGTTTGATTAATTTCGGTTCTACCTGATTTGCCATTCTTTTCCCTCCTTTATTAATTTCATCATAGTATGATAACGCTTTTCTTTCAACTTATAACATCTCTTCTTCAAGTTTGATTTAACCTGCAGCGCTTTCTATACTAATATAAACTAACATATGAAACCCGATACGGGATGACCCTAAAAAAAAATTAATTTGCCGCAAAGCATTCGAATCAAACCTTAACTTGTACTATAATGGTAATAACAACAGTTAAAACAATAGGCTCTTTTTTAAAGATTGTTGTTTATGTTTATGAATTCTGCCCGTTGATTTCCGCCCCAGGCACGCAGCGAACCCGCGGGGAGGAATGCGATCCTCCTCGGCTTCGCCTGCGGGGTCTCACACTTCCCTCTCCTCCCGCAGGACATTGTTGAATAAGCTTCCTCGGATAAACACCGTACGAAAGAAATGCGTCAGCATTTTCGAGGATCAAGTGCCCACAGCGAAAATCAACTCAGTAAAGTAAGTTATTGAAAAGCAACAAACTTTAGGAAAACAGCAAAACAATATGAGGTGTCCCATGCGAGTAAAATGTGTACTATGTGATAAAATTGAATCCATTGAAAACGAGTCCTTACAGGCTAAACGCCTTCGCAACCGCCCGATTCACACATATATGTGCAGACCATGCGAAACAAGAATTACAGAAAAAACACAAAAAAGAGCTGATACTGGAAACTTTAAGCTATATCGGAGCAAAGTTCAGGAGGAAGAATGGTGAACTGCACACCATTCCATGAACAGCAAAAAAGCCGCCCCAAACATTTTGTCTGGGGCGGCTTCTTTTAATCCTCCGGATAATTTACATATTTTTCAGGTTCACTTTGAATCTGTTTAAGCATTACTTCTATCAATTCACAGGGAAAACGGCTCTTATTCCGTTCTTCCCCCTTTGTGTATTGCACATAATACATTACATCATCTTTTTCAAAGTGAATATCGGAAATATTATGCTCTTCCGACAGAATCTCAAAGAACATTCTTTCAGTGTCTGCTGCTGCTGTGTCATCCGGACGATCCTCACAGACAATTTTTATCGTCAGCCAGTTATACAGTGAATCCTGCAAAGACTTCATCCCAGCATCTCCCTGTTACTCCGCCTTTGCCTGTTCCTTCTTTTCCTGGTTAAGGCGGATTTTGTAAATGATTAAGATTAATGCAGCCACAACAAGACCTTCTGCTACAGGAAGGAATACTCCAAGAAATGTCAGCATCGTACAGCCTAAAATCAAGAAAGTGTATATCATAGCTGATTTTAAAATTGGGAGTTTCTTGGCAAACCCTAATTTAAATACCAATATTGACAGCAGAACAATTGTTATATAAAGAAGCCACATTCCAGTTGTGGGATTCTCATCGACTTTGAACAAAGCAGCAAAAAAAGACAGGCGCTGTGATACATCCATATCCTTATCTCCTCCCCCTTCTTAGTCTTAGTTAGTTTCAGCGTATTTCTTCTTCTTGGCCATTCTTTCTCTTTCATTCTTATCAAGAAGTTTCTTTCTCAGTCTGATTGACTCAGGTGTTACTTCAAGCAGCTCATCATCATTCAAGTATTCCAGAGCTTCTTCTAGTGTCATAATACGCGGCTTTTTAATTACATTCGTCTGATCCTTATTAGCAGAACGGATGTTCGTCGCATGCTTCACTTTAGTGATGTTGACTGTAAGATCATTTTCACGAGTATGCTCTCCTACAATCATGCCTTCATAGATTTCAGTACCCGGCTCAACGAAAATTGTTCCTCGGTCCTCAACTTGCATAATTCCGTATGTGGATGACTTGCCGCTTTCCATAGACACTAGGACACCTTTGCTGCGTCCGCCGATTTGACCTTTAATTTCAGGCTGGTAGCTGTCAAATGTGTGGTTGATAATACCATAGCCACGGGTTAGCGTCATAAATTCGGTGGAGTAGCCAATCAGTCCGCGGGCAGGGACATTGAATGTCAGTCTTACTTGACCATTGCCGTTATTGACCATATCAAGCATTTCACCTTTACGGGTACCCATAGATTCAATAATTGAGCCAGTATTATCTTCCGGCACATCGATTTGAACACGCTCTACCGGTTCACAGCGAACACCGTCAATTTCTCTAATAATTACTTCAGGCTTAGAAACCTGCAGTTCAAAACCTTCACGGCGCATATTTTCAATCAGGATCGATAAATGCAATTCCCCACGTCCGGATACAACCCAGGCGTCAGGTGAATCTGTATTTTCAACACGAAGACTTACGTCCGTCTCAAGCTGTGCACGAAGTCTTTCTTCAACTTTTCTTGAAGTAATATATTTGCCTTCTCTTCCCGCGAATGGACTGTTGTTAACAAGGAAAGTCATTTGCAGAGTTGGTTCATCAATCCTTAGAACAGGAAGTGCTTCCTGATGCTCGACAGGGCACACAGTTTCCCCGACGTTAATGTCTTCCATTCCAGAAACGGCAATAAGGTCTCCAGGATAAGCTTCCTGGATCTCTTCACGCTTCAGTCCGAAGAAACCAAAGATCTTTGTAACCCGGAATTGCTTAACAGAGCCATCAAGTTTCATTAAAGCAACCTGCTGTCCGACCTTGATTGTCCCCCGGAATACCCGGCCAATTCCAATTCTCCCCACATAATCATTGTAATCAAGAAGTGCCACCTGGAATTGAAGCGGCTCTTCACGATTATCAGCCGGTCCAGGAATATGTTCAATGATTGCTTCATAAAGAGAATGCATGTCATCATCCTGCTTGTCAGGGGTAACACTTGAAGTTCCCGAAATAGCGGATGCATAAATAACCGGGAATTCAAGCTGATCTTCATCTGCACCCAGTTCAATGAACAAATCGATTACCTCGTCAACAACTTCTGTTGGACGGGCAGATGGTTTGTCAATTTTATTTACAACAACGATTGGCGTAAGTTTTTGTTCCAAAGCCTTTTTAAGAACAAAACGCGTCTGCGGCATACATCCTTCATATGCATCGACAACTAATAATACGCCGTCAACCATTTTCATGATCCGTTCAACTTCTCCGCCGAAATCGGCATGTCCTGGTGTATCCAGAATGTTGATTCTTGTATCTTTATATTTAACTGCAGTGTTTTTAGCTAAAATCGTAATACCGCGTTCTCTTTCCAGATCGTTTGAATCCATCGCACGCTCTTCCACGTGCTCATTTGAACGGAAAGTTCCGGACTGTTTTAAAAGCTCGTCAACCAATGTTGTTTTACCATGGTCAACGTGGGCTATAATCGCAATATTTCGAATATCTTCTCTTAATTTCAAAAGATTTCCTCCTATTTATCAAAACTGAATCAAATTCATTTTTCAACATTTTTCACAACTGATACATTATATCACAATTACTATAGAAACCTAAAAACTTTTTGTGTAAAATAATGTAGAGAAGGATATATTTCTGATAAATTATACTGCCGGGCAGTATATTCTCTACATATTTTTCACCAGTATTTAACTAAATTAATCCTCTTGGGAGTGAAATTATGAAGAATATCAAGTGGCCTTTATTAGCCTTTGCGATTGGAGCAGCTATATGCATGATGGGTATTGGCGTTGCGGTGGCTGAAAGAAGCATTTTTGGGATTATCCTGTCCATCATCGCTTTAATATTTGTGATGGGATATGGTTTTAAGACTAAGAAGAAAATGAGAGAAGAAGGCTTGTTATAATGAAAAACTGCAGCGATTGGCTGCAGCTTTTTTTCATATTAATGGACAGACCATTATTAAAAATTCCCGGCCATCGTCGGAAGTCTCCGACTTAAACTGCTCAAATCCGGCATCAGATAAAAAGTAAATCCATTTGGTCCGATTTTCAGGGACACCCGCAAAGAAAGACTTTTCGCCTTTTTTCTTTAATTCAGCGGCCAACAGTTCGATAACCGCTGTTCCGATTCCTTTTCTTCGCATATCTTTTTTAACAAGGATCGTACCGAGCCATGGCTTCCGGTTAGAAGGGGATAAATTCACATGGAAAGTAACGGCTGTTCGTTCTCCGTTAATACGCCAAATCTTCCACTCTCCATTCAATTCCTGATGCCTGGCCATATAATTGCACAGGTTATTCCCGCATTTTTCTTCTTCTTCCCAATCAGTGCTGTCCTTAATGACTTCTAAAAAAAAGGCCTGGTCTTCCTCTGTGAACTTGCTGCTTGATATGTTACCAATTGCCATTTTTTAAGTATTCTTTCATAATTTGCTGATGCAGCCCTGGCTTAGAGACAAAAACAGAATTGTTTTCAAGGTAGTTCAGCTCCTCACCTTTAACGGTTGTCGCAATTCCTCCCAATTCTTCAATCATAATCACACCAGCAGCGAAATCCCACGGAGCCAGACGCATGGTTATGTATGCATCAACTCTCCCGGATGCTATATATGCCATTTCCATTGCTGCTGAACCATAGGACCGTGTTCCCCTTGCATTTCTTACAAGTGGAGCCAGCAATGATGGATCAATCCTTCTATTTTCGGTAACCCATGTGGCATTCAATCCAATGATGGCTTTTGACACATCCGTTTCCTTTAAGGGAGGAAGTTCCAAATCATTCATGAATACACCATGCCCCTTCATGCAATGATATAACTCGTCATGAACTACATCATATATTAATCCGATTTTGCCTTTTCCATTTTCATAGATGCCGACAGAAATGGCAAAGTTTCTCTGCTGATGGACAAAGTTCATTGTTCCGTCAATCGGATCAATAATCCAGACGATTCCATCCAGGTCATTTAGCTTATCACCAAAACCTTCTTCACCAAGTATCCGGTGCTCAGGGTATTTTTCATTAATTTTCTTTATGAAGAATTGTTCTGTTTCCTGATCTATATCTGTCACTAAATCATTCGCATTTGACTTGGTGGTTATGGTCAAAGTTTTGCTGAAAGAATTTTTAATATTCCCGCCCGCCTCTTTAATCAAGGCTTTGGCATATGTATGAATCTCACTCCAATTTGTCATGGGACAGCCCTCCGCATAGTGATAGCATTAAAATATTTCTAGCTTAAATGAATTAGCAAGGTTCTTCAAGTTATATACTCTCCAATGGTAGGCGTTATCATTTCCGGGTGAATAATTATTTGCCGAGGACAAGCCGTCATTTGTTCATTTGGCTCTATTTTGAAAGATAGTGTTTTGTTTATGAATCCAGCCCGCTGATTTCCGCTGCAGGCACGCAGCGAACCCGCGGGGAGGAATGCGAGCTTCTTCGGCTTCGTCTGCGGGTCTCACACTTCCCTCTCCTCCCACAGGACATTGAATAAGCTCCTCGAATAAAAACCGCACGAAGGAAATGCGTCATCATTTTCGAGGAATCAAGTGCCTGCAACGAAAATCAACTCAGTAATTAAACTTGATTATTAAGCAACAAATTTACGAAAATAACCAAAATAATAAACGAACTCCTCATAGCATCATGGAGTTCGTTTCTAATTTTTCCTTCTTATTTGCATTTTTTCTGCCTTTTCTCCTTTATCGACAATTCATCTTAAAGTGCTTTTAATCTAAGAAGTTCCTGCCTGATTTTTTCCAGCTTTAGTTTAGATTGTTTTTGAAGGTCTTCATTTTTTTCTGACATGGCATCAAACAAAGTAGCCAGCTCATAGTCCATTTCCAGCCTTAAAACCGCTGTTCTTTCCCTATCACCATTTTTCTTTTTCACTGTATTCATTAGTTGTTTCATTAGACAGTACACCCCTTCCAAAAGTGTTTAATTTTCTGACTATTTTTACTTTTATCATATGAAGGACAATTCTCAGTTGCAACTAATTTGTGCGATAACCTAAAACTTTATTTCGCCTATTCTATAGGACTTTAAATTTTTGGATTGCTCCCGGTTATGCTACAATATTTGACAAAGCATACAGGAGGTCAGCTTATGTCTTTTTCCGGTTTCACAAATGATGATTTTGATGTCTTTAAAATAGATGGATTGGATGAAAGAATGGACAGGTTAAAATCTGTTATTAGGCCTAAATTAGAAGAATTGAGCCACCATTTTGCACCATCCCTCGCGAACCTGTCAGGAGATGAAATGTTCCCTCATGTTGCCAAACATGCGAGAAGAACAAAGAATCCGCCAAATGATACTTGGGTCGCATTTGCAAGCAATCCTAGAGGGTATAAAATGCTTCCACATTTCCAGATTGGATTATGGGAAACGCATGTATTTATCTGGTTTGCCATCATCTATGAAGCACCAGATAAAATGGCTGCAGGCAAGTTATTTGAGAACAGCCTGGACAAGATTTATAAAGAAATACCCAATGATTATGTCTGGTCCGGCGACCACACAAAACCAGATGCTGTTTTGCATGAGCAAATGGACAAGGAAGAATTGAGATCCATGTTTCAGCGTCTGCAAAATGTTAAGAAAGCGGAAATTCTTTGCGGCTATCATATTTCTCGAGAAGATGCCGTACGCATGTCACCTGATCAGTTTATTGAAAAAGCTGAATCTGTATTTAGAAATTTATTACCCCTATACAAATTGGCATAAACATGTTTTCAGAACGTGGATTTGGCAGTAAAAAAAACAAAACCTTCAGCAAGTTGAAGGTTTTGTTTTTTTTCAAAGTCTATTTCTGCATTTTTAATTTGTCCCCGGCTGAACGTTCTTTAGCCAATTTTACTGTTCTGTATGAGGAATAGCCGCTTTGTTCTTCAAAGTCATCGCAGATGTTTTTCTCCTGAGCTTTCCCCGGAACGATTTCCTTGAAGCGTCTATATGCATTCATGAATTGTTCCCGCTCAATTCCTTTTTCGTATGCCATTTCAATGCTTTCAAAATATTTTATAACATCCACTATTTCTTCTGTTGACCAATCCTGGTCAATCGGGTATTGATATTCCATTGCCTTTCACCTCATTTATGATATTCATGATGCATTTTAACATTAATTTGTCCATTTCCCCCTGATGGTTTCACCTTCTGATATAATCCGCTCGAATAGTTCTTCCACAGTGGGGATATCCTTAATTAACCCCATAACTTGTCCAGCCCATGCAAACCCTTCCTGATCTTTCCCTTCATATATATATTTCTTATTAGCATTCCCGCTAATATAATCTTTTAACTGCTCATAGCCGCCATTTTGTTTTTCGATTTCCAGTATCTTATCCGACCATGGATTCGCAATCACCCTTGCAGGTGCACCTATTGTTCTCTTAATGACCACTGTGTCATTTTCTGTTCCTTCGACTAAGCGGTTTTTATATAATTCAGATGCATGGACGCATTCCTTTGTTGCAACAAATCTTGTCCCCATCTCAATACCCTCTGCTCCAAGACTTAATGCTGCCATAAGCCCCCTGCCATCTCCAATTCCTCCTGAGGCAATCACGGGTATAGAAACAGCATCAGCCACCTGAGGGACGAGTATGAAGGTTCCAATATCATCCCTGCCTAAATGCCCTCCGCCTTCCTGCCCTACAACCATTACTGCATCAGCACCAAGCTCCTCCGCCTTTACTGCCTGCCTTTTTGCAGCCACAAGAACAAGCTTCTTAACATTTACACCCTTTAATTGATCAAAAATAGGTGCAGGATTTCCACCTGTCATAGAAATAACGGGAACTTCTTCTTCAATGGCTATATCCAGATAATCAGAGAATGGCCTTCCATGCTGCCCAATAGCAAAATTAACCCCAAATGGCTTATCTGTCAATTTCTTAACCTTTTGAATCTCGTCTCTTAATTTTTCCGGACTGCTGAGAGACATTGCGGTAACCTGCCCTAAACCTCCTGCATTCGAAACAGCGGCAGCCAGATCTGAATAGGCAAGATGGGCAAGGCCCCCCTGTATAATTGGATATTTAATTTTAAGTAATTCTGTCACACGTGTATTCCAGTTCATTTATGTACCCTCCATTTCTTCATAATATTTTATTTCGATTTATGTGGTTTAATTTCCTGTTAACTTCTAAAACTAAACGGAAACTGAATTGTGGAGGCGAATGTCCGGAAAAGACACGCTTTAACAGAATGAAAAAACAATAGAACTTTCTATGCAAAGGGATTGAATAATGCTATAATGCAAATGTTTTAAATCAGCTTGAGCTTTCTGAAATATTATTATTAAAGAGGTGTGGGAATAAGTTGTCTCAATACAAAACACCGTTATTCAGCGGTTTGCTTGCGCACGCAAAGAAAGATCCCGTACAGTTTCACATACCCGGCCATAAAAAAGGAGCGGGGATTGATCCGGAATTCAGGGACTATATTGGAGATAATGCACTTGCCATTGATTTGATCAATATTGGCCCGCTTGATGATCTCCATCAGCCAAAAGGCATTATTAAAGAAGCCCAGGACCTTGCAGCTGAGGCCTTTGGAGCGGACAGGACATTCTTTTCCGTTCAAGGAACAAGCGGAGCCATCATGACCATGGTTATGGCTGTCTGCGGTCCCGGGGATAAAATAATTGTTCCGAGAAATGTTCATAAATCAGTCATGTCTGCCATTGTTTTTTCAGGCGCAACTCCTATCTTTATACATCCTGAAATTGATGAAAACCTGGGCATATCTCATGGGATTACAACTGAATCAGTATCGAAAGCCCTTGAACTTCATCCGGACGCAAAAGGGGTTTTAGTCATTAACCCTACTTATTTCGGTGTTTCGGCAGATTTGAAGAGAATCGTCGAAATTGCACATTCTTATAATGTGCCCGTGCTTGTGGATGAAGCCCATGGTGTGCATATTCATTTTCATGATGAGCTGCCCTTATCCGCCATGCAGGCAGGTGCTGATTTAGCCGCAACATCTGTCCACAAACTGGGCGGGTCCATGACGCAAAGTTCAATTTTAAATATGAAAGGAAATCTTGTTTCGGCCAAAAGGGTTCAATCCATTTTGAGCATGCTGACAACAACTTCCACTTCCTATTTATTGCTTGCCTCCCTGGATGTTGCCAGGAAACGTCTGGCTACTGAGGGAAAGGAGCTCATTCAAAAGACAATTGATTTGGCCCAATCCATTCGCCGCCGCATCAATGAGATTGACCGGCTCTATTGTGTCGGAGAAGAAATACTGGAAACCAAAGCCGCGCATGACTACGATCCAACCAAATTGATTATTTCAGTCAAAGAGCTTGGCATGAATGGTTTCGATGTGGAGAATTGGCTTCGGGAACATCATAATATTGAAGTAGAGATGTCTGATTTATATAATATCCTTTGCATTGTTACCCCTGGTGACTCTGAACGGGAAGCCGATATTTTAGTTACTGCTCTTGCCGAACTCGCCAGTGAGCGCAAAGGGAATACTGAAAAGCTTGAAACTCAAGTGCTTCTCCCTGATATTCCCGTTTTATCGCTTACACCTCGTGACGCATTTTATGCTGATACAGAGCTTGTTCCATTCGACGAGTCTGAGGGCAGAATAATTGCTGAATTCATTATGGTTTATCCGCCTGGAATACCTATTTTTATTCCGGGGGAAATCATAACCGGGGAAAACCTCCGTTATATAAAAACGAACATGGAAGCTGGACTGCCCGTTCAGGGACCTGAGGATTATGATTTCAAGTATCTTCGCGTTATTGAAGAGCACAAAGCCATCAGATAATATGCAAAAGAGCCTTCCATTTAGGAAAGGCTCTTTATGGTTAATGGCTATTTGTTTGTCTTCTCTGTTTTTTCTCCGTCACAGCAATTGCATTTTTTTGAATATAATACAGTTACTTTTTCATCCTCAAAGTGATCAATAGTTGAATTGCAAGCCTGGCATACGATTGTACCCATCTTTTCATTCTCCTTTTCAATGAGTTTTATTTGAAAGCGCTTTATCTTTAAATCTATAATAATATAACATTATTAATTTATCAAGCCTAATTGTATAACATAATTATTGCTTTATATTGGCATTCTCCTTATTACCCATTGAAACTCTTCATTAATAGTATGTCATAATATAAAAAAACAGACCGATTATGGCCTGTTTTTTTATATTATTTTAGTCGTATTGTTCCTCAAAACGGGCACCTGGGATTGCTTCTAAGAAAAATTCACTTAAATCTGCAGCCTGTTCATATAAATCAAGCTTGAATGCCTTTTGCAAATATTCGATGTCTTCGAGATCTTTAGGGTCGAGGAGAGTTGAGCGGCCTGTCTGCATACAAATAACCAGAGGCTTGGAAAAGAAGAGGTTTGTATATACAATTCCAAAATCATAACGTGTTGACTCCGTTGTAAAGCCAACAAAACGGACATTCACGTTTTCATGCTCATCATAGAGCTTCTCAAAAAAATCCATAAGATTCCTCCTTAGTTATAATAATATTTAGAATATTATTATAATTCATTATAGGCTCTTTGACAAGTAATATAAATTTACCTTACTATTTTAAGTTGTCATAAGATTTTATCTAATGCTAGAATGGAAGAGGATGTTCATTACCATAATTATTGGGATAATGGGGGGAAAGAAGTTGGCAGCTAATTCATTTATCAAGCTGGTTCCTTCATCAGCTAAGGAAAATATTTCAACAGAAGAGCTCAAAGAACTTTTTTTATATTACAGGGATATTACTGGAAAAACAGGCAGCCAGATTAAATGGGAATATAATGACGCCGCTTTTCCTTATGAGATAAAAGAGAAGCCTGAAGCAAAAGGAACCTGGTTTTACCTGCATTCTCAACATGACCGATATAACACCATATTGCTTGGCATTGACCAAGAAAAAGTGAAGGATGAAGACGGTTCTGAACGTGAGCAGTCTTACATACAAGTTACATTGCCGGAAGGTGCTACATTCGGGGATAAAGGCAAAGCAAATGAATTTTGCAAATTCCTCGCTAAAAAACTTCAAGGTGAATTGCATCTTTTCAATGGAAGAGTTATGTATTTTTATAAAAGAAAATAATCGCATTCTTAAAAAATGAGAACAGCAACGGCTGTTCTCATTTTGTTTCCGTGCTGATCAAAACTGGGTCAACTGGCGTAAATCCTTTATTTCTAAGCCCCTTCACAATATCCTCTAAAGCTTCTTTTGTCCATTCCCTATCATGCATCAATACGTTTGCACCTTTCGATAAATAGGGTGAATTAACCATTATATCTGCTAAAGCTTCTTTTGACTGATATTCCTTCTCCCAGTCATACCCGTATGTCCAATTCATGAGCACCATGTTTTCAGCTTCAGCAATTTTCCTGCTGTAGTCTGTAATAGACCCGAATGGTGCCCGAAAGAATTTTGGCCTCTCTCCAATAATCTCCTCAACTCGATCATTAAGGTCAACAATCTCTTTATACTGCTGCTCTTCAGGCAAGCTTTTCAGGTTTAGGTGACTATTTGTATGATTTCCAATAGCAAAGCCAAGTTCATGAATTTCCTTCAAAACTTTAGCTTCTTCCGGGGTATCTATGAAATGCCCATTAACAAAAAAGATTGCAGGTGCTGAAAGTTTCTTTAAAATCCTGGCCATTTCCAATGCATTTTTATCTGGAGCATCGTCAATGGTCAGTAATATAACTTTTGAATTGGCCTGATTAATTGGTTCTATTGACCAATTATGTTCATTTATCTTGTATTGCGGTTCTGGCAGGGATACCGCTTCTTCTTTTGGCTTTTCATCGGCATCAGCTTGGTTTTTTTCAGGTTTAGATGCCGGAACACTAGAATGATCAGCCAATTTATTTTCTTCTTGTTTTTCAAAATCTGATGGCTTATCTTCATCAGCAGAAAAATCCGTACATGCTGTCAAGATTATAACGAAAATAAAACAAATAAAAAATACAGCTTTTCTCATTGTTACCTCCCTAATGCATATTTCTTTAAACTCTCTTTCATAAGTGTTAGTATGTAACATGGCCTTTTTAAAAAAGTAGTTCCCCTTAGGAAATCTTACTATTACCTACTGATTTTACCCGAAACAGTCTCGGTTTGAACATTAAAAGTAAAATTTAGAAATTAGATTGGATTTCTACATCCTTTCGATTTTACTTTAAAGTCTGTTTTCGGGGAAGCTGCTCTCCCCTGCTGAGCTCCAATTGCTTAAAAAATCAAGCAAACACTATCAGGAAAGCGGGATATTTAAATGCCTGCATTTTTAGGATTGGAAGTTTTACAGAATTATTTTATTTAGGTTTATTTTATTGAGACTGGAGGGATTTGATGAAGAAACTGACACCCGTTTTTACGGTTTCAGTCATATTCACAGCAATATTTATTTTATGGGGATTAGTTCCGAAGACCATACTGCCAAAAGGCAACCTTGATTCTGTTACAGCAGCTGTTCAAGGATTCATATTGGAAAAATTCGGGTGGTTTTACCTTTTATCAGCTTCTATCTTTTTAATTTTTTCAATCCTATTAGCATTCAGCAAGTACGGAAATATTCGTCTGGGAAAGGATGCAGACAGGCCCGAATATAGCTACTTAAGCTGGTTTGCCATGCTTTTCAGTGCAGGGATGGGAATTGGCCTGGTTTTTTGGGGAGTTGCGGAGCCAATGTATCACTACTTTGCGCCACCTTTCCTTGAAGGGCAGACACCAGAAGCAGCAAGAGCTGCCATGAGGTACTCTTTTTTCCACTGGGGGCTTCATCCATGGGCTATATATACAGTTATTGGGCTTGCACTCGCTTATTTCCAGTTCAGGAAAGGTGCACCGGGAGTTATCAGTTCCATTTTGAGGCCAATTTTAGGGAGCAAAGTGGATGGTCCAATTGGAGTATTAATTGATTTTATAGCCGTCTTTGCTACTGTTTTTGGTGTTGCGACATCATTAGGTCTCGGGGCCATTCAAATATCTGGCGGACTTTCTGAAACATTTGACAGTATCGGCAATAATTTTACCACTCAGTTGATTATTATTTTGGTTGTGACAATTTTGTTTATGGTTTCAGCACAAACCGGTTTAAACAAAGGAATAAAATACTTAAGTAATTTAAATATTATTTTAGCTATCTCGTTATTGCTATTTCTGCTGTTTGTTGGCCCTACAAACTTTATTATGGATCTGTTTACAACAACGATTGGCTCTTATCTTCAAAATCTTCCTTCCATGAGCTTCAGGCTTAGTCCTTTTGATCAGGAGCTGACATGGTTTCAGGATTGGACCATTTTTTATTGGGCATGGTGGATTGCCTGGGCGCCATTTGTCGGCACATTCATAGCCAGAATATCACGCGGAAGGACAATAAGAGAATTCGTCATCGGCGTCCTTGCTGTTCCTACCCTCTTTGGAGCGCTTTGGTTCTCAGTTTTTGGAGGAACAGGCATATACCTTGAATTCTTTGAGGCAAAGCCTATTATGGAAACAATCGACCAGCAGGGAATGGAAGTTGCGCTGTTCACTGTGTTTGATAACTTCCCTTTCAGCACTGTTTTAAGCTTATTGGCTATATTCTTAATCAGTACATTCTTTATTACTTCTGCAGATTCAGCTACCTTTGTTCTTGGGATGCAGACGACAAACGGAAGCTTGAACCCTCCGGGCAAAGTGAAATTTGTTTGGGGCATAATCCAATCAGCCTCTGCAGCCATCCTTTTATGGACGGGAGGGCTGGAAGCACTCCAAAGAGCTTCAATTATAGCTGCACTTCCTTTTACAGTCATAATGCTCTTAATCGTGCTATCGCTGGCTAAATCGTTTAAAGAAGAAACCATACCAAAAAAATAGATGATAAAGACTAAAAAAATCGGCACCTGTAAATGGGTGCCGATTTTTTTTGCTTGTCACTTTGCCAATTACCAATGTGTAATGTAGGACATCGCAAAATGAAAAGAAGCATATAAGCTTAGGCTCATAACTGTAACCATAAATGTTTTCTTTGCTGACTTAATAACCCAATTTCCAATATTGATTGCCAAATAGAAAAAAACAAAAAACATAATAACTTTATATACGAGCTGATCATATTTTGACAGCCACTCAATGAAAGTATATCCGCTCCAGATTAACATCTGCAGTAAAAGAGCTGTGTAAATCTTCATACACTCCACCACCAAATTTTTTAATCATTACCCGTTTTATTAAAAGAAGAAACACTTGTGTTTGTAATATATGTTGAAAAGGATATTCTTATTTTTCATTTCTGTAACATTTGAATGACAAGCTAATATTTCCATTTACCATATGATAAAATACTCATAATTATTATGAATTGCTCACCTTCTGTCAAAAGGATGGAAAATTTTCATGACTTCTATACTGTTTTGGAGTCTCATGTAAAAAGGTGGAATTTATTATAAAGTGAGGGCAAAAGGATGAAAGGTCTGCCATTGTTATTGATTACTGCACTCTTGTTTGTGACCTCTTCATGCAATCATAAGGAAGTAAAAGAAGAGCTGAAGATAGACGATAATGTTAAGCAGCTTATTTTTTTTACTGATAATAAACAATATGAACAGGAAATTTCCTATTATGATGCCATCATAGAATTAAAGAGAAGCTATCCTGAACTAATTAAAGATATGAAAGTGATAACAGCAGCTGAAGCCAGTCACTTAAGCAATTATAAGGTAGAAAACTGCCCTGCCATTCTGCTGGTGTACCAGGACAAAGTATTAGTAGAAATAAAAGGCACTGTATCTAAAGATAAGATCATTTATCCGCTCGCCAAAGCCATGGATGAAAAGAACTAAAATCCGTAATCATCCACAAAAAATCCTTCCCTGACAGGGAAGGATTTTTTATAGTATTATTTTACAACGTGAATTGGGCTTCCAATAGCAACTTCTGCTGCTTCCATTGTGATTTCACCCAATGTAGGATGTGCGTGAATAGTCATTGCAAGATCTTCTGCAGTCATGCCTGCTTCAATAGCCAATCCAAGCTCTGCAATCATATCAGATGCACTAGCACCGGCGATTTGCGCACCAATTACAAGTCCATCTTCTTTGCGTGTCACAAGCTTTAAGAATCCGTCAGTGGAATCAAGTGCAAGGGCACGGCCGTTAGCTGCAAATGGGAACTTCGCTGCTGTTACTTCGATTCCTTCTTCTTTAGCCTGCTGCTCAGTATAGCCTACAGAAGCTAATTCAGGCTCAGAGAATACAACCGCAGGGATAGCCAAGTAATCAATTTCAGCGTTATGGCCTGCAATTGCTTCAGCTGCAATCTTGCCTTCATAAGAAGCTTTATGAGCTAATTGAGGACCTGCAACAATGTCACCAATCGCATAAATATTGCTCACACTAGTACGGCATTGTTTATCAATTTCAATAACACCGCGTTCAGTCATCTTAACGCCGGCTTGCTCTAAGCCAAGTTCGTCTGTATTTGGACGTCTTCCGACCATTACAAATACATAATCTGCGTCAAGAGACTTCTCTTCGCCTTTTTCTTCAAACTTAACGGTAACTCCATTTTCATTCTCTTCAACACCCTTAGCAAGTGCCTTCGTAATGAATTCAACGCCTTTTTTCTTCAGGTTGCGTTTAACAAGAGATGACATTTGCTTCTCAAAGCCGATTAGAATATCATCTGCACCCTCGAGAATCGTTACTTGTGAACCAAAGTTCGCATATGCTCCTCCAAGCTCGATTCCGATAACACCGCCGCCGATAACGACGATTTTCTCTGGAATTTCCTGAAGAGCAAGGGCGCCTGTTGAATCAAGAACACGTTTAGAGAATTTAAACGTCGGCAATTCAATTGGACGGGATCCTGTTGCAATAATTGCATTTTTGAATGTGTAAGTTTGTGCTGAATTTTCATCCATTACACGAAGGGTATTACCATCAACAAAGTATGCTTCACCGCGCACGATGTCAACTTTATTTCCCTTTAATAGTCCTTCCACTCCGCCTGTAAGCTTCTTGACTACACCGGATTTGAATTCTTGAACTTTTGTAAAGTCAACCTTTACGTTTTCAGCTGTAATTCCCATTACATCTGAGTGCTTAGCATTTTCGTAGCGGTGGCCTGCTGCGATTAAAGCTTTTGAAGGAATACATCCAACGTTTAAGCAAACTCCGCCCATATTTGCTTTTTCTACGATTGTAACTTTTTGTCCAAGCTGTGCTGCACGAATTGCTGCAACGTATCCCCCTGGACCCGCACCGATGACTATAGTATCTGTTTCGATTGGGAAATCTCCTACTACCATTTGTAATTACGCCTCCATTAACAATAGTTCTGGATCGTTCAGTAAACGCTTGATGTGATTCAATGCATTTTGTGCAGTTGCTCCATCAATAATTCTGTGGTCAAAGCTTAGTGATAATGCCAATACTGGAGCAGCAACAATTTCTCCATCTTTCACTACCGGCTTTTCAGCAATGCGGCCAATTCCAAGAATGGCAACTTCAGGGTGATTGATGACAGGAGTGAACCATTGTCCGCCTGCAGAACCAATATTTGTGATTGTGCAAGAAGCACCCTTCATTTCGTCTGGAGCAAGCTTGCCGTCACGTGCTTTACCAGCCAATTCATTGATTTCATTTGAAATGGCAAATGTAGATTTGCGGTCTGCATCCTTAACAACTGGCACGAGAAGACCTTTTTCAGTGTCTGCCGCAATACCAATGTTATAGTAATGCTTCTGGATGATTTCACCTGCTGCATCATCGATTGAAGTATTTAGTGCCGGGAATTCACGCAATGCACTTGTTAATGCTTTTACCACATAAGGAAGGAATGTTAGCTTAATTCCTTTATTCGCTGCAACTTCTTTAAACTTCTTGCGATGTGCAACAAGTTTCGTAACATCAATTTCATCCATTAATGTAACGTGTGGAGCTGTATGCTTAGAGTTTACCATAGCTTTTGCAATAGCCTTACGTATTCCGCTCATTTTCTCGCGAGTTTCCGGATATTGTCCAGCAGGAATCACCTGTGCAGCTGCCGGTGCAGTTTCTTTTGCTTCAGCTTGTGGTGCAGCTTCCTGAGCAGGCGCTTCATTAGCTTGAGTACCGCCATTTAAGAATGAATCAATGTCATCTTTCTGGATGCGACCATTTTTGCCGCTTCCAGCTACCTGGCGAATATCTACGCCTTTATCACGAGCGTATTTTCTGACTGAAGGCATTGCAATAATGCGGCGGTTAGGATCTACATCCGTGTCAGAAATGGCTACGCCTTCTTTTCGTTCACCCTGTGCAGGAGCTTCCTCTTTCTTTACATCCTGGCCAGCTTCAGCAGTAGCCTGTACCTGTGCTTCTGTTTTTTCTTCTTTAGGAGCCTCATCTTCATGGTCTCCCTTGAATTTAAGATCTTCATATCCCGGAGCATCAAAAGTGATCAAAACTTGACCTACAGTTGCGACTGTACCTTCTTCAACTAGGATTTCTTCAACTTTACCTTTAACTGGCGAAGGAATCTCTACAACCGCTTTATCATTTTGAACCTCACAAAGCACGTCATCTTCTTGTACTTCGTCACCCGGCTTTACAAACCACTTGACGATTTCACCTTCATGGATACCTTCACCGATATCAGGCAATCTAAATTGGAATGCCAATGGAATTCACCCTCCTATTATTTCAATCGTTCTAGTAAAACACGTCAGGGGGATATTTTCCCCCTTGTGTCATTAGTTATTCAATTAAAACTCAAGTACTTTTTTAGCTGTTTCAATTACATCTTTATAGTTTGGAAGCCAAACTGTTTCAGCCTGCGGGAAAGCAAATACAGTATCTGGTGCAGCTACACGCAGAACTGGTGCTTCCAGGCTTAGAATCGCACGGTCATTGATTTCTGCAACGACATTTGCTGCAATACCGGCTTGCTTTTGTGCTTCCTGAACAACAATCGCTCTTCCTGTCTTTTCAACAGAAGCAATAATTGTCTCGATATCAAGAGGAGCCACTGTACGCAAATCGATAACTTCAGCAGATTTCCCTTCTTTTTCAAGCTCTTCAGCTGCTTTTAAAGATTCATGGACCATTGCCCCGTAAGTTACAATCGTTACGTCAGAACCCTCACGTTTAACTTCTGCTTTGCCAAGAGGAATTGTATATTCTTCTTCAGGCACTTCCTGACGGAAAGAACGGTACAATTTCATATGCTCAAGGAAGATAACAGGGTCGTTATCGCGAATAGCTGAGATTAGAAGTCCCTTTGCATCATAAGGAGTTGACGGAATAACAACCTTTAGTCCAGGCTGCTGAGCCATTAATCCTTCAAGGCTGTCAGCGTGCATTTCAGGAGTATGTACCCCTCCCCCGAATGGTGAACGGATTGTAACCGGTGAATTATATCTTCCGCCAGAACGGTAACGCATACGTGCCAGCTGGCCGGAAATAGAATCCATTACTTCATAAACGAATCCAAAGAATTGGATTTCAGGTACCGGACGGAAGCCTTGTAAACCAAGACCGACTGCCAGACCGCCGATTCCGGATTCAGCCAGCGGTGTATCAAATACACGCTCTTCGCCAAATTCTTTTTGAAGGCCTTCGGTAGCACGGAAAACGCCGCCGTTAACGCCCACATCTTCACCGAATACCAATACATTCGGATCGTTGCGCAATTCTGTGCGAAGAGCATCAGTAATTGCCTGAATCATTGTCATTTGCGCCATGGCTTACTTCGACTCCTTTTCTTTGTATAGTTCATACTGTTCTTTTAGGTTGTAAGGCATTTCTTCATACATGATGTTCATAAGATCAGTAACCTTTTGCTTAGGTGTATCGTCAGCCTTTTTAATAGCTTCTTTAATATCTTCTTTTGCTTGTTCAATTACTTCGTTTTCCATATCTTCATTCCAGATTCCCTTATCTTCAAGGAACTTGCGGAAACGAACAAGAGGATCTTTCTTTTCCCATTCATTATCAAGGTCAGAAGTACGGTAGCGTGTTGGATCGTCACCGGCCATTGTGTGCGGTCCGTAACGATAAGTTAATGTTTCGATTAATGTAGGACCTTCACCATTCAATGCACGTTCACGAGCTTCGCGAACAGCTGCATATACAGCAAGCGGATCCATGCCATCAACCTGAATTCCTGGAATACCGGCCGCCACTGCCTTTTGTGCAATTGTTTTAGCTGCTGATTGTTTTTCAACAGGAGTAGAGATTGCAAAACGGTTATTTTGAACAATAAAGATAGCAGGTGCTTTGAATGCTCCTGCAAAGTTGATGCCTTCATAGAAGTCACCTTGTGAAGCACCGCCGTCGCCAGTATAAGTGATGGCAACTTTCTTTTCGCCGCGCTTTTTCATGCCAAGGGCAACCCCTGCAGTCTGAATATATTGTGCTCCAATGATAATCTGAGGTGAAATAACATTTACACCTTCAGGAATATTTCCGCCTTCGAAGTGCCCGCGGGACCATAGGAAAGCCTGGTATAACGGAAGGCCGTGCCAAATGATTTGAGGCACATCACGATAACCTGGAAGAATGAAATCTTCCTTCTCCAGTGCAAAATGAGATGCAAGCTGAGAAGCTTCCTGTCCGGCAGTAGGAGCATAGAAGCCCAAACGGCCTTGTCTGTTAAGTGAAATAGAACGCTGATCAAGAATACGGGTATAAACCATGCGGCGCATTAATTCCTGAAGCTGTTCATCGCTTAAGTCAGGCATTGCTGAATCATTAACAACCTTGCCTTCTTCATTTAAAATTTGTAGAGTTTGGAACTGTTCTTCAACTGTTTCGAGCTGTTTTTTCGCATCGAATTGTGCCTTCTTTGTTTTAGAAGCCATATCAGTCACCCTTTCCTTTCATAAAAAGACGTTAATTAAGAGTTTTTATACACAAAATTTAGGTTACCCAAAACGAAGCCATATTAGATACTCTTTCAAAAAGCAAAAAAGTACTTTTTCAGGCATGTTTTTATTAGCATCTCTAAATAGCAGAACGTTCTTTTCTGCCATATGCATACTTGTAACTAGTGTTCCACAGATCACTTCTAAAAAAACGTCTTTCTGTTCATCTTTAACTATCATATTCTGTATTAGTTTATTTTGCAACAAAATTGATACAGAAATACTTACGAGATTTAGTTTAATACACCTTCAGGACCTTCGTCAATTACCTTGCTTTTTGTTTTTCACAGTTATCATACTTTCTATATTTTTTATCAAATTCCAGAACTGTATTAACGTCTGCACCTGATCTGTATTATAAAAAACTATTATATTTTCATGTGTTATAGTAAAGAAATTTCACCTGTCATTATTTTGAAATAAAAACGTCTGCATACATTTAAGTAAGCGGATTCATAATGATCAGATGTCTCCATACGCATTAATAAACAAAAAACAAAAAATGCCGCGCATTTACATGCCGGCATTAATATTATTCTTTTGTATTTATTTCGAGCCCTGCTTCTCTATAAAAATCAAGTTTTGCTTCATTATACTCTTTTGTTTTTTCATTGAAATGCTTATTTGAAGACAGAATCTTTTCATACATTTCATTTATTTCACTAATTTGAGTTTCAAGCTGTTCGAGAGTAAGGTCTTCCTTTTTAAACATTGCGTACAGCTCTTTATCCAGTTTAAGCGCTTTTGAATAGTCCTCATAAAGAGTGTCATGTATTTTATATCTGCCCATCATTATTTCGTGCAGTTTTTTAGCTTTATCTCTCAGTTTTTGACTCTCTATTTCCTCTATGATCGGAGATAATGATTCAAATTCCTTTTTTGATGCCTGTATGCTTTTCTGCTCTTTCTCCATATGATTTTTCCGCTGGTCCACAATCGAGGAAGCCTCGTCAGACAGCTTCTTAATTTCCTCAAAATCCTTCATTCCCAGGTTGATAATTTTATCGTATAATTCCTTTTCTCTTTTCTCCAGCCTTACTAGCGGTTCCTGCTGCTTTTCAAAGTTCTTTTCTTTTTCAACTACATTCTCCAGAACATCATACACTTTTTCCTCTGGTTTTGGCTTGTTCATACAGCCTGAGAGGAAGATAGCTAAGATTATAAAAACAAGCAACAGTCTGCTTTTGTTCAAAATTGACACGTTGAAACCTCCTTACTTATAACATTTTTAACTATAAAGGTACCCGCCCTGTTTGACAATAGCCCTTTGGTTTGACACTTTTCACAACAGTTCACAGTTTGTCCTTTTTTGAAGTGTATTTAAAATTTATTCGCTTCGTTTTTCCTTTATGACTTGGGCAAAGGCCTACACCATTCATCATTTAAAACATAGGCTATATTAATCGTCCGATGTGGCAAGGCAAAAAAAATGGACGATAATCTTACTTTAGGGAGGTTATCCTTCATGTACGGATATGGCGGATACGGTTATGGATGCGGTTATCCAGTAGCGGGTGCCGGCTGCGGAAACGGCTTTGCGTTAATTGTAGTATTATTCATTCTCTTAATCATAGTTGGCTGCGCTTGCTGGAAGTTTTAATTACTTGAGAAGGTGCCAAAAGCGCCTTCTCTTATTAACTTTTTTCCGCCGCTCTGATAGACTGAATATATTAATATTAACGTAATGCCTGGCAAACCTTTGGCTTTGCCATATGGTCTTCTTGCCAACAATTTAGCCATTTTTTTATTCTTTATTACATAGCGGGAGTGATAATCATGCTGAGCATGCAAGATATTATACGCGACGGCCACCCAACATTAAGGAAAATTGCCGCGGAAGTAAACATGCCTCCATCTGCAGAGGAAAAACAAATCCTGAGGGAAATGATGGAATATGTAAAAAACAGCCAGGATCCTGAGCTTGCTGCTAAATATGGATTAAGGGCAGGCATTGGATTAGCCGCTCCTCAAATTAATATTTCCAAGAGGATGATTGCTGTCCATGTAACCTATAACGGCGAGCTGTTCAGTTATGCATTCTTCAACCCTAAGATTATCAGCCATTCTGTGCAGCGGTCTTATCTGGCTGCAGGAGAAGGCTGTTTGTCCGTTGATGAATCCATACCCGGTTTTGTGCCCCGATATTCAAAAGTGACTGTTAAAGGTATTGACCTGGATGGAAATGAAATAAAACTCAAGCTAAAAGGGTTGCCTGCGATTGTCTTCCAGCACGAGATTGATCATTTAAACGGAATCATGTTTTATGATCACATAAACAAACAAAATCCTTTTGAGCCAATCGAAAATGCCATTGCTGTAGAACGATAGAGTGCCGATGCATTCACAGCATTACAAAAGAAAGCCTCCAGCTATGAAATCGGAGGCTTTTTCTCTGCTATATTAATTGGAGTTCCTTTAGTCCCTTCCAGATTCCTTCCTGGTCCACTCCTGATGTTACGTGGTCTGCTGCCTTCTTAACCACTTCTTCCGCGTTGCCCATTGCTATCCCCGTTCCGACAGCATTCAGCATCTCTATATCATTCAGCCCATCTCCAAATGCATATACATCCTTCAAATCAAATCCAAGTCTTTTAATCATTTGCTTTATCCCTTCAGCTTTGGACCCCCCAGCAGGCAATACATCTACGGAATATGGATGCCATCTGATAAAGCCAAAGTCAGGATATGCAGATGAAGAAATATACTTTTCCTCATCTTTTTCCTCGCAGAACAGCAATGATTGATATAATTCCCTGCCGCTGTAAAACTCCCGGTCTTCCTCAGGATGCGTGAACTTTAAGCTCCCCATGCTTTCCTCTATAAATGGATGATGGGTAACTGAGGCTTTCATTGTTTTCTCATTCATAAACACTAATGGATGTCCGTTTGACTGTGCATGCCGATATAGCTTTTCAATTTCAGCCGTTTTTAGAGGATTCCGGTATATCGGCTCGTTTTCAAATACGACATATTGTCCGTTAAAGCTGACAAATGAATCAATATCAAGCTCACTGCGCAAGTTCTCATACATGAAAGGAGCTCGGCCGGTAGCAATCGCCACAAAGGTCCCATTCTTTTTCAGCTTTTCAATTGCCTCTTTCGTACTATCCGGTAAATTTTTTTCGTGATCCAACAAGGTCCCATCTATATCAAAGAAAACAATCTTTTTCATATAAAACAATCTTCCTTTCAAGCAGTATTCTGCTGGCTTTTATTACTATTTTATCGTAATAAAACACTAAACCCATAAAGTGAAAAAGTCAATTTCATTGCTAGAAAGAATGGCAATTTCCATTTTTACCCACGATAAATTCAGTTATTTTACCATATAATATAATTAAGAAAAGCGGAATCTCCTTGCCCGCGAAGGACGCAGACTAAAAAAGCAGCCCGGTGGAGCTGGACAGCAAGAAAAGCAGCCACATTAATTACAAAAAACGTGTGAAAACGTCCTTGCTGTCTTTACTTTGGACAAGGATCGTTTAAAATAGAAAGTAAGGAGTTGATCCACTATGTTAAAGAAGCTGAGAAAGAAGCTTTTAAAACAGTGGAATGATATGCTTCGAAAAAAATCTATTGCCTGACAAATTTGAGCCCTTCAAACTTGCGAAGGGCTCCTTCCTTATTGTAAATTGGTTATCAGTATACTTTTTACATAGATTCGGAAGCGTATTAGCATCTAAGAGAATTAATATTCATATCCCGCAGGAAAAAACATGTAATACATGTTATTATTTTTATATATTAGATAAAAGTTTTTTATCGGATTAAGGAGAGATAGAAATGATTTTTAAGGTATATTATCAGGAGTCCAAGACAGAAGTACCGGTTAGGGAAAAAACAAAAACGATCTTTGTGGAAGGCGATTCTGAAAGAGACGTTCGCAAAAAGCTGGCTGACCGCAACTATAATATTGAATTTGTAGCATCTGTTCAAGGAGATTTCCTGGATTATGAAAAACAAAGTGAAGACTTTAAAGTATTGGAGATTGAGTAATTTATGAAATTTGTTAAAAATGATCAAACAGCCGTTTTCGCCCTGGGCGGACTTGGCGAAATCGGAAAGAACACTTATGCGGTTCAATTCCAGGATGAAATTATCCTGATTGATGCCGGAATCAAATTTCCGGAGGACGAGCTTCTCGGAATCGATTATGTTATTCCTGATTACACTTACTTAGTTAAAAACGAAGACAAGATAAAGGGATTATTTATTACCCACGGACATGAAGACCATATTGGAGGAATTCCATACCTTCTAAGAGAAGTCAACATACCGGTTTACGGCGGAAAGCTGGCTCTCGGGCTTCTGAGAAATAAACTTGAAGAACACGGTCTATTAAGACAGACCACTCTTCATGAAATCAAGGAAGACGATATCATTAAATTCAGAAAAACTTCCGTGACTTTCTTCAGGACAACTCATAGTATTCCTGATTCATATGGAATCGTTGTCAAAACACCGCCAGGACAAGTTGTTCATACCGGGGACTTCAAATTTGATTTTACCCCTGTAGGAGAGCCTGCCAACCTGACGAAAATGGCCGAAATCGGTAAAGAAGGCGTCCTTTGCCTGCTTTCCGATAGTACAAACAGTGAAATACCTGAATTCACCATGTCTGAACGCCGAGTTGGCGACAGCATTCATGACATCTTCCGCAAGGTTGAAGGACGGATTATCTTTGCCACCTTCGCTTCTAATATCCACCGTCTTCAGCAGGTAACTGAAGCAGCCGTTACAAATGGCAGAAAAATTGCTGTCTTTGGCAGAAGTATGGAAGCAGCCATAAATATCGGTCAGGAACTAGGATATATTCAGGCACCTAAAGATACGTTTATTGATGCACATCAAATTAACAGACTACCAGCGAACCAGGTGACCATTCTTTGTACAGGAAGCCAGGGAGAGCCGATGGCGGCCCTTTCTAGAATTGCTAATGGAACTCATCGCCAGATACAGATCATTCCTGGTGACACTGTTGTATTCTCTTCTTCACCTATTCCAGGGAACACAATCAGTGTCAGCAGAACGATTGACAGACTTTCCCGTGCAGGTGCCGAAGTCATTTATGGTAAATTAAGCGATATTCACACATCCGGTCATGGCGGCCAGGAAGAACAGAAACTAATGCTTCGTTTAATAAAGCCCAAATTCTTCATGCCGATTCATGGTGAATACAGAATGCAGAAAATGCATGCCAAATTGGCTGTAGATTGCGGAGTGGAGGAAGAGAACTGCTTTATCATGGATAATGGTGAAGTTCTGGCTCTCAGCGAAGATTCTGCTCAGGTAGCCGGAAAAATCCCGTCTGGTTCTGTCTATATTGATGGAAGCGGAATCGGTGACATTGGAAATATTGTTTTGCGAGATCGCCGCATTCTTTCTGAAGAAGGTTTAGTGGTTGTTGTAGTGAGTATTAATATGAAGGATTTCAAAATTGCTGCAGGACCTGACTTAATTTCCCGCGGATTCGTTTATATGAGGGAATCCGGAGATTTAATCAATGATGCACAAGCACTCATCACAAAACACTTAAGCAAGGTTATGGAACGCAGAACAACTCAATGGTCAGAAATCAAGAATGAAATTACTGATACGCTTGCACCATTCCTTTATGAAAAAACAAAGCGCCGTCCAATGATTTTGCCGATTATCATGGAAGTTTAAAAGATCCCAAGAGCTATAAATATAAACTAAAAAAAGGCTGTATCGCTCAAAAGAGAGATACAGCCTTTTGCCTATTAAGACATCACTTTCTTTTCAAACCGGTTGATGTCCACGTCTGCTCCAATAACAATAAGAATATCGTCAAATTGTATTTTTTCATTCGCCTGCGGAGAAACGATAATTTCATTTTTTCTTTTAATTGCAACAATGTTGATTCCGTACTTTGCCCGGATATCCAGATCTATAATGCTGTGGCCGGCCAATTTTTCATTAGCCACGATTTCTACTATGCTATGTTCATCAGAGAGTTCCAGATAATCCAGTACATTATTTGAAACAATACTATGGGCAATCCTTCTGCCCATATCCCTTTCAGGATGCACAACATGATCGGCTCCTATTTTCCTCAATACCTTAGCGTGATAATCATTTTGCGCCTTAACCGTAATCTTATTAACTCCCACCTCTTTTAAAATCAAGGTAGTCAGGATAGAGGCCTGAATATTATCTCCAATCGCTACAATAACATGGTCAAAATTGCGTATTCCCAAACTCTTGATTACAGTTTCGTCAGTGGTATCGCCAACTACTGCGTGCGAAGCAACTCTCGCAAATTCATTCACACGGTCTTCATTAACATCAATCGCCATAACCTCCATACCTTCTTCAGCAAGAGCATGGCAGATGCTTCCTCCAAAACGTCCAAGTCCAATTACAGCAAATTCTTTCTTCATCCTATCTTCCCCCAGCCAAGTTAGCAATATAGACAATAATACCATAATAGTGTACACAGCAGAATAGCTATTAGAATTACTTCCTGACAGAAGTAAAACCCCCGTCTGGAGGTTTTAATCTATTCATTAAATTACTTCAAGCATATTAAATTGCTTCAAGCATATTAAATTGCTTCAAGCATATTAAATTGTGCCTTAACCAAATGGAAATATTCACCTTTCGCATTCATCAATTCCTCATGATTCCCCTGTTCTAAAATATTTCCATGATCGAGCACGAAGATTTGATCGGATTCCCTAATAGTCGATAGCCTATGGGCGATAATGATAGCCGTTCTGCCCTTTAAAAGGGTCTTTAATGCCTGCTGGATCTTCATCTCTGTCTCTGTATCAATACTTGCTGTAGCTTCATCAAGTATAAGAATACGCGGGTCTGCAAGCAATGCGCGGGCAAAGGAGAGCAGCTGCCTCTCACCGACCGATAAAACATTCCCTCTTTCCTCCACTTCGGTTTCATATCCCTTTGAAAGTTTTTCAATGAATCCATGTGCACCGACAGCTTTGGCTGCTTCCACTACCTCCTCATCCGTTGCGTCAGGCCTGCCAAAACGGATATTATCGCAGATTGTGCCGGAAAATATGAAAGTATCCTGCAGCACAACACTGATTTGCTTGCGCAAACTTGATAAAGAAACATCCTTTAAATCATAGCCATCTATTTTTACAGTGCCTCCTGTGGGATCATAAAAACGGCTGATTAAATTCGCTATCGTTGTTTTTCCAGATCCTGTATGACCGACGAGTGCTGCTGTTTGCCCTGCTTTTATCTTAAGGGAAACTTCATTTAGGGCTATTCTTTTTTCATCATAAGAAAAAGTGACATTCTCAAATTCTATCTTACCTTCTATCTCCTGCAAATTCACCGCATTGTTTCTTTCTGATACGATTGGCTTCTCATCAAGAAACTCAAAGATTCTTTCAGAGGAAGCCATCCCCATGAGCAGCTGGTTATAAACCATACCAAGCCGGGAAATAGGCTCCCAGAACATCCCTAAATAAAAGGCAAAAGAAACAAATACGCCGATCGATATTGACCCTGTCTGAATCAGATGAGCTCCAAACCAAATCAATACAGCAGTACCCAGGGCATTGGTCAATTCAACCAGCGGTCTGAACATAGCGTTTTTCTGGGAGGCAACCCTCCAGCTTTCAAAGTTCTCTGTGTTCACACCATCAAAGAATGCCATATTCTCTTTTTCCTGTGTAAAAGATTGGGTAATCCTTATTCCCTGTATACTCTCATTTAAATGAGAATTCAATTTGGATTGTTTTAACCGGACAGTTTGCCATGACCTGCGGATATTTCTCCGCAAACTGGTTGAAATAAAAAACATGATGGGCAGGATGACCATTATTGCCAAGGTCAGTTCCGGACTTAGTGTAAATAAAATAATGAAAATCCCTGCCAGCATGATCAAATCCATCAGGAGATTTATGACTCCATTAGTAAAAAGCTCCTGGAGAGAATTAATGTCATTCATGATCCTTACCAGTATGGATCCTGCTGACCGCTGATCAAAAAAACGATGTGAAAGTGTCTGTACGTGTGTAAATAAATGTTTTCGAAGGTCATAAATAACACTTTGGCCAAGCTTATTCATCCATTTAATCCTGAAGTAGTTTGCAGCGTATGAAATGGTGTAAAGCGCTCCAATCAATGAAACCAGGACGGCAAGCAGCCGGCCGTCTTTTTCAATTAATGCCTTATCTAACGTATACACACCAATCATGATTGGAATGATTAGCCTGACTGCCGTATTTATTAATACCATTATAATAGAGAGCGGGAGTAAATTTTTCCTGTACGGCCCCATATAACTGAATAATCGCAGCATCTGCTTCCAATTAAATGGCTTCTCGATCACTTCGTCAGCAGAATATTGGAACCTGTTTAACACTTTGTCATTTTCTGTTTTAGCTTTTTTCAATGACGCACCTCCTAGCCTGCATTTGATTGGAGAACCTTATCGCGGTCCTGATATTGAATATCGTAAATCCGCTGATATGGGCCATTATTTTTAAGCAGCTTTTCATGTGTCCCCCGTTCAGCCACTCTCCCGCTCTCAAGCACAAGTATTTCATCTGCATGCTTAAGGGAAGAAATCCGGTGGGCAATGATAAAAGTAGTTCGATCAGCCATTACTTCTTTCAAAGCTTTTTGTATTCTGAATTCTGTTTCCATATCCACGGCGCTTGTTGCATCATCCAGAACTAAAATGCTTGGATCAGCACAAATAGCCCTTGCTATCGCTATTCTTTGCTTCTGGCCGCCTGAAAGCCCCATGCCCCTCTCGCCAAGAACGGTATCGTATTGATCAGGAAGCTCCATGATAAATTCATGAGCCTGTGCACGTTTGGCAGCTTCAATGATTTCCTCCATTGTTGAGTCAGGCTTCCCAAATGCAATATTTGCCTTAATCGAAGAAGAAAACAAGAAAGATTCCTGAAGAACAAAACTGATGTTGCTTCTCAGAGACTGAAGAGAGTAATCCTGCACATTTATCCCATCAATCATCACATTACCTTCAACCGGCTCATAAAATCTTGTCATAAGCTGTGTTAAGCTCGTTTTACCTGACCCCGTAGAGCCGATTAACCCAATTACCTTTCCCGGCTCAGCATGAAAAGAGATATTTGATAAAGCATCATTGTCATCCTTCGTATATTTCAGGGTAACATTGCGGAATTCCACATCTCCCTGCAAACGCTCTGTATTAACACATGAATCGGTATCCTCAATCTCATTATCTGCTTCAAGAATCTCAATGAGCCGCTCTCCGGATGCTTTTGACTGTGAAAATAGGTTAACAATAAAGCCTAAGTTCATAATTGGCCACATAATATACCAGACAAGGCTGTAAAAGGCGACAAGTTCCCCTGGATTCAGACTGCCGGCCATAACAAGATAACCGCCGTAAGCCAGAAGCAGTACGACACTTAAATTACCGAGAAATTCCATTAACGGGAAGTATTTGGCCCAAATATCCGATGTAAAGAGATATTTATCTCTGTAATCGCTGTTAGAGCCGTTGAATTTATTAATCTCAAAGTCTTCCCGTGATAATGACTTCACAGTATTAATCCCGCTTATATTCTCCTGAACCTTTGTATTCAGACGCCCGAATGATTTCCGGATGCCACGGAAAGCCGGATGTACAGCCTTGTCGAATTTAAAGGTTACTACTGCAAGAAAAGGCAGGGTAATAAGTGTGACAATAGCAAGCGGAACAGAATAATAAAACATGACCGACATACTGATGAGGATCAATAAACAAAAACGAATGAGTTCAGAAAATCCGAATGAAAGAAAGAACCGGAATCCTTCAACATCTGCAGTAAGCCGGGACATTAAATCTCCTGTTTTTGCATTATCATAATACCTGAAAGGCAGGAACTGCAGTTTTTCATATAGTACATTTCTAAGCTTATAGACCGATGTGATTCCAAATAAATCACCAGTGTACTGATGGATATAAGTCGCCGCCCCCTTCACGGCCATTATGGCAATAAAGCCTAAAGCCAAATAAGGGATCCACCCATAATTCCCTCCTATGATAACTTCATCAATGGTCACCTGCAGGATCATTGGATATACAACCGTTATCGCTGTCACAATAAACAGAAAAAATATGGACCAAATAAAGTAATGTTTAATGGCCAATAATATTGCTTTAACTTTTTAAATGTTTCCATCTGCATTCCCCCTTTTAATTTGCGGAAAAATTAGAAAAGTTAGAACGTAATATTAAATATATCGAGTTTCGAAGTATTTTTCCACCCCTTTTTGGTTGATTTAGCACTTTTTTTAAATTCATACTTATAATCAGGACTCAGTTGTTCTCTAAATTATGAATCTGCTGGAAGGCTAAGGTTTGCATCTAAAACACTGTTACGATAGAATGATGACTTTAATACTAATGAAAGGACAGTGGAAGATGGAATATCTAAATTTTTCACAATTAAATTGGGAAGCCCTGCTGATTGATGCCGGCCTTCTTCTATTAAAAATTGCTGCTATCTACTTTGCATTTGTGATTGTTAAATCAGCTGGGAACAAAATCATCCAAAAAAGCTTTGAGGGGATTGCGAAAAAGGAAAGAATATCCCCCGGAAGGTCGAAAACACTTCTAAGTCTTGCTGAAAACATATTCTCCTATGTTCTTATTTTTATTTTCGCTGTTACGATTCTGCAAATTTTTGGAATAAAGGCAACTGCCATTCTTGCCGGTGCAGGGGTAATCGGTTTAGCAGTCGGCTTTGGAGCACAGGGTCTTGTCAGCGATGTAGTAACAGGATTTTTTATCTTGCTGGAGAGGCAAATTGACGTAGGTGATTATGTAACAACTGGAAATTACTCAGGAATAGTGGAGCAGATTGGATTAAAAACCACTCAAATCCGAGGATTTGACGGAACTTTGCATTACCTGCCGAACCGGGAGATTACCAGTCTGAGCAACCATTCACGCGGAAACATGCGTGCACTGGTGGATATAGGAATTTCTTATGATGACAATATTGATGAAGCTATCACAGTCCTTCAGGAAGCATGCGACAGGATCGCTCAGGAAAACCAGGCGATTGTTGAGGGCCCGAATGTCATTGGTGTCCAAACATTAGGTTCATCTGATGTTGTACTAAGAATCATTGCCAAGACTGAAAACATGGAACAGTGGGCTGTTGAACGGCAGCTTAGAAAAGCGCTGAAGGAAGCTTTGGATGCCAGCGGTATTGAAATTCCATTCCCCCATCAGGTGCTGATTCAAAAACAGGCAGGAACAGATAGTGCTGCCGGATAAAGTGAAACATCAATCAGTGGGGATTTTCTTTATCCCCACTGATTGTTAGTTGAACCAATCGGGCCTTTACGGGCAGTTTGACCCCCACTTATCCCCCATTGGCTCCTCTGAATCTTGTAATGGGGGTCTTACTGCCCGTTAGACTGCGATAAAGAGAAAGCAAAAAAGCTGATTTCGCAGATCCTAAAAGGGTTTATGAAATCAGCTTTATTATAGTTATATATGCTTTAGCCTTTATATTTTAAATATGCTGCAATCAATTCAATTGCAGTTTCGATTGCATTTTCATTCGGATTAAGTCTGGCATGATGAAGTCCATATTCTGAGTCGACTCCAAGCCAAAACATGAAGCCCGGAATTTCTTCAAGCATATAGCCGAAGTCCTCACCTGTCATGGCTTCACGGCATTCAACCACTTTTATGTCTGTATTGGTGCGTGCAAAATCCATGAATTCCCTTGCTAAGGTTTCCTCATTGTAAACCTGATGATACATGCTTCCGTAGTTAATTGAAGCTTCACATTCAAACCCAACTTCAATACCTTTAACAAGTGCCTGAATTCTGCTTTTCACCTTCTTCATTGATTCTGGAGACAGAGTGCGAATGGTACCTTCAAGCCTTGCTTTTTCAGCTATGATGTTTTGAACAGTGCCACCTGTTATTTTTCCAATTGTAACGACTGCGCTGTCAAGGGGGTCAACGTTCCTCGAAATGATGGACTGAAGCTGGCTGACCAGGGCACATGCTGCCACGACCATATCATTGGTATTATGCGGATATGCGGCATGTCCCCCTTTTCCTTTTAAATCAATAAATAGCTCCGACGTATTTGCAAAAAGCAAGCCTTCCCTCAATGCGATGGTTCCGACAGGATATTCCGGAGCAATATGGAGGGCCAATATCATATCCGGTTTCCATTCCTTCATTATTTCAGATTTAAGCATAGGTTCTGCTCCGCCAGGCCCTTCTTCAGCTGGCTGAAATATAAACAATAAATCATCGTTAATGCGTTCTTCTATGAATTTTGTTATTAGGCCAAGTGCAATAGACATATGAAAATCATGCCCGCAGGCATGCATTTGTTCACTATGCTCGGATTTGAACGGCAGACCTGTCTCCTCTACAATCGGAAGGCCGTCTATATCAGCACGATACCCAATCATCCTGGATGGGTTCCTGCCGCTGATTTTCACAAAAATACCCGTTTTCCAAGTTTTTATTTCCAAATTGTCCTGAGGGAGAGAATACAGGTAATCTAATAGAAACTGCTGTGTTTTAAATTCACGGAACCCTAACTCCGGTATTTTATGCAGCTCCCGCCGTAATGAAACGAATGGATTGTTTGTGACCAAACTATCTTCCCCCTTTTTAAAAATGCCCCTATATATTCCTTCACACAAATAGCAATCATGAATTATCCCTTTAGAAAAAGCGCGGATCGAGATCCACGCTTTTTAAACTATTATAATTGGCGAAGTTCCTGCTTAATTTCAGTCTTAGACTTAGTCTTTTCATCAATCTCTTTAATCACACGAGCTGGTGTGCCTGCCACCACTGTATATGGGGGTACATCGTCAATGACAATGGCACCCGCAGCAACTACAGCACCCTTGCCAACAGTTACACCTTCGAGAACCACTGCATTGGCTCCGATTACTACATCATCTTCTACAACAACAGGTTTTGCTGAAGGAGGCTCAATAACGCCTGCTAATACAGTTCCTGCTCCAATATGGCAATTCTTGCCGACTGTAGCTCTTCCGCCAAGTACAACATTCATATCGATCATTGTGCCTTCACCGATCACGGATCCGATATTTATGGAGGCACCCATCATGATTACAGCGTTATCCCCGATTTCTACTTGGTCACGGATGATGGCACCCGGCTCAATGCGCGCTTTAATATTTTTCATATCAAGCAATGGAATCGCAGAGTTTCTGCGGTCATTCTCAATTACATAATCTTCAATTTTTGACTGGTTTGCTTCAATAGCCTGGCTAATTTCAGACCATTCACCAAACACTACTCCGGTACTGCCATTTACAAAGGACTTAGCTGAAGCTCCGAAGTCGATTCCCTCTAAATCACCTTTAATATAAACCTTTACAGGTGTGGATTTTGTGCTGTTCTGGATAAAAGAAATAATCTCATTGGCATCCATCATTTTCATAATAAAAATCCTCCTCTATGTATAACATTGCAACTAGAATTACTTTAACAAACAAAAGCGCTGAAAACAAGAAAAAAAAATGACGGAAGAAAAAATGGGGTTTCACTGTCTTTCTTCTTCAATGTGCTCCTTTATCAACTCAACAAATGCCTGCACCTGCTTGAGCTGAAAGGCCGATTCGTATCCCAGAAGCCACGTATCACGCTTAATCGGCAAATTATTCTCGTCAAGCAGCGGGATCTTAAAAATATTTTTCTCTGCACCATTCAGCGTAATGGCCGGGAGAATGGCGTACCCTATTCCATTGAAAGTCATTTGCTTGCATGTTTCAATTTGGTCAACTACTATTGTTCTTTTTGGAGAAGTTTTGAACTGCCGCAGCCACCAGTCCTGAATTTCCTGATAATAGTTTGAATCACTCTTAAACTGAATAAATGGCCGATCTGTTTCAAGAACCTGCTCCGGCCTTGTAATTTCTGTATCAACCAGATAAAGACTGTCCTTAAATAAAGGGATTTTAATCCCCTTCCAATCCGGAGTTCCTCTGATAATTCCAATATGAACCTGATCATCATAAAGAGATTTTAATATTTCACTGCTCCAGCCGGTAATCAGAGATATTTTTGCCTGGGGATAGCGGCTGACAAACTTTTTAAGAACCTGCGGCAGCCAATTCTGTCCAACAATTGAAGCAACTGCAATTTTTAAAGTTCCATGAACCTCCGAATTAAGGGCAGTAATTGACTCCCTCACTTTTTCTTCCTTGGCCAGAACTTCATTTACAAATTGAATAACAATTTCTCCAGCCGGTGTCAGAGACAATCCCTTTTGGGAGCGGAGGAATAGCTTGTTGCCCCATTCCTTTTCAATATTCACAAGGCGCTGTGAAAGCGCCGGCTGCGATACAAATAAACGCTCAGCCGCTTTTCTCATATTCATTTCCTGTGCCAGTACCGATAATAGATGAAATTCTGTTAGTGAAGACATAAACATCTTCCCTTCATAACTTTTTCTTATAGTATATCTTAATTACTTTTGAATTTCTTTATCATCGATAATGGTTTGGGAGATAAAGTTCCAGAAGTGTAACATAAAAAATCTCTGCACGATAAATGCAGAGATTTACAGGCGCCTAATCGGCGATTTCCTTTTCATGCTTCGGCAGTGCAATGACCAATAAGAAGCTTATCACTGCAAATAACAGCACTGCATAATAAACCGAATGAAGCGAAACGGTAAGGCCATTTTGCAGAATTTCCTTTATTCCCGCATCCATGCTGTTTCTCGCATCTTCATTTAATAATACATTTGCTGAATCTAACGACAAGCTGGCGTCTATGCCTTCACCATTCTTCTGTATATATGATTTGATCTGACTGTTCAAAATTCCGCCCAGCAAGGCTGCTCCAATGGTGTTGCCCAGATTTCTCATAAACATATTGGCAGCAGTGGCAATGCCCCTTTGATTCCACTCCACTGTACTCTGAATGGATACAATAAAAGCTGTAGTGGTCAAGCCCATGCCTGCCCCCACCAGAAAGCTCCCCGCTGCAGCCCATACGGGTCCCGCTTCAGGAGTGAGGGTAACAAACATAATACTCCCCGCTATCAAAAACACTCCGCCTATGACAGATGTACTTCTAAAACCAATTTTTAAAAGCAGCTTGCCTGCCGCTGCAGAAGCAATCGGCCATCCAATCGACATCGTGGTAAGTGTAAAGCCGGCTACTATCGGAGATCTTTCCATGACACCCTGTACAAATGCAGGCAGAAAACTGGAAATCCCTATAAGCATGACACCGGTTGTTAAGGAAGCCAAATTAGCGATTAATATTGGCTTCTCCTTCCATATATTAAAGGGCATCATTGGCTCTGCAGCTTTTTGTTCCTGCAGGATAAATAAAATAAAGGCAATTAAACTGACCGCTAAAAGGCTGATGGCTTCAATGGAATTCCATGCCCAATTGGTACCTCCCTCCACAAGCACAAACATGAGAGATGAAATGGAAACAGTTAATAGCACAACTCCTGCATAATCGATCTCGTGTTTTTTCCTTTCCACATTCTCATGGAGGAAAAGCCATAAGCCTGCAATAGCCATGATGCCAAGCGGAATGTTTACCCAAAAAACATATCGCCAGCTGACGAATTCAACCAGCAGTCCGCCTATTGCCGGGCCCATGATAGCTGAAATTCCCCATACGCTTGATAAATAACCCTGCACCTGTGCCCTTTCCTCTTTAGTATAAATATCCCCGACAATGGTTGTTGCAATCGGCATTACGGCTCCGGCACCAAAGCCCTGGATTAACCTGAAAATGATCAGTGCAGTCATCGATTGCGCAAAACCGCATAATATGGAACCAATTAAGAAAATGATAATCCCGAACGTTAAAACGGGTTTCCGTCCAAATAAGTCTGAAAGCTTGCCGTAAATCAAAACAGTCACAGCATTCATTAACAGATATGCTGAAAATACCCAGCTATATAAAGCAAATCCGCCTAAATCCCCAACAATGGCAGGCATCGCAGTTGACACTATGGTTGCCTCAATGGCCCCCATAAACATGGCAAGCATTACTGAAGCCAGCACAAAAGGCTTTTTGGTCACTTTCCTCTTTCCTTGAGGCATTTTTTTATGTAAAGTTTGACTCAAGTATTTCCCCTCCATGAATAAACCCGAAAATAACGGCTATAAACCCGCCTGAATACTCGAATACTCAATTGAAAATAAAGCAAGCTCCCACTGGGGGGAGCTGATTTTTATTGTTTATTTAATCGTCTGATATGTTTATTTAGTTGATCCAATACTGTTCTGCGGGTAAGTATTCCCTCAAAGTAGCCTTCCTTGTTTTCAACACAAACAAATGGATGGTCAACTAATAGCGCGATGGATTGCTGTATAGAAGATTCAACATCAAGCCTTGGAATATTTGCGTTCATAGCCTCTTCAACCCTTTTTTTCTCCAGCTGCTCAAACTCAATCCGCTCAAGACCAAGAATGGAATCCATAATAATGGGTGTGCTAATTAAGCCCTGCAGCTTATATTGAGGGTCCAGTACAGGAATAGCTGTGTATCCGCTTTTCGTTAGTACTAAGAGGGCATGCTCCAGGTTATTGCCAACCTGCACATGTGCTACCCGTTCAGAAGGAATCATGAAATCACTAATGTTAAATTCTAAAAATTCCTCGCTATGAAGACTGATCATCACCGAAAACTCCTCAAAAATTAGTTATGCTTCTTAACCATTTTATCACAGTCTCCGGCATTTTGCGCCTATTATCCTTTACTGGTTTGAATGTCTTTAACTTCATAGCCGCAGTCAGGACAATGAAAAATAACATTTTGATTGGATTGTGCAGTTAGTACGGCATCAATTTCTTTTTCTGCCCTGCAGCTCGGACATGTTACAGTTGGCATCATTCTGCTTCACCTCAACTTAAAGGATCATATACTGCTTATTATTCTCAATGCCTATTTTTTCAAGTCTTATTGTTTTTTAATATTTCTTTCATTTCTTCAAGAGTTTTCCTGATCCGTATTACTTCTCTTTTTGTATTAATTAAATCTGCAAGCAAAAGAAGAACAGTAAAAAACAGCATAATCATGAGCAGGTAATACATTTCACACCTCTGGCAATTGGTTTATTATTAAAGCACATATAAGAAAAGGGGCCAAAAGGCCCCTTATGTATGTGGTGAATTATTGAATCAAATCGAAAATTTCGATTGTGATCATATCAATGTTGTCGAATTGATATCTTTTTGGCTTTTCTTTATCGTTATATACTTCCAGTTCAAATGTTTCATTTTTCGGATGAAAAGTTACCTGGCATTTTCTTTCACCATTCACCTCAAAAAATCGTTGCATTGGCTCTCCGCCTGTTGCTTGTTCCTGTAAGCTCTTTAAGCGAGTTAATATACCTTGAAGCTGTGACATGCTCTCTCTCCTTTCCAAAACAAAACCCATAATTAACATTTAGGTTTCTCTTTTGGCATGTTTCTATCCTTAAGAAATAAATTCAGAATATTCAAGCTGAATGCTTTACATACCAATATTAACAGAATAAAATATTGTCAGGTGTTTGTACAAGCAAAAGCTTTATAAAGGACGTGATTTTTTTTGGCAAAACCTGAAAAATTAGCGGAAAACCTATATTTAATTGATGATTTTGACCTATCAATGGAAAAACGTACCGGTACATATGTCTTAACAGAACAAAAGCTGACTTTGATTGAAACCTCGGCCAGCCCCTCTATCCCCTACATTTTGGAAGGACTGAACCAGCTTCACTTTACACCGGAGGAAGTTGATTATATCATCGTGACACATATTCATCTTGATCATGCGGGCGGCACAGGGTTATTATTAACTCACTGTCCAAACGCAAAGGTAATAGTCCACCCGAAGGGTGCAAGGCACCTAGCAGACCCTTCACGCTTAATTACCGGTGCAAAAGCAGTTTATGGTGATCAATTCGATGGACTGTTTAATCCAATATTGCCTGTTCCAGAGGATAAGATTATCACTAAAGAACATGAAGAAGAACTTGAAATAAGTCCAGATTGCACCCTAAAATTTTATAATTCGCCCGGACACGCCAATCACCACTTCAGTATCTTTCACCCTGCCTTAAATGGGATGTTTACGGGAGATACAGCTGGTGTATTTTATCCGCAGTTGAAAGAGCTCGGGATTGAATTGTATCTGCCCTCAACTTCACCAAACCAATTCAGTCCAGGCAAAATGCTCGAATCCATTGACATGTACGAAAAAATGGACCTTGAACTCATTTTCTTTGGCCATTACGGCATGAGTTCAACCCCTAAAGAAGTCTACAGGCAAATAAAGGATTGGCTTAAGATTTTCATGAACGCAGGGGAAATTGCCTTTTCCGGCGGGGGCTCAATTGATCAGCAGTCACAGGCAGCACAAGCCATCCTCAAAGAGAAAGTTAAAACATATCTTAATGATAAAGGCATTCCATCTGACCATCCTGTATACGAGGTTCTTTCTGTAGACATAGCTGTCTGTTCGATGGGATTGATTGATTACCTGCATAAGGCAAACTGATTGCCTGCTGGATCATCCTGCTTTATGATAGAGTAACAAAAGACACGGAGGATACAAACATTGAAAGAGATTGTTATATATACACAGCCGGATTGTCCGCCCTGTGAAATCACAAAAATGTTTTTGAATGAGAATGGATATGCCTATACAATTAAAGACATAAAAAAAGATGCCGCTGCACATAAAGAGCTGACAAAGCAGTTTAGCTCCTTTTCTACGCCAACTGTGGTGATCGGGGATACCGTCATTAGAGGATTTGACCTGGAAAAACTTAGATCAGTTCTGGGAATGGAATAAAAAAAGAGCTTAAAAGCCCGGTAAGCTTTTAAGCTCTTTTAATTGGCTGCCAGCTGTCCGTTCAGCTCCTGCTGTTCAAACAAAGCTAATATACCTTGGTTATCTGATAAAAGCATGCTTCCTGACCGAAACATGACATCAAATGGATTTAACAGAAATCCGAATTGATAGGAAGGCTTATTTTGCCAATTTGTTTCAGGAGTTTTAAAAGAGGTTTGTTTTGCCGTTTTTTGCCCACCCTCAGCTTTTTTTATTATTTTCCCGGGAATATTTTCACCCAGGAATTTAACGACTTTCATCTTCCCTCCTTGCTCCGTCAGCAAAATTCCCTCATAGTGGCTGTCATACCCCACCGGTCCTTCATGGTTTTCCGGAAAATATTCATACACATAGACTTTCCCTTTTTCTTCCACAACTTTTGTATTATCCGAATACGTGAAAAACGGAATGTAGTATGCCGCTGCATCTCCTCCAAGAGTAAAGTATTTGCCATTTTCCAAAACAAGGTTTTCTTTCAGAAACTGATTTTTAGCTTCTTCAGAAAAATATGGCTCAAGCAATTCATCGACTTCATTCATGCTTCGCTCTTCCCCGCTAAGCTCAACCTGTGCTTGAAAGGCATTCTGCAGGAATTCGTAAACCTCTTCTTTATTAGTATCTCTCTCGGCATAAGTATGAGAAGGAATCGCTGCGATCATGACTGCAATTGTGATAATAATTCCTGTTATATGCTTGTACATTCCACTCTCCCTTTCTTTATCGATCACTTAGTTTGTACCCTCAATTTTACCAGCAAATAAATTTCCTGATACCTGCTTTCGTTCCCCAAATTCCCGTGTGTTTTGACAGAAAAATTCGTTTCTTGTTAAGAATCTACCCGTATTGACAAAGAATTAACGCAGCAGATGGAAAAGCCCATAATTAATTTGGATGTAAATATTGTAAATTGATCAATTTCATTTCTATACGTCAAAAGAAGACCCTCCAAGTGGAGGGCCTTTACCAAGTCCATGTAAGTGCAAAATAAGTAATCATGACAAGAAGGATTCCAAAACAAATGGCATATGTCAAAAAAATAGGATTTCTGATATATGCATGCTTTTGAACATTATCCGGCAGTTCTGCATCGATATCACCCTTTACTGCCTTTCTTTCTTTTCCAATAAACAAAGTGTAAACTAAGGAATATACAAGTATCCCAAGTCCGATCAGTAGTATGATCAATGTATACATGCTCATGGTTAATCTCTCCTTGAGGAAAGTTCTACACTTACATTTCCTCAAACCAAGCATGTTTATACTTAATATTTAATCTTATAGTAACCCATCATGCTCATATAAATATTCATATGATAAATCCACAAATAAGTAATCACTGGCATTAAGAGGAAAGGAAAAAGTCCTTATGGTTTCACCTGTCTCAATATCGGTATATAAATCAGAGAGGATGCCCTTTTTATTTATTCGCATTTTCATTATATTTTCAAGGAAATACGGACGCCAGCTCCAATTTTTATGTAGATATTCATTTTGGGTTAACCATCCTCCATCCCTTTTGAAGTAATTCGCAGATTTCTGAAATCCGTCTTCATCGCAGATATACAGGCGAAAAGCTGCCCCGTCCAAAAGAAGGGCAATCTGCTCCAAGGTTTCTTCATAAGCAATAACCTTTTTATTTTTATTTACAAAATCAATCAGCTTGTCATTGAACTCAAGTGTAACCTGATACAGCGATTCCAATTTTTTCTTTTCATGCACAATAAACCGGTGACATTCGTTTCGTAACTTTTCCTTTAGTATATCTCTATCCGGAAAATTTTCTGCAGGTTTTTGCAAATAATATCCCTGATAGTAGCGGCCACCATTTTTCCATGCATATTGAAGCTGGTAAACCATTTCAATATTTTCAAAAAGCAAGCTAGCTCCAATTTTCCTGGCAAGCATGGATAAGGAATAGAGGATATCATTAAAATTATAAGCAGATGCATTGGATTTCATGGACTCCAGATCCACCTTTAAAATGTCAGGAGCCAATTGTCCGATTCGATCGAGATGACTGCTTTCATTTCCAAGTTTATCTATTGCTAACTTGATTCCATATGTCCTGTAGTAATTTAAAAGATGGTCCAGATGGTCAATATCTCCCTTGTAATTCCTTTCGGTAATTTCCAATACAATCCGGTCAAGGCTTATGCCTTTTTTTTCATATTCCTGGAGGGTATTCAAAAATTGTTCCCCATCGTTATACATGAGCAAGTCAGCATCTCTATTTATAAAAATCAGAACATCTTTATCAAGATGCTGCGCCTTGCCTAGAGCCTTTTTTAATATTTCATAATCTACCTCAATCCGGAATTCTTCGGGAATATTCTCATCCTGGAAGAATGGCCCCAGACTGATAACCCCATTAGAACCTTTATATCGGCCTAATACCTCATAACCAATGACACGATGCTCATCTGCACTGAATATTGGCTGGAAATAGGGAAATACATTATCCAAATCTGTAAGGATATCCAATGCATCCATGTCCTAGCCTCCCTATGTAAATAAAGTGAAACTGCGATTAATGAGTTATTATACCATACTCGCTTAAAACTTTTACTATTCAAAATATAAATTCCACTTCTTGATGAAACATGTTTGTTTGGCAAAAGCTTTGCATCATATTGCCGTGTTATACTCCACAAGCTAATATCAGGACATCAAAAGAAAGAGGGTATTTCATGAGGAACTTCCTATTTATATCCCTTCTTATTCCTTTGCTTGGCTGCGGACATTCAGAACCGGCCAGTCCTGTACAAGAGACTGGCATGGTTTCAAGAGAGCTGACTGCTAAAATACCTGTCAACGCAGAAAAGGACCAGCAGAAAGTAACAGCCCAAAATATGGACACCACTACGGCTGTTAAAAAACGATCTGTCATTATTGATGTTCCACTAATCAGACAAAATCCCGAATTGAAGTATGGATGTGAAGTAACCAGCTTGACAATGCTTCTGCAGCATGCAGGTGTCAAAGTCGGGAAAATGGATTTGTATGATGCAGTAAAAAAAGATAATGATCCGCTGATTCGCTCAAAAGGTGATATTTTAAAATGGGGTAATCCTGAAGAAGGATTTGTGGGTGATATGACAGGGAGAACTGCCGGATACGCAGTTTTCGATAAACCAATTGAAGAATTGGTGAATAAATACCTGCCAGGAAGAGCCGTTAATTTAACCGGCCGGGATTTTGATGCAGTTCTTATGCATGTTTCCATAGGATATCCTGCTGTCGTCTGGACGACAGGAGATTATAGGCTTCCTGACCGCTGGGAATCCTGGACTCACTCCGGCAAAACCATTAAAACTCCATTAGATCTTCATGCAGTCGTATTGGTCGGGTATAATGATCAGTTTGTTTTCCTAAACGACCCCCTTTCAGGAAAAAAACAGGTGAAGGTTTCAAAAGAACGATTTATTTCATCATGGAAGGCTTTGCAGTCGAGAGCTGTAAGCTATCAATAGATATGCCAGCCGGCTGAAAACAATTCAGCCGGCTTTTATATACATTAAAACGGAAACTGGTTTAGCCACTGGCCGCCATCCATTGTGATGCACTCCCCATTAATATAACCTGCATGTTCTGAGAAAAGGAAGAAGGCCAATTCTGCAATTTCCTCCGGCTTCCCAAGCCTGCCAAGCGGTACACTTTGAAGTGTCCTTCTTGCAGCTTCCTCCGATTCCCACAGCCTGTCAGCCCCCCCTGTCCTTTCAATTGGACCTGGAGCTATGGCATTTACCCTGATACCATATTTTCTTCCCCATTCGACAGCCAATGTTCTTGTCATGGATAATACTCCTGCTTTTGCGGCAGCCGAGTGTATGACTCCCGCACCGGCGTCCCATGCATATGTAGCCACCATATTGATTATGCTTCCCTTAATCCCCTTTTCAATCCAGTATTTACCGACTTCGCTTGAACAATAAAAGGTTCCATTCAGGACAATATTAATAACAGAATTCCATCCATTTGCACTCAGCTGCTCTGCAGGGCAAATAAAATTTCCTGCAGCATTATTAACGAGAAAATCAACTTGCCCAAATGTACTCAGTGTTTCATTTAGCATATGTTTAACATGTTCAATCTCACGGACATCCATTTGAATGGTTAAAACTTGTCCATTGGCTGTCTCAATTTCAGCTTTTGCTGCCTCCAGGCGTTCCGGGTTTCTTCCTGTTATCACCACATTGGCTCCGGCTTCAGCAAACCTCTTTGCCATATACTTCCCCATGCCGCTGGAACCGCCGGTAACAATGACTGTTTTATTCTTCATTCTAATTCCCCTCTCAAAAAATGAATGATCATTCATTTACATTTTACCATTAAATAGAGAATTTTCGAACTATTATTTATAAATTAAATTAATTTGGCTCTTTTCGTATATATTGTTGGTTTTCATCTTTCAATGTTGTCCGTTGATTTCCGCTCCAGCCTGCCAGCTACTCCCGCTGGACGTTGAATAAGCTCCTCGAGGATTTCGCACCTTCCTCTCCAATCAACTCAGTAAATAAGATACAGAAAAGCAGCAAACCTTGCGAAAACAGCCCTTTATTTAAATGAAAATGAAGGATAAAAACAAGCATAGTTAATTCTTCTTTTTAATAGGATAGTTTGATAGTATTAAAGATACTGTATGAAAAGGTTATAACTCTCTTCTCATGCAGACTCCAGAAAAATTTATATAGATAGGTTGGTATGCCCAATGGCGAAAAAAGTGTCCAGAAGATCTTTTTTAAAAAGAGCTCTCGGCTTTTTTGCTGCTATGTTTGGTATTAGTGCAGGCGGCTATTATTATGCACGGGATATTGAGCCCCGGCTCCTGGAAATCACAAACTACAAAATCTCTGACAGCGCAATTCCTCAAGCGTTCGATAATAAAAAAATCATCCAATTCAGCGACACCCATCTAGGCTTTCATTATGACCTGAAACAGCTGGAAGAATTGATTGAAAAGATAAACAGCCTGAAGCCAGATATTGTTTTCTTTACAGGTGACCTGATGGATGAACCCAATAAATATCAAAAAGCAGACCAAATAGCACCGCTCCTGAAAAAAATTCAAGCACCTCTCGGCAGGTTTGCTATTTATGGGAATCATGACCACGGGGGCTATGGTTCAGATATCTATAAGTCCATTATGGAAGAATCCGGCTTTATTCTTTTACTGAATGAAAATCGCAAACTCGAGTTTTCCGGAAGCAGCATCGGGATTATAGGCATTGACGATGCCATGCTCGGAAGGCCGGACATAAAGCTTGCCAGCGAAAATATGAACGGTGGATCATATAATATTTTATTATCCCACGCACCGGATTTAGCAGATGCAGCCTCAGCCTTCAGCATAAATCTGCAGTTGAGCGGTCATAGTCATGGCGGCCAAATTAAACTGCCGTTCTTTGGAGCCTTAGTTAAACCTCCACATGCTGAAAGATACTATGAAGGTTTCTATGAAATTGGCAGTCAAAATCCATTAACTCTTTATGTAAACAGAGGGCTTGGGACAACCCGTCTGCCCTTCCGCTTTTTATCCAAACCGGAACTGACGGTGTTTACCCTTCAATCCGACAGCGGCAAGTAAGGGAAAGCAAATCATTGCAGCTTTCCCTTTTTTGCTGCATTCAGGACATTATTTAAGCAATAAGTTACAAGATGATTTTCTCAGGCATATATTTAAATAAACCTTTTCAGAAAGAGGTGGCTGCTATTTACCATATTGTAAAGCCCGGTGAAACAATGTCTGTCATTGCCCAAAATTACCGCCGCCCATTAAGCGAGCTTTTGGCGGCAAACCCTGCCATTGTAAATCCCGGACTGATTTATCCCGGCCAGCGAATAATAATACCAGGACTGCCTGAACCGGATTCCATACCATATACAATCATAGTTTCAAGAGGCAAAAAAAGCTTAACACTTTTATCTAACGGTGCTGTACAAAAAGTCTATCCCATTGCGGTGGGAAAAATGCTGACGCAGACCCCAATTGGAGAGTTTGTAATTGTGAACAGAGAACCAGACCCCGGCGGTCCATATGGGGTCATGTGGCTTTCCCTGTCAAAGTACGGCTACGGAATCCACGGAACCAATAACCCTTCCTCAATTGGCCAATCTGTTTCCAAAGGCTGTATACGAATGTATAACCAGGATGTCCTCCAATTGTCACGCATAGTACCAAATGGCACAAGGGTAATAATACAACCATAGAGATTATCGTCCCTTAACAAAACTTTCGCTAAAAAATTGCGAAAGTTTTTTATTTTTTGTTGATTTTATTATTAACACAACATATCATATTGATATATCAAAGTAATATATCGTGTTGATACATTGAAAGGAGTTGCAATCTTGTCTATAGAACATACCATCCTTGCGGTATTAAGCTTTTGGCCCAGCACAGGATATACAATTAAATCAGAATTTGAACACAAAGCTGCTGGTCTTTACTGGGGAATGAGCTATGGGAGCATATACCCAAAATTAAAAAAGCTTGAGGCAGAAGGATTTATCTATGCAATCGAACAGGAAGATGAAGGAAGAAAGAAAAAAATGTATGAGCTTACTGCTAAAGGCTGGAAGGAGTTTGAAAATTGGTTGAAGACACCTCCTTCTTTCCCCGTGATTAAAGATGAACTGCTAATGAAAATGTCAACCTGGCATGAAGATATGGATAATGAAGTGTTAATCAGCCACTTATTAAAAAGAAAAGAAGAAGCTTCAGATATTCTTAAATTCGTAAAGGAGTGGCCGAGAAATGGTTATTCCTATGTCAGCAAGCTTGGCACCCTCTCGATCCGATATGCAGAAATGAAGCTGGAAACAGAAATAAAATGGATCGATGAATCAATCGAAGCGCTGCAAAAAGATAATTTACCAGATGGCCAGGATCCTCATGGCAATACTGAAAAGCTTCTGAACAGGAGAAGGATGGCCATCGGAAGGGATGAAGGGAATTGACAGCGAAACCAGGTATTTTTAAACCGCTCAAGCTAAAATCCTTTCGCGCACTTTTTGGCGCCCAGTTATTTTCAGACTTGGGGAACTGGCTGGATTTAATTGCTTTGCAGGTTATTGTCGCTTATCACTGGGGTCTGGATGAAACGGCAATTGCCTCTGTCATTATAGTTCTCGGTCTTCCCTGGGTCATCATTGGCCCATTTGCAAGTGTGTTTGTGGACAGAATGCCCAAGAAAGCAGTTATGATTGTTTGCCTCCTTTTAAGAATAGTCTTTGTAGCAGGTTTATTTTACTCTCCTAACCTATACATTCTGCTATTATTTGTGTTTTTAAAAGGAACCGTATCAGCACTTTATGATCCTGCAAGGCAGAGTGCCATCCGTATGATTGTACCTGAAAGCATGCTGCCTGAAGCAGTAACTCTTAGCCAGCTTTCAGTCAACACAATGAAAATTGCGGGGCCCGCATTAGGAGGAGGGATTATAGCTGTTTTTGGACCAAAAAGTCCATTTCTGTTCGAAGCAGCAGGGTTCTTTATAGCTGTAATTTTTCTGCTGTTTCTTCCCAGCTTAAAGTCCTTTGAGGAGTCAGATAAAAAAATGGCTGGCGACCAAACAGGCAAAGGGGAATTTTGGAAAGATTTCTCTGAAGGCATCAAACATATTTTTCATACTCCCCTTTTAAAGATCTCGATTATTCTTTCTTCTGCAGCGTTTTTCATTATTTTCCTTTATGATGGGTTATTTGTTTTTATTGCAAAGCAGATAGGATTCAATGAGGGGAATTTTGGATTGCTGATAAGTGCAGTGGGAGCAGGAAGTGTTGCGGGTTCACTATTGCTGGGCCAATGGACAGGGTGGAACCGGAAACCCATCCATTTAATGAGTTCTTCAGCCATATTAAGCGGCATTTTTATAGCAGCTGTTGGGCTTGGAGGCTTAGGTTTTCTTAATTTACCACAATTGGCCTGGATAATCGGTGCATGTTTTTTAGGCCTTTTAGGGGCGGGAGAATCCGTCCCCTACGGCTATGTTCTTCAATCTGAAACACCGAAGCAAATGATGGGCAGAGTTTCTGCTGCCGCCATGTCCCTGCAGACTTTTTCCATGCTTATAGCACCTGCAGCCGGAGCTCTTCTTGCCAAACAGCTGGGTGTCTCTTTTGTTATGATTGGCGCTGGTATGGCAACGACATTATTAGGCTTCACCATGCTCATAGTTATATGGAAAAAATCAGGATCCTTACAGTCCATAGGCGGAAAGCAGCTGGATGGATAAGCTTTTCTAATATAAGCCCTATCCTAAGTTGGTTTTATTGACTAATAGGGGTATAATATGTTTATACCCCTTTAAAATATGAAAGGAGATTGGAAATTGAATTCTGATAAGAAACAATATCCCCATCTGCAGCCAACGGTTGAAAACCTCTCTCAAGCCATCTTCACCGTTAACCGCCATGCAAAGACAGCACCAAGTCCTAAATTTTTGTATAAATTAAAGCACGATGCACTGCACAAGCTGATCAAAGAAGGTAAAGCCCAAAAAGCAGGCCTGCACTATTCCGGCAATCCCAAAAATAGCCAGCAGCAATCAGATGTTCTTGTAAAGTGCGGGAACTATTCTTTCCATCTCCCGCCCTCTAAAGAGGATTTTTCTGAGCTTCCCCATTTGGGCAAGCTGGATTCCTTCGTCCGAAATCCTAAGTCCTCCTTATCACTTAACGCAGCGAAAAAATTGCTAATGTCATATACAGGACTAAAAGAGCTTAATAGCCCGCCGAATGAAAAAAAACAGCGCTATCAAAAGCCTGTATTTAAGAAATTAGGAGAAAGTTACTTTTAATCAAGAAAAGCGGAAGCGCCTGTTCACCCCCGTCGACCTCGAGGGGGTAGGCGCTGGAGCTAGACAGTTATCAAAATACCAAAAGCCGGAATGTAAACTCCAGCTTTTTTTGTTATGCCTTATAACGCATGCTGATCAATTAATAGCACTAATTCTGCAATTTCAGGCTTGCTCACCTGTACATCTGCCCCAACCATTTGACCTTTATGGCGAAGATCTTCGGTAATCAATGAAGAAAAAATAATTACCGGGATTTCTGCAAGCATCGGGTGATCTTTCACCTTCTTTGTGAGGTGATGGCCGTCCATTTGAGGCATTTCGATATCAGTGATTATGAGCTGTACTTCATCAGTGACATTCCGTCCGGATTCTGCTAATGAATGCAGATATTTATAAGCCTCATAACCGTTCTCAAAAAATTCAACTCGGGAAAAGCCCGCTTCATTTAATGTATCGTTCAAAAGCTTTCTTAATAGTGGAGAATCCTCTGCAATAATCAGGTTCTTATCAGATCTTTCACGCTTTCCAAGTTTTTGAACCTTCTGGATGCTGATCCCTGTATCAGGATTAATTTCAGTGACCATTTTTTCAAAATCAAGCAGCAGGACCATTTCTTCACCAAGCTTAATGATTCCGATAATCTGGCTTTCCTGTCCCTGGTACATTTCAGATGGTTTTTCAATTTGGTTCCAGGAAATACGGTGAATTTTCGAGACATTATGAACATGAAAAACAATTTTCTGCTGATTAAACTCTGTAACAATAAACTTATCCTGCTGTGGGGCTTGCGATGGAGCCATTTTCAATGAGGAAGCTACATCAACTACAGGAAGCACCTCACCCCTCAGTTCAATGATTCCTTCAATATTTCTATGAGAATGAGGGACAGGAGTGACCTGTACAGGGTTTATGATTTCCTTTACTTTAATCACATTAATGCCGAATTTATTCCTGCCTATTGAAAATTCAACAATTTCAAGTTCATTCGTTCCGCTTTCAAGTAAGATGCCTTTTTTCTGATTCACTTTTTTCGCCCTTCCTTTTTCATCTGCCTATATCTAAATCGGTGCTTCAAATTATGTCTCCTATAGCAGAGCGCATGCCATTTGATTCTTTTTCTCTATTAATATACCATGAATGGGTAAAATTTCTTATTGAAATTTGATATTTTTTGTAATAAGCCCTCATTCTGCAGCAGAAGTCTGTAATGCTTAAACAATAAAAAGCAAGCCTGGAGCGGCCTGCTTCTAAAATGCTATACAAGATGTACGGTTATTCAGGAATGCTGTCGTCTTTAATTTTTGAATGAACGAACAGTCCGATTATAGTCAAAATCATTAATGAGCCTAAAGCCATTCTGCTCGCCATGTTTCCGTAGCTTGCGAAGATCAGTGTAATGCTTCCGTAAATGAGCGGACCAATAATGGATGATACTTTTCCTGAAAATGCAAACAAACCAAAAAACTGTCCTCTTTTATTCTCAGGAGTTAATTCCACAATATACGTCCTTGTAGTTACCCACATGGAACCGAGGGCAACCCCAAACATGCTCCCTGCAATCCAGAACATTGCTTCATTGACAGCGCCAACCGCAATTGCCAATGCAACAAGAAGAAGGATTCCAACATACTTAACCGCTTTATTTGCCCCTTTCGCCTTGGTTATATAGCCAAATACAAAAGAACCAATTATACTGGACACCGTGGAAACCAGATATAACAAAATGAATTTGCCAGTGGTAAAGCCGACAATTGTTTTTGCATAAACGGCCATCATCGCAATCGTGGTGGCAATTGCATCATTTAAGAAAAAATAAGCAATCATGAAAGTGAAAATTGATTTATAATGTTTCATTTCTTTAAAAGTCTTCCAAACTTCCTTATAGCCTGATAAAAATGTTTGTTTTTCTTTTGCCTGTAGGGGCTTATCTTTTACAAAGAAAAACAGCGGCAGTGAAAACACCAGAAATAAAATAGCAGTTGGTATGAAAGATTCGTGAAAACCGTCATCACCTACAAATAAATAGACAGTCAGGCCTACAAGGGTTCCAATATAGCCGACAGCTACTCCAAAGCCTGATATCAGCGGAATATCCTGCTTTGTTCCCATGTCTGAAATCATTGCATCGTAAAACACCAGACTGGAATGGAAAAAAAACTTTGCAATAATAAAACAAATAATAACAAGTGCAAGGTAAACAGGCAGCCCAAATATTTTCCCGCTAATCTGGCTGGATGCAAAAACACCCATCAATATCGTTGCCATGACAGTAATAAGCGTAAAGATCACTATATATTTCTTTTTTCTTCCTGTCCTGTCTATCATAACTCCGAACAAGGGTGAAAACAGGACAAGAAAAAAGCTTGCCAATGCATTAGAATAAGATATAAAAGTACTTGCAATCTGATTTAAAACTTCATTCTCCCCTATTACTTCCTGCAGGTAAAAAGGAAAAAATATCGTATTAATATTGGATGAAAAAATGGTATTCGCAAAATCATATAGTGCCCATGATACAATCGGCAGGGTCATATACAGGCGCAGGGAATTAAATTTCCCCGGCTTCTTGAGCTCCGTTTTCTCTATTTCCATGCCATCAGCTCCTTAATGTAAAAACAGTGAGACTGTCACCGCATATTAAACCCTGATGCCGGCAGCCTGGATAATTTGCTTTTTATGGTGAATGTCATGTTCTATAAAATCAGCAAAATAATCACGCACAGTTAAGGCAGTGCTGCCTATTGTAAATGCTGTATCCAGTTTTTCTTCAGTCATTCCTTCAAGTATATGAAGGAATTTTTCTCTGACTGATAATAGTTCTTCAATAATTTCCAGTTGTGCATGCTTTTGAGCATATTCTGCGGCAGCATCATTCACATACTGAAAGTCAGGATAGCTCTCAAGCTCCGCACCCTCTTTAAAAAATGGGAAACGCTTCTCAAGGGAATATCTATCCCAAAATAACAGATGGGCAACTACTGCGGCAACCGCCCATTTTCCTTCTTTAACAGGCTTTAGCCAGGTTTTCTGGTCAAGCTCTTTTAAAGACTCAAGCCACACTGAAAAAGATTCATAATGAGTAATAATGTCCTTCTTTTGCATTTTCATCCTCCCTTTCTAAAAATATATTCTGCATGCAATCAATAAATCCTTTTTAGTCCTGATCCTCAAAAAGCTGTATAGCAGCTAGGCCATACAGCTCTTTTTGAGTTATTTTTTTACTACAACTGTGCCGGCAATTAAATCGTGCAGTGCCTGTTTTTTCTCTGTAAAGGCAGCAATGATGTATCCAATAAGGAAAATTCCAGACAAGATGGCCATGGCCAAATATCTCCCAAGCGCTCTCCAGAAGGAAATGCGATTACCGTTTAAGTCAGTCACTTTTATTCCCAGCAGCTTTTTCCCAACAGTACCCTGCCATGCGGATGCATGCAGGCCTGCAAAATAGGCAACAGCGATGACAAGATTGACAATAAAAGTTACTCCAATTGCACCAAAATATGACCCCATGAATGCAAGAGCTTCTGCATCCGTCATTTCTGCTTCCATATAAGATGGGTCACTTATCATCGTGTTAAAAGCGTCAGAAGTGCCAAAGAAGATCATAAAAATAACGATGCTTAGAATGGTAAGCGGGATTCCAACAATAATAGAATCAATTAAATAGGCCGCAAATCTGAGCCAGAATCCGCCATATTCCTTTGTGCTTTCATAAGGCTGCTTCTCTAAAGATGTCTCCACTTAAAAACCTCCTTAAATTAATTAAGCAGGAAACTTATAAACTAAAAATATAGTTTCCACTATCTACTAATGTTAATCTCTAAATGAATTATATTCAACTATTTGTAAAATCTTACACAGATTTATTTTCATCAAATATTTTTTTAAAACGTTTTCATCTTGACTATTCTGTGAACACTCTTCTAACACTGTAGACACCCTTTTACTCAAGGCATAAAATAAGTCTGTAAAGCAGAAAGCAAGGTTTTACATAAATAAAAAAAGAGGTGCAATCAGGCATGAAAGGTACAGCAATCCTTTACCATGATGAAAATAAAGTTACGATTCTTGAAAATGTGGAACATTCAGTGTTTGAGGAAATGAAAGATCAATGCGGCGATAAACATTGTCATTGTCATATAGAAAATAAAGTAATCGACTTTGGTGCAGTATACCCGGTTTTATGGCATGAAGATGAAGTTGATTGGGATTACGGATACTAATTATATTTTTGCAGGCTCTGAATAGAACTCAGGGCCTGTTTTATTTTTTACTGTTTACTGCTGTACCAAAGTGTTAGAATAAACAGTATGATGATGCGAGGTGAATACATTGGAACATTTAATCAACCAAAGAGTGAAGGACATAGAAATTTCCGGAATCAGAAGGTTTTTCAATATGGTTGCCGGCACCAAAGATATGATTTCTCTTACAATTGGACAGCCTGACTTCCCTACGCCGCTGCATGTTAAAGAAGCAGCAAAACAGGCAATCGATGAAAACTTTACCTCCTACACACACAATGCGGGCGATATTCGATTGCGTGAAGCTGCAGCTTCTTTTGTAAAAACAAAATATAACCTTACATATAACCCTGAATCTGAAGTCATTGTGACATCGGGAGCGAGTGAAGCAATTGATATTGCCTTCCGGACAATTTTGGACGAAGGATCGGAAGTAATCCTGCCTGGTCCTGTTTATCCCGGATATGAGCCAATCATAAAACTTTGCGGTGCAGTTCCGGTACATACTGATATTTCGAAAAACAAATTCAGATTTACTGCTGATATAATCTCGAAACAACTGAGTGAAAAAACAAGGTGCATTGTTCTTCCATACCCATCGAATCCGACAGGTGTCAGCCTGACACTGGAGGAACTTGATCAAATTGCAGCTCTTGTTAAGGGCAAAGATATCTTTATCCTTGCTGATGAAATTTACAGCGAACTGATCTATGATCACACCCACCACTCAATCGCTTCCCTTTTAAGGGAGCAAACAGTGGTCATTAATGGTTTATCCAAATCCCATTCAATGACAGGCTGGCGCATTGGGCTATTATTCGCTCCGGAAAATCTGGCAAAGCATATCTTGAAGGTTCATCAGTATAATGTGACTTGTGCAGCATCTGTCTCCCAAATGGCGGCTCTTGAAGCATTGACAGCAGGGATCGACGACGCCCTGCCAATGAGACGGGAATATGCCAAGCGCCGTGACTATGTTTATGAGCGATTAGTACAAATGAATCTGGATGTAGTCAAACCTGATGGCGCCTTTTACTTTTTTATAAAAATACCGGATGGTTCCATCCCCTCCTTTGAATTTGCCCTTTCGCTTGTTGAAGAGGCAGGAGTTGCAGTAGTTCCGGGCAGTGCATTTTCCTCATATGGAGAAGGCTATTTCCGAATATCTTTTGCCTATTCCATGGACACATTAAAGGAAGGGCTTAACCGGATCGAAAAGTATCTGGAAGGCATAAAAATGTAAATATCTAAGCGCCCATCCTTGTTTAAAGAGATGGGCGCTTTTTTTCGTATATTCCATTAAAAAAGCAAAAAGGCAAGCTCCAGCCTGCCTTTTTGCTACTATTGCCCCTGATATTCCCCGTTGTTTTTTGACGCTTTTTCTTTTTTAGCTTTATCCTTCTGAATTTTATTTGTATCAGCACTTCCAAATTCGTGAGAGAATTCAGAATCAATGGCAGCAGAATCGAAACCTTTTTTGTTCTTCTGCTGAGGATCATTTTTCTTGTTTCTTTTAGCCAACTGTCTAACCCCCTTTTCACTTTCTTTATTAGTTTGAAGTGAAAAAAGAGGGTTTATTCATAAAATGGGGCTTATCACTTTTCCCAATATTTATATAATGCCTGTGTACCGCTGTTTTCTTCTCCGTTTTCAGCAAGCTCAGCATACATTTTCTTTGCGAGCGAGAGTCCCGGAGTCATCATCCCCATTGCTTCTGCTTCATTTAAGGCTATATTCATGTCTTTTATGAAATGTTTAATATAAAAGCCCGGTTCAAAGTTTCCCTCAATCATTCTAGGTGCCAGATTGGATAAGGACCAGCTGCCTGCGGCTCCAGATGTTATGCTTTGAAGCACTGTTTTCGGGTCCAAACCTGCTTTTTCAGCATAAACAACGGCTTCACACACCCCTATCATATTGGATGCTATCGCAATTTGATTGCACATTTTCGTATGCTGTCCGGCTCCCGCATTTCCTTGATAAACGATATTCGTTCCGAGGAGATTGAAAATCGGTTCTACAGCCAGAAATGCGTCCCTGTCTCCTCCTGCCATTATTGAAAGCTTTGCATCCCTTGCGCCGATATCTCCGCCTGAAACAGGGGCATCTATTGCATATATGCCGATTTTGCGTGCTTCTTCATATATCCTTTTGGCTAATGTAGGTGTAGAGGTGGTCATGTCAATTACATATGTATTTTCTCTGCCATTTGTGATAATGCCATTTTCCCCGAGATACACTTCCTCTACATCTGCGGGATAACCAACAATGGTAATAATAACATTTGCTTTCTTTGCAACTGCTGCAGGAGTCTCTGCCCACTCTGCCCCCTTCTCTATCAGTTCAGAGGCTTTTTCTTTGGTTCTTGTATACACGACTAACGGATAGCCGGCTTTCAACAGGTGTCCCGCCATGCTCTTGCCCATAACCCCTGTTCCTACAAACCCGATAACTGTATTTTCAGGTGAAACCATGGTACCCTCTCCCTTGAAATATCTGAATTTTTTATTTTAATTCTACCATTACTTTTGTTTGAATAAAAATATTAGGATTTACAAAACGACAAAAGACCAGGCAAATACCTGATCCATCCCCAATTTTATGCGCGTAATTTATAATACCCAACTCAGGTTAAAATAAAACACCTTTTAAAGCTGAGATGAAAAATTGTTTAAGAATGCTCTCGCTACCACTTCATCCTCATTTATAATTTCGACGGAAACTGCATCTTCATTCACAATCATTTTTTCTATTTCGAACACATGCAAGTCCTGAGTAAGAGGAATGGGATTCATAAAAATATAGTTCCCCTTTTCATTATTTACTTCTATATATTCCCCATTAATAATAGTGTCCTCCCCGTAAACAAACTCATCCGTTCCCAGGGCAGCAGCCAGTTTTTCATTATGTATGGTAACTTTCACCTTGTATAATTCTTCTTCCGAAAGAATTTTATCATTAATTTTAAACCGGAACTGCAGCTCATTGTTTTTAGTCAGCAGGGCTTCAGCATGACTATTGACGATTGAATTCTGTGTACCCTGCATGCAGCCTGACAGAAGCAATGCCAATAGGGCGGTGAGCATTAGGCTAATTGTTTTTTTATTCATGAAAAATTCCTCCTTTTTCATTACCTTTTCCTTTACCGCCTGACAATAAACCCCAATCTGTAAAACTTAATTCTAATCTTTGGAAATAACAGAAATTAGCATGAATTAAAAGAAGCCCTTCTCAGGCTTCTTTAGTGCAGAACGCGGCTTAAAAATGCGCTTTGTTTCTCATATAAGTCGTTCTGCTGTTTTTCTTTAATACATCTATATCGATCATGAAAGAGAAAGCTGATTATTATGGTAACCATTTTCCATCTCTCCTTTTTGTTGTTGTAGCTTTATTATAGGAGAGTTTCTTATTTCGGATAACATCCATAAGATGTGATTTAAGTCATCCTTAGGACTGAGAACCGGTAAAAGCAAAAAATAAACCGGCCTTAATAGGCCGGTTTAAAAAGGGGGGAAAATGAGAATGATCAGCTTAGTTAAGTCTGACCTAAGTGCTTACTTCTAATTTACCCGCGAGATTATATTTAAAACTCACAAAATATTACAGTTTGATTACAGGTTAGCTGTTTCTTTTACAGCTTGGACTACTTCTTCAGCTGTATTCATATGAAGCGCTTTTTCAGCCAGGGCTTCCATGTCCTTTTTGTTCAGACGGCTGATTTGAGAACGGGCTTTAAGAATTGATGTAGCGCTCATGGAGAACTCGTCAAGACCTAATCCCAGCAGCAATGGAATTGCCGTTTCGTCTCCAGCCATTTCACCGCACATGCCAGCCCATTTTCCTTCTTTGTGCGCTGCGTCAATTACCATTTTAACCAAACGCAGAATCGCAGGATTATACGGCTGGTAAAGGTAAGAAACACGCTCATTCATACGGTCTGCAGCCATAGTGTACTGAATTAGATCATTTGTGCCTACACTGAAGAAATCGACTTCTTTAGCGAATTGCTCAGCCATAACAGCAGTTGAAGGAATTTCAACCATAATGCCAATTTCAATGTTATCGGCAACTTGTGTGCCTTCACTAACAAGCTTCTGTTTTTCTTCTTCAAGGATTGCTTTACCCTGACGGAATTCATCAAGAGTGGCAATCATAGGGAACATGATTTTCAGGTTTCCATAAGTACTTGCTCTTAATAAAGCCCTTAATTGCGTCCTGAACATATCCTGTTCTTCCAGACATAGGCGAATAGCACGGAAGCCAAGGAATGGGTTCATTTCCTTTGGAAGATTAAGATAAGGAAGCTCCTTATCCCCCCCGATATCCAGTGTGCGGACTACAACCGGTTTTCCGCTCATTCCTTCGAGTACAGCTTTGTAGGATTCAAACTGCTCCTCTTCTGTTGGAAGCTGATCTCTTCCCATATATAAAAATTCCGTACGGTAAAGACCAACGCCTTCTCCGCCATTTTCAACTACACCCTTCAAGTCTTTAGGAGTACCAATATTGGCAGCCAATTCAACATGATGGCCATCAGCTGTCACTGATTTCTCATTGACAAGCTTGGCCCACTCTGCTTTTTGCTCCTCGAATTTTCGATGCTCTTCTTTGTATTCAGCGATAGCCTCCGGGGTCGGATTAATATGTACCAAACCTTTTAATCCATCCACGATAACCATATCGCCATTATTAATTTGCTTCGTAGAATCCTTTGTTCCAACTACTGCTGGAATTTCCATGGAACGGGCCATAATGGCAGAGTGAGATGTTCTTCCGCCAATGTCAGTTGTAAATCCTTTAACGAACTGGCGATTTAACTGAGCAGTATCGGATGGTGTCAAGTCTTCAGCGATGATGATAACTTCTTCTGCAATCGTGCTGGGATTCACTACTTGTACTCCGAGCAAATGTGAAAGTACACGTTTCGTTACGTCACGGATATCCGCTGCACGCTCTTTCATGTATTCATTGTCCATTTGTTCAAACATAGTAATGAACATATCCGCAGTCTCTTTTAAAGCAGATTCAGCGTTTACATTTTCTGTTTTGATTTTATCTTCAATTGGCGAAATTAATTCCGGATCACTCAATACTAGAAGATGAGCATCAAAAATAGCTGCTTTATCTGCACCCAGCTCTTTATGGGCATTGTCGCGAATTACTTCCAATTCACCTTTAGATTCAGCTAAGGCTGATTGAAAGCGTTCCACTTCCTGTCCAGCATTTTCGACTGTTACTTTATCAAAAGAGAGATCCGGCTCAACCAAACGGTAAGCCTTGGCAATAGCAATACCGCTTGACGCCGCAATACCATTTAAAAAGCTCATTATTCAGCCAATCCTTCTTTTTTCAATGTTTCTTCAAGGCTGTTAAGAGCATCCTGTTCATCGCTGCCTTCAGCAATAATTGTAATATCGGCACCTTGTCCAACACCTAAAGACATAACGCCCATAATTGATTTTAGGTTTACTTTCTTTTCTTTATATTCAAGGTGAATTTCTGAGTCAAATTTGCTTGCAGCTTGTACAAGCATTGTTGCTGGACGAGCGTGAATTCCTGTTTCTGCAGTTACATTAAATTGTTTTTGTACCATATGAGATCAATCTCCTTCGTATTATTGAATATGAATTAAGATGTGCAAGGCGTTGCCTCACGAACTTAATGACGGGAACTGGAGTTTTTTCAGCAAAACCAGCAGTAGGATGAAACCGTTATATTCCGTCCTATATGCTGTTTTATTTTTTCCAATGCCCTATTATTCATGTATATAGTTGTTCAAAAAGGCTGAGAAAATTAGTCAATCATTTCCTCTCGAAGCTTCTCTGCTTTTCGAACACTTCCATAGAATCAGGTAAGATTACCGGGCTGTAATTAAGTCATCGGACAACTTACATCTCAGACAAAAGAATAGCATTTCACATTCATTTAGACAATGAAAAACCCTTAATTTTTAACGTTTGTTCACATTTTTTTGAGTAAAACGCTTACATTTGCCAAGGATTTCTACTCAGTTATATTTTTCTTTAAATCTATGGCATTTGATGGTACTTATCTTGTTTTCTAACCATCTTTGATGTTTCTTTGTATTGAAGTACATTATAGCCTATTCTCATTTTTGAAATAGTCCCTTTTAGAGCCGTTTCATGATCGGCTTCCCGTTCCGTATAGAGTGTAACAAGATCTGAGACGGATCGGGCCAGCATTTCTATTACATGTTTTAAGTCTTCATGACGATAAATTGTGTTGTCTTCCATTAGGTGCTCGAGGATATCCTGAGATAAGCTTTTCACTCTGTATGCTTTTTCTTTTTCATGTTTCATTTGTTAATCCCGCCTTTTTGATTAATTTCTCAATTATATGCGGGCAAGAAGGGTGAAATGCTGTGAGCTTGACTAATAAAAACACTAGCTTTTTCCTTCAGGGAAAAATTGGGCATCCTGATTGAAAAAGTTCTTATAAGATAGAAGGATAAATATAATTACAGATAAACCTACACTGCCCAAAATCCCCAGCAGAATGACAATCTGATATTCAATCGCAAGCAATGGACTTACTCCCGATAATATCTGCCCGGTCATCATACCAGGCAAAAAAATGATGCCCATTCCAAGCATATTGTTTATAGTCGGCAGAACAGCGGAATCAAAAGAATGATTAACATATGGCTTAACTGCAATTTTGGGTTCAGCACCAAGCATCAGGGCACCCTCGATCATATCTCTTTGGGTGGTAAAGGAATTTAGAAGCTCCTTTACACTCAGCGTGATGCCCGTCATGGAGTTGCCTATTATCATGCCTGCAATTGGAATGAAGTAGCGGGGATCATACCAGGGCTCAAAGTGAATAACAACAAAATTAAAAAATATTAAACAAAATGCTGTACCTGTTATCATGGAAATCGCAATGGTTTTTTTGAGGCTTACTGACAGTCTGACTCCAGCCTGTTTATAGATTGTGTAAATTGCAAAACCTTCCATAATACAAATCACACCTAACGTTAAGAACGGATCGGAAAGTTCAAATAGATAGGTTAATACATAGCCTGCAATCACAAGCTGAAGTGTCATTCTGAAAGCAGCCATTGCCAGCATTTTTTGACGTGCGATGCCTCTCACCTTGAAGATTAAGATTAGAAGCAGCACAAATAGGTAAGCTGATATTAGTCTCCAAAGTTCAATATCAATAATTGAGCTATTTTCCATCAGACTCCTCCATAGGTGTTTTCTCCACCTCTTCCGCAGACCGGGATAAAGTGAAACTTCAGTCAGTGGGGGCTTTCCTTATCCCCCACTGATTGTTAGTCGCGTTCTAGTGTCGCTAAGATCTCCGCTAGCGCTTCGATCAATCGACACTACGAGCCCGATT
>NZ_NJQY01000014.1:13874-172956 GCF_010628845.1 Bacillus sp. 22-7 | reverse complement strand
AGTGGGGGTCTTACTGCCCGTAAGACTGCGATAAATATATTCTTTCTTCTGCGAATTGTTCATTGACTGTATTGGAGTGGGTTATCATGAGTAATGAAGCTTGTTTCTTTTTGATTTCCCGTATAAAGTACTCCAAAATCATCATCTCAGTGTCTTCGTCAAGTGCAGAAGTCGGCTCATCCAGAAGATAAACATCTGCTTTAAGGAGCAGGATCCTTGCCAATGCCAGGCGCTGTTTCTCCCCGCCCGAAAGAGTTCCTGCATCTCCATGAAGCTCCTTAGTCATCTGCATATTATGTAGAGCCTGTTTAAGTATTTCATCATCACAAGGTTTCTTTCCGTTAAGCTTATAACCCATAATCAGGTTATCTTTTATTGTGCCCGGAAAAATTAATGGAACCTGTGATAGCATGATTACTTTTCTCCTATGCTGGACAGAATCGATTTCTTTCAGCGAAGTGCCTTTATAAAATATTTCACCTGAATCGGGGGTAATCATTTTGTTCAGGGTCTTCAAAAGAGTTGATTTTCCAGCACCGCTCTCTCCGGTGATGCAGGTTACTTTATCTTTTTTTATGTCAAGATGATTCACATTTATAATGTTATTAACTCTTAATTCTCTAATAGCGAACAGCAAATCTGTTGTCATATTCAGCTCCTTTTTCAGTTTCCTTATACCCTCTAGCTTATCCCCTTAATCACAAAAGTTTGCCATGGTTTTAAAATATTCCATATAAAAAAAACGCACAGATTAAAAATCCATGCGTTATATATAGTTGCTATTGTGCCTTTAAATTCTTCAGAATGTTCCATACGAAAATTAAAATGCCGCCAGCCGTAATCGTAGCTCCAACAGCAGTACCAGGAAGAAAAGCATTATTTTCTGTAACCAGGACTAGGGACAGTGACAGCATCATGATTGGCAGGCCGATATTATGAAGCCAAAAATGCCATTTCCCGGCTTTCCCTTCTGCAAGAGCAGGAAACATGTAGTATAGAATACCTGCCAGAGTCAAGGACGTCCACCCGAGTAAATTAATATGGACATGAACAGGACCTAATAGGTAAGAATGAGTACTCGACATATAATACCCCAGCAGAATTCCCACAGCAAAGTATACGGATGAAATCTTAATCATAGTAATGCCCATTGAACCCCTCCCCTAAAATCATCCTAAAGCACTAATAAAATATGAGCATTTAGAATCATTTAGAACAGAGGACTTGTTCCTCTTCCCAACTTTTTCACCATCATTATGGTTAATTTACAAAGGGTTTCTATTCAAAGGAGAATAGAGACTATTATTCTTCATACATCATTTTCCTTGTCATGCCTCCATCCACTGTAATATTTTCACCTGTTATAAAGTCGTTCTCCGGATGGGCTAAAAATAGGCAGGTCCTTGCAATGTCGCCGGGTTTTCCAACTCTGTTGGAAAAATGCTGCTTATGGTCAATCTCTCTGAGACTTTCATAATCGCCTGTTTCAATCCAGCCGGGGCTTATGCAATTAACCCTGATCCCCTTTTCAGCGAGGGTACTGGCCATCGCGTGGGTAATTGCCGCAATTCCTCCTTTTGAAGCTGAGTATGCTTCGGTTCCGCTTTCTGACATTACCGCTCTCGTAGATGAAAGATTGATAATACAGGAACCTTGTTTCATCAATTTTGCACCCTCCCTGCTGCACAGGAATACACTCCGAAGATTCGTATTGATTACCTCCTCCCACATTTCCACACTCAAATCAAAGAACGAATGAAACTTTGATATGCCTGCATTATTTATCAGGATATCTATAGCACCAAACGCCTCAAATGATTTTGTGATTAGTTCCTTAATTTCAGTTTCATTCTTAACATCTGTTTTAATGAACAGGCTGTTCATGCCCGATTGGTTGAAATGTTCTTCTAATTTTTTTCCCTTCATTTCATCAATGTCGGCAATAACAACATTGGCCTCCTTCCTCGCGAATGACTCGGCAATACTCTTGCCTATTCCGCTGGCTCCTCCTGTAACAATGACTGTTTTTCCTTTAAAATCGCTCATGCTTGCACATCCCTTCGAAATTATCTATTGCTTTTATACCCAGTTTCCTTTGTTTTCTATTCAATTACATTGCATAGACATAGCAAAGACACCTGATATGATCAAGTGTCTTTGCTATGTGCTATTTATTTAAGCTTCATTTCCTTTATCAGCTTCGGGGTGATTCTAAATATTGATAAATAACATGTCCGCCTCTCTGTGCGATTCCGCGAAAATGCTTAAAGTCTTCCCTATTTACGATGACACTGCGAAAAGGAAGAAAATCTTCTTTAGACACATGAAATTCAGAGATCATTCCATTTTTTAATTGTTCGAGCACTTCCTGAATTTGTTCATGATTCATTATCCAGAACTCCTTTTATTTCATTCTTTCTTAATCATAAATAAAGTGCTGCTAATTTTGAAGTATGAAATAGTATATTTGCATATTGATGTTTTTTCTGAATATTAAATATTTTAATGTAAAAAAAGAATTTTATCTGGTATAATATTACCAACCTAAAGAATGTAACATTTTACCTTAGCAACAGCGAATTGCAAAATTCTTTACGCATTTCAAAATATAGTGCAAACTGTTACTACCAGCGAAAGAAATGGACAAAAGGAGAGATGCTTTTTGAAGAAAGCAGAGGTTGGAAATATAATTGAATTCCGTGATGGGCTACAGGGAATTGTAGAAAAAGTAAATGAGAATTCTGTTATTGTAGATTTAACGTACATGGATAACTACCGGGATCTCGAATTAGATCAGAGAACAGTTGTCAATCATAAAAATTATAAGGTTGTCAGAGAATCAGCAGTATAAAAAAGTAAAAATGAAAGCGTATTCTTACGTCACTTTTAAAAGCAGCTTTTTTTGCTGCTTTTTTGTTTTTGCCTTTTGTCTGATCCGAACCATCGGCCACTTACGGCTTCACGCTATTTATCTCCACAGTTATGGCCTCCTGTTTAGGAGGCCGTAATTTTTATTCTTTCTCCCCTGACAGCTCTTTTAAGGACTTCACTTTTCCATGTGGATGCTGATCCTGCTTTCTAACTGTCCAGGCACGCTCTTTTTCTCTTTTTGATTTCGTCATTATACATACCTCCCTTCATATGGGCTTATGATTAGCATTTCTGCATTATTTTATCTTAGCGTTACCAAAGAAATCTTTTCCTTACTTTTTATGTTTGTTTTTTGTTAGAATAGTGTTTGGTTATTTTTTTGCTTGAAAGGAGTTAAATCAATTGAAAAATATTGCTGCAGATGTCCGTTTTATTGGCGGGCTGGTACTCGCACATCTGCTTATGTATTTTACATTTCAGGATAAATCAATTTTTTGGTATATCTTTTCTGCCTCTTTACTGCTCCTAATCAGTTACTCCATCATAATGGAAGAAGTGGAAGACAAGGCTTCTTTTGGAACATACATTACCTATGGAACTCTTTCAGGTTTTCTTTTATACGGACTATTTTGGACGGGATACAGTTTATTTGATTTGCTCAACCTCCCTTTAGTTAATCAGGTTGAACAATTATACGGCCGATTTTCACCTTCGTTTATTTGGCATTATATTGTGCTTATATTAATTATAGTTCCAGGAGAAGAGGTGTTTTGGAGAGGGTTTGTTCAAAAAAGATTAATGAAACATACGACTGTTAAGGTAAGCATCATTATATCTTCTCTCCTCTATACTTCTGTCCATTTTTATTCAGGATACTGGATGCTCGCTTTTGCAGCACTAATCGCAGGTCTCTTCTGGGGATGGCTATATGCTTGGAAAAGAAGCATTCCCTTAGTAATCGTCTCCCATCTTATTTTTGACTTGTTATTATTCGTTCTGCTCCCATTTAATTAGAATTCCACAGACTCAGAGATGATCAGACAATTCTTCATGAATTGTCTTTTTTTTTAAGCTCTTTTCTTATGAATTGATGTTATTGACCTATAATGTTGTCCATTGATTTCCGCTCCAGGCAGCTCAGCGAAACGCGGGGCAGGCGGTGAGCCTCCTCAACGCAGCGCGTCTGCGGGGTCTCACCTGTCCCGCTACTCCCGCAGGACAATGAATAAGCTCCCTTGAGTAAACACCGCACGAAGAAAATGCGCATGCATTTTCGAGGATCTCGCACCTTTCTCTCCAATCAAATCAGTAAATAATACACAAAAAGCAAACAGTCTTTTTTCAATTTTTGTTGAGTGTTGTCGATGTTTTACATAAATGGTAATGTACAAGTAAATAGGAATTTATATGTAACTCTTTTATTTCAGATACGTCTAATAATGCAAAGGCGCTGACAGACAACGGGAGGATGGAACGAGATGAAAATTTTGGCGAAATTTATGCTAATGCTAGGAGTTATAGCTTCTATCCTGGCAGGCTGCGGTACAGCTCAGGATGATTCTGGAAATGGAGCAGGATCTGGGCAAAATGAAGAAGAAACAGGTTCGGAAGGACAGGATGAACAAGAACAAAGTGAAGAAGAAGAATCATCAGAAGATGGCACAGATGGAGAAGGAAATAGTGTAATAAGAATCCTTGAGCAGAATATGACTTATACAGTTGAGGATGAAACGAAGGAAGACACAGCCTTCCTGAAACATAGTGATAATCAAAATTATTCGATGTATGTTCTCCCGGAATATGAGTTGACTGCCGAGGAACCAAATAAGGATGTATTGTACCTCTCGGAAAATGATCAGATATTCATGCGGATTGAACTCCTTCCGAATGATGCAGATTGGTATATGATTGAAGAAAACACTAAAGCACAGCTTGAAGCTGTCAGCGAAAACGTACAAACATCCAAAGCTCCTTCAGATGATTTTTACAAGAATGCTTCTGTAATGAAAGCAGAAGGAAACGGTGAGAAGGTTTCTGCCTATCTTATGAAAAATGATAATCTTTCACTTAAGCTCACCATTTTCAATAAAGAAGACGTTGACCATGAAGATGCTTTCCTTCAGATGGCGAAAACCATTATGAAAGAGAAGCCGCAAGAATAATATAAATCGAAAGAGATCCATGGAAAAGGATCTCTTTTCTTTTTTCAGGCTTTTTTCCCCTTACTTCCATCATCAAACGGCTTCATCCAAAGAAGAATAATAAAGGTCAGACTTACATATCCAAATAGCGGATATAAGTAGGATAGCAATGTCCCATAATTGATTAAACTGATAAAGTAACAAATTACAAAGATAAAGCCCACAATAATAATACTTGGTACGGAAAAGTGTTTTTTCACCTGTCTCTCAATGCCAAACACATTCCCAATAACAGATGTGAAAATCTCCCCATAGATGACAAACACAAAAATCCAATAGAACGATGATGCCAATGTCTTTACAATAGCGGCCATCGGGATATCATATGCTTCCAGATTAGGCAGCATCATCAGTGTTAAATGGCTGGAAAGCAGGATAAGTGTCAACGCGGCTCCCCCAAGATATCCTCCCCATTTAATTGTCCGGTCATCATTTATTTCAGAAGCCACAGGCACCAGGACTGCCTGCGCCAATGTTAAATTCAGGGCAGTATAAGAAAACGGAGCCACAACCGCCTTCCATCCATCTTCGGCATAGGGTATGAACAGAACCTGTTCTGCAAAATCAGGAAGCTTCATGCTTATAAACAATAAAATAAAGCTAAATGCAATCATCATCGGAACAACAAATGTATTAACAGCAAATAATCCGCGAATACCCACTATCATTGTAATGATTGTTAACCCTATCGTTAAGAGCAATCCTGCAGTCTTGCTGATGCCAATCTGTTCCTCAAACACGGCTCCTGCACCTGACAGCATAACTGCGCATACGCCAAGGAGCATAAACAGCATCAATATATTAATGGCAGTCCCAAAAAATCTTCCAAATAAATATTCATTTAATTCCTGATAGGATGCTGCCTTTATACGTGCAGAGATTCTCATTAATTTGGAGCCGAGAAAAATAAAGATATAACCGCTCATCAGTATCCCAATTAAACCGATAAAACCAAATCGGGAAAAAAACTCTACAATCTCCCTGCCAGTGGCAAAGCCCGCTCCCACCACGGTTCCCACATAAACGGCAGCGATCTGGAAAGCTGCCCCCCAATTCGTCTTCACTTAATCTCCTCCTTCCTTTCCAATATATGTAGGGTGGTACAAACAAAGACGAGCTTTTTTGCATTAAAGATAAACTGGTTATTGGATATAAATCCCAAAACAAACCACTTGAAAGTCAAAGAAGGTCAAATTATAATATTGTTATAAGGTCAAATATAGTCAAAGTCAGACCAAATTTATTAATGGAGGTATGCAGAATGCTTTGTCAAAAATGTCAATTAAAAGAAGCAAACGTACAATTAAGATTGAAAGTGAATGGAAATGAACGAAACCTTAACCTTTGCCAAAGCTGTTATCAAACTGAAAAGCAAAAAAGCCTTACTTCCTTTGGGCCTGCTTTGAGCGGCTTTTCAGGTTTTGGCCAAACGCCTTTAGAGGATTTCTTTAAAAAGATGGCATCCTCTCAAGGAAATGAAAACTACCAGCCTCTAAAAGAAGCGCCGGGACACAATCAGGGCAACGGCGGATTTATTGATCAATTCGGACGAAATCTTACACAGCTTGCAAAAGCTGGTTTAATTGACCCGGTCATTGGACGGGACGAAGAAATAAATCGTGTCACAGAAATATTAAATAGAAGAAGCAAAAATAATCCTGTCTTAATAGGTGAACCAGGAGTCGGTAAAACAGCTATTGCCGAAGGGCTGGCGATTAATATTGCCGAGGGGCGTGCCCCAAAAAAACTTCAAAATAAAGAAGTCTATTTGCTTGATGTGGCATCCCTGGTTGCAAATACAGGCATTCGCGGCCAATTTGAGGAACGCATGAAGCAGTTGATCTCAGAGCTTCAAACCCGGAAGAACATTATTCTCTTTATAGATGAAATCCATTTGCTTGTCGGAGCAGGATCAGCTGAAGGGTCGATGGATGCCGGCAATATACTAAAGCCTGCCCTTGCACGGGGTGAGCTGCAAGTTGTCGGAGCCACCACATTGAAAGAATACCGCCAGATTGAAAAGGATCCGGCGCTTGAGCGCAGATTCCAGCCTGTACAAGTAAATGAGCCGACTGCTGATGAGGCAGTTGACATCTTAATGGGGCTGAAACAAAAATATGAAGACTATCACGAAGTTTCTTTTACAGAAGATGCCATAAGAGCGTGTGTGCAGCTGTCAAGCCGCTATATTCAGGACAGGTTCCTTCCTGACAAAGCTATTGATCTAATGGATGAAGCAGGTTCAAAAATGAATCTACAGTCAGGATATATACCGGCAGAAGATATTGAAAAACAGCTGAAAGAAATCAGCAGGCAGAAAGAAATTGTCTTAAAAGAAGAAAAATATGAAGAGGCTGCAAAACTCCGTGAAGAGGAATTAAAACTCCAGCAGGCATTAAATGGAGAAAACAAGGCTGAAAGGCCAGTTATCGAAACTAGCCTTATTCAGGAGATTATTGAGAAAAAAACAGGGATTCCCGTCGGCAAATTAGCTGAAAATGAACAGGAGAAGATGCAAAACCTAGAGGAAAATCTTGCACAAAAAGTAATTGGACAGCGCGAAGCCGTACAAAAAGTTGCAAAAGCCATCCGCAGAAGCCGTGCAGGACTTAAATCCAAGCACCGTCCAATTGGATCTTTCCTATTTGTCGGGCCAACAGGTGTCGGGAAGACTGAACTAAGCAAAACACTTGCGGAGGAGCTATTCGGGTCAAAAGACAGCATGATCAGGCTTGATATGAGTGAATATATGGAAAAGCATAGCGTGTCTAAAATTATCGGCTCTCCTCCGGGATATGTAGGTCATGAAGAAGCAGGGCAGCTGACCGAGAAGGTGCGCAGAAATCCTTACAGCATTATTCTGCTTGATGAGATAGAAAAAGCACATCCAGATGTACAGCACATGTTCCTTCAAATACTGGAAGATGGACGCCTGACAGATAGCCAGGGCCGCACTGTCAGCTTTAAGGATACAGTCATTATCATGACAAGCAACGCAGGAGTTGGACAAAAAGAAGTCCATGTTGGATTTGGTGCAGCAGATGCCGTCAAAGAATCCAATATTCTGGACTCGCTCGGCAGCTTCTTTAAGCCGGAATTTCTGAACCGATTTGATAGCATTATTGAATTTAAAGCTCTGGAAAATGAGCATTTACTAAAAATTGTTGACTTAATGCTCAATGAGCTGCAGGAAACATTAAATGATCAGGAGCTTGAATTGACTATTAGCCAGGAAGTTAAGGAAAAATTAGCAGAAGACGGATACCACCCTGCTTTTGGCGCAAGGCCATTAAGAAGAATCATCCAGGATGAACTGGAAGACAAAATTGCAGATTTCATCATCGACAATGGCGGGAATAGCCAATTACAGGCTGAGCTGGAAAACGGCTTAATTGTCATTAAACCAATGCGCTAATAGGATGGAAAAGAGCCGGAGTTCATAACCGGCTCTTTTTTTTATTTTATAAACCTTTATCATTCACTGAATTCAGCCAATTCTCAATTTCACCGATAACTGACTCGACACAACCCTCTTCAAAAGGAGAAATCAATCCAGCTTCTTTAACAAGTCCAGTGAAAGGCTTGCTGCCGCCAAGCTGACATAGTTTTAAATAATCCTTCCAAGCCTCTTCCTGATTCTCCCTGGATTTTTTCCAAAACTGGAATGCACAGATTTGGGCCAATGTATAATCAATATAATAGAATGGTGAATTGTAAATATGACCCTGGCGCTGCCAGAATCCTCCGTTCTCTAAATACTCGTTGCCATCATAATCTTTATGAGGCAAGTATTTCTTCTCAATCTCTCTCCAAGCCTGTTTTCTTTCCTGCGGTGCTGCTTCCGGATTTTCATACACCCAATGCTGGAATTCATCAACTGATACGCCATAAGGCAGGAAAAGAAGTCCCCCGCTCAAGTGTGAAAACTTGTATTTTTCCGTATCCTCTTTAAAGAAGCCTTCCATCCAGGGCCATGTGAAAAATTCCATGCTCATGGAATGAATTTCAGCTGCTTCATAGGTTGGCCAGTTATATTCAGGTATTTCAAAATGACTGCTTGAATAGACCTGGAATGCATGTCCTGCTTCATGGGTAAGAACATCAATATCTCCTGAAGTCCCATTAAAATTAGAGAAAATGAATGGGGATTTATAGTTTTCAATGTAAGTGCAATAGCCGCCTCCTGCTTTTCCCTTTTTGGCTACCAGATCCATAAGATTATTTTCTCTCATGTATGAGAAAAATTCACTTGTTTCACCGGATAACTCATCATACATTTTTTGGCCATTTTCAATAATCCAGTCAGGATCTCCTTTTGGTATGGCATTACCCGTTTTAAATTCAAATCCTTCATCGTAAAATTTGAGCTTATCAACGCCAATGCGCTCTCTTTGCCTTTCCTTAAGCCTTGTGGCGATTGGAACGATGAAATCCTTCACCTGCTTGCGGAAATTTGCAACCATTTCCGCGTTATAATCTGTCCGGTACATGCGGAAGTAAGCCAGTTCAACGAAATTCTTGTATCCAAGCTTATGGGCTATCTCTGTTCTAACCCTGACAAGCTCATCATATATACGGTCAAGTTCATCTTCATTTTCAGCCAGAAAACCAAAGCGGGCCTCACTTGCTTTTTTACGCATTTCACGATCTGTAGATTGTGTAAATGGCTCCAATTGGGCAAGTGTGCGTTCTTCACCTTCAAAATCAATCTTGGCTGAAGCAATTAATTTCGTATATTCTGAAGAAAGCTTATTTTCTTTTTGCAAAAGCGGTACAATCTCTGGCGAGAACACCTTCAATTGGGCTTCTGCAAGTGCAAACAGCTGATTTCCCCAGCGCTCTTCAAGCTCTGCCCTGAACCTGGAATTAACCAAAGCCTGATAATACTTTGTAACAAACCCTTCTACTTCAGGCTGAATTTCATCCATATAATCCTGTTCTGCTTTGTAAAATTCATCATTCGTATCTACTGAATGCCGGATATAACATAGGTTGAACATGGTACCGACATCATTGCGAATATCATTAATTTCTTTCATAGCCTGATTTTGCTGTTCTGCAGAAGCTGCATCTTCGAACTTTTCAAGCGCTGCTTCAAATTGCCCCTTTATTTTCTCAAGATTCGGACGAACATATGTATAGTCTTCAAATCTCACATTACTGCCCCCTCGTGTATATGTATATCGATTTATAAACAAACCACTAAACTATTTCGACAATATTTGGATAATTCCTTCCCTAAACATATCTTATCTGCCACAAAATAAAAAACAGCCCGTCAAGGCTGTCTAAATTAATTTCCCCCATTTTTGTCATGGGAGATTGATAGTCCAAGCTTCTTTAATACCCCAATGGCTGCTGCTTTTTCTTCTGAAGTCAGCTCGTTCATAAGTGAATGTATATGTTTTTCATGATCAGGAAAAATATTTTCAATAAATGCTTTTCCCTCATCTGTAATTTGCGCAAAGGTAACTCTTCTGTCCGTCGGGCATGCTACCCTTTTTAACAGGCCTTTCTGCTCAAGCTTGTCCACTACATATGTGATGCTCCCGCTGGCCAATAGTATTTTCCCGCCGATCTGCTGCAGAGGCTGGTCACCTTTATGATACAGAAGCTCCAAAACTGCAAATTCAGTTGGATTTACTCCGTAAGTTTGTATTCGTTTATTTACATTTTCATTAATAGCCCGGTATGCCCTGGACAGGACGATAAATAATTTCAACGATTGGTCAATTTGTTCAGACCCCATTTTATCCAATCCCTTTACCTTTTATTGAGTAGCGTTTACATCAATCAATTCTCAATCATTATAGAAAACAGTAAGAAAGCTGTCAATTTAACAAATCAGGATCATTTGCCGGCTGTAACCTCCCAATTGCAGTTCAGTGTCGGGATTACCTTTCCCTTTTCAGAAAAATAGCCGGCAAGCAATTCAGTCATATCGGTTAATATTTCTTTCACCACGGGTTTGTCCTTGAACATATAATATCCTCCGCCTCCTGCAGCCCGGTAATTGTTCATTACTGCATGGTACTCGCCATCCTCCCTGATAGGATGTCCCTTAAAAAGAAGCTCGGTGATCCGGCTGTCCTTTGGGCGGGACACATCTATTTTATATTCAATTCCTTCCCACATGTCGTAATTATAATGCTGTGGCTTCGGATATGAAAATTCAGGATTCACTATAATTTCCCCATCACTGTTCAATTCAAAATAAGATGCTGACCGCTCTAAAGCATCCTTAATGTCCTTTCCGGAAATTCTTAGGACGCATAGCGAATTGGGATATATATAATTAGAAACAATTTCTCTCATCGTTACTTTAGATTTGAAACCTGGTGCTCCCTCATGAAACAGCGCCGTACAGGAAATATCAGCACCAGCAGCTTCCATTTGCACTTTATTTATGAATTCAATCAGCGGATGCTCCTTAAGGCGCGCTTCGAAAATATCGTTAATCACCATGTCTCCTTCAATTTCACCTATCACTGTATCAAGCCAATTCTGGGTTTTGGATTCATAATAACCGGCAAGCTGAAGGACCTCATAATCAGGCATAATTCCATTAGGATAAATCAGGGCAGAGTTTTTTTCATCAATCAGCCAATCATTATGTCTTTTTCTGAATTTTACTGTAACCTTTGCAAGCGCCTGGCCGTTAAATCCCGGCTGAACAATAGATACACCATTCACTTGCTCCCCTTCAATAAAACGGTGCTGATGCCCGGTTATCAGAACATCAATACCCGGGACATCTGTACAGATTCTGTAGGCTTCATTTTCTCCTGTTTGTTCTTCCGTCAGTTCACCTGTTTTTATATCCTTTTCAAAGCCCCCATGGTATGAGACGATAATCAAGTCCGGCTTTTCTTCCTCCTGGATATAGGAAACCCACCTTTTCAAGCTGACCACCGCAGATTCAAATGAAAGCTGCTCAATATGCTGCCTTTTCTCCCAATTTGGAATATACTGTGTCGTGACACCTATTACCGCAGTTTTCAAACCATTTGCAAAGGTTTTTATTTTATAAGGAAGCCCGAAATAAGTTTCTTTTGTTGAATTGAATAAGATATTAGCCGAAAGCCAAGGAAAATTTGATTCACTGACCGCTCTTGCAAGTGTACTCTTTCCATAGTTAAATTCGTGATTTCCGATAACAGCTGCATCATATTCAAGTTTATTTAAAATCTGGATCATAGGATTTTTTTGATTTTTCAGGTTTCTGGAATAATAATAAGTAAGAGGAGTTCCCTGGATCAAATCACCATTATCAATAAGAATGGATATCTCAGATTGTTCCTTTTCTCTCTTTATTAACGCTGCAAGCTTGCCCAGACCATGCTCAGCGTTTTCATCCGTTCCATAAAAATATGGATAAACATGTCCGTGGACATCACTTGTAGCTAAAATGGTGAGTAACGCTTCCGATTTCATCAAAACCCCTCCTTACATATAAAATAACATTCCTTTGAAAGAATTAAACCTCTTTTAACACATAATGGTATAATATTGTTAATGTCAGTTAGCTAAGGACAAATTAACCTAATTAATCTGGAGTTACCCTCATGAATAATCGAAACAGAAACTTCCTGCTTTATTTATTCGCAGTAATTATTCCCACTTTAGCCGGCAGCATCTTTATGTTTATGGATTCTGTTAAACAAAGTGATATGGAAAGACTCGAAGAAGCAAAATGGATTGGCTCGATACACCAAAGAAGCTGGGACCAGTTTATTTCCGAGACCGTGACCACACTTGAGATGCTTTCGCTGACTGCTGGAAGTGCTGACACACCTTCTGAAAAGCTTGAGCCACTGCTCCAAAAAGCCAATCAAATGGATCCTCGTTATGGAGGCATTTACCTTCTTGATCCCAGCGGAATGGTTCTTACAGGATCAAATCAATTCTTAGCAAACTCAGATTTATCTGAGAAGAAATATCTTAAAGAGGTATTGGTATCGAAAGATATTGTTATTTCCAATACTCCTGAAACACTGACAAATGGGCAAACAGTCGTTGGGATAGGAAAGCCGGTATTGAATGACGATGGAGATGTAATCTCTATTATTGTGGCACATATGAGAGTGGATTACGTACAAAATATTATGAGGCTCCTCACTCCTGATGCCCGGCTTTCAGTTCTTAATTCTAAAAGGGAAACAATTATGGACATCAATATGAATGGAGACTCCTCATTTTCCAGTCAAAATAGCATTACAATTCCGATTGACAGGCTGCCTTGGAGTGTAAAAGTGGAATTTCCGCCAAGAGACATGCTGAAAATTATTAAGGACGCTTTCCGGGCAATACTTGTATTAACCATTTTAATTCATATTTTATTTCTCTTCATAAAATATTTAAGGCTAAAAAAACAGGCTGAAAAAGAAAAAAAGGAAAATGAACTGCAAAAACTCGAACTGGTAGGTACTCTGGCTGCCAGCACAGCCCATGAAATCAGGAACCCTTTAACAGGAATAAAAGGCCTTATACAGCTATTGAGTGAAAAATATACGAATACACATGACCAGTATTATTTTTCGGTCATAAATGATGAGATAAGCAGAATCAATGAGATTGTCAGTGAATTTTTAATTCTGGGTAAACCCACTGCTCAAAAGATGGATGCTATGGATTTGAGAAGTGTTATAAAGGAATTAGAACCTTTAATACTTTCTGAAGCTAATTTACACAATGTCACTTTTGAATCTGTTTTTTCAGATGAACCCGTCATTGTCGATTGCACGAAAGATCAGATGAAACAGGTGATCCTGAATTTGACGAAAAACGCTTTTGAATCAATGCAGGACGGCGGAAAGCTAACGATAAAGCTAAATAAATTGCAATCCAGGTGTCAGCTTAAGATCGCGGACACAGGCTCCGGTATTCCAGAAGACAAAATAGAAAAAATATTTCATCCATTTTATACTTCAAAGGAAATGGGTACAGGTCTTGGGCTTGTGGTCTGCAGGCGCATTGTACATTCTTTTGGCGGTGAAATATTTATTACAAGCGAAGAAAAAAAGGGTACTCATGTAGATATTTTTCTGCCTATCAAAAACCCATAAAAGGGAAGGTGCATGATCCCAGGCACCTTCCCTTTTAGCTAAAATATATTGGAGAGTTTCTCTCAATTCGATCCTTTATCAACTTCATCATTACTAATAGCTGAGGATTCCTGTCCTCAGGTGCGATTTTTTTATGGAGAACGGAATACAGTGTGATATCCCTTAGCCTCAGGAATAAAGGCAGGTGTTTTTCCAGGTCACCAGGAATTTCATTCTCCAGCTGATATCCGTCCAAAAAGGATTCCAGGAATATCCTGCCAAAGATATTCACTTCTTCCGGGTCCGCCTCTATAAACTTATATAAAATTGAATAATACAGAGGAATGGCGATATCAGACGCAAACCAATGATAACAGCAGTCATCAAAATCAAACACTTGTATATCTTTTCCGTCATAAAAAAAGTTTCCGGAATGAATATCCGTATGAATAAGACCATAGTTGTTTATATGCTTTGGCAATGTGTGAAGCAGATTCAATAAATCCTTCGTATTCTTAATAATTAATTCATCTTCTTTGGGTATATATTTTTCAACAGTCAGCAGTTCTTCTTCATCCCATTGAATACGCTGTACAATGCCAGGAGAAGCAACATATGATTTTGTGGCTGCATGCATTTTCCCCACTGCTCTTCCCCATGCATGAAATAACTCCTGATTGAATTCCGTTGCACGAACACTGATTGGTTTTCCCTCTGCTTTTGAAAACACGCTTGCATAAAAGACAGAGCCATCACCAGCTTCCAGGGCTTCAACCATATTCCCATTTCGTGAAGGCATTACCTTTGGAACCTTCAAACCTTCTGATCTTAAATAACTCATCCAGTCAACTTCAGATAAAAGCTCCTCCAGCTTGCGATGTGTCGAATGGGTAATTCTCAATATTAGCTCTTCCCCATCTTTTGAAGCTTGAAAGACATAGTTTTCAAAATCACCCAGCTTTTTATAATTCACGGTATTCAAAGAATAGATACTTAAGAAATGATGGAGGAAGTTGTCCGTCATTAAAGCATCAACTGCTTTTTCCATTAGCTCCCCTGCTCTCATCTTTATTCTGAATAATTTAAATTATATAATATTTAACGGGTTTTCAAAATAGCTATTTTGATAGACTCGTGAATAAGGTACACTATATTTAGTTTTACGAAATGTTCAGAAAGAAGGAGACTTACATTATGAGTGCTACCGCTGCTACAATCAAGCCAAATTCTGATCCGCAGCAGAAAACAGCCTATCGGATATTATTCATCATTGGCCTTTGCCACCTATTGAATGATTCCATCCAATCCGTTATCCCAGCTATGTTTCCGATTTTGGAAAAGTCTATGGGGCTTACCTACTCACAGCTGGGAATGATTGCTTTTTCGTTAAATATGGTTTCTTCCATCATGCAGCCTGTCATAGGGATGGCCACTGATAAAAAACCGTTCCCTTTTGCCTTGCCAATCGGCCTCACCTCAACTTTATTTGGTGTATTAGGCCTGGCTTTTGCTCCAGATTATAAATGGATCATTCTTTCAGTTCTATTCATTGGTTTGGGTTCGGCTGTGTTCCATCCTGAAGGTTCAAGGGTAGCCTATATGGCAGCAGGCCAGCGCAGGGGTCTTGCTCAATCGATTTATCAAGTTGGCGGCAACACCGGACAGGCACTTGCTCCCATCATTACAGCCCTCATACTTGTTCCGCTGGGCCAAATAGGGGCTGCCTGGTTTACCGCAGTTGCGGCAATTGCAGTTGGACTGCTGATTTATATTGCATTCTGGTATACAGGACGTCTTCAGCAGGAACTGACCGCCACTAAACCGCGGAAAGATTCAGGTGCTCACCAAAACAAAAGAATTCCCAGAAAGGTGTGGGGAGCCCTCCTCCTGGTTCTTTTTTTGATATTTGCCCGTTCATGGTATATCTCTGGGATGACAAATTTCTATGCTTTTTATGCCATTGAGAAATATTCTTTCTCTATAAGTCAGGCACAGATCTTCTTATTTGCATTTTTAGTATCAGGTGCGCTGGGTACGTTTTTTGGCGGACCGCTCGCAGATCGGTTTGGAAAGAAACAGATTATTTTTCTTTCAATGATCCTTACTGTTCCCCTTTCCCTCCTGATTCCTTTTGTGCCTTCCGCTATTGCATTTATCATGCTGGTGGCGGGTGGATTTATACTTATGTCAAGCTTTTCTGTGACTGTTGTATACGCACAGGAACTCGTTCCCGGGAAAATCGGCACAATGGCTGGACTTACAGTAGGGCTGGCATTTGGCATGGGGGCGATAGGCTCTGTTGCTTTGGGCTATCTGGCCGACACTCTTGGACTGGCCAATATGATTATATTTACAGGGTTTCTTCCCGTTTTGGGATTGCTGACTTTATTGCTTCCGGCTGATGAAAGGGTTTCTGAGTGGAATAAATAAGAAAAGCGTAAGCGCCTTGCCCACCTAAGAAACGCAGACTAAGAACGCCACATCCTCCCAAAAGCATAAGACGAGCCCTTCAAGAAGGCGTTCTTTCCCTCTGGAAGGGATTGGCTAGCCCTTAGTCCCTAGGAGCAACAACTAGACAAGCTTGTGACCTCGAGGGGCAGGCGATTAAGCTAGACAGTTCTCTAAGTTTAAATGATTCTTTCTTATGTTTAAAAAAAGAGGAGGTGCTCCCTCCTCTTAAATTTGCTGAATTTTAATATATAGCTCTTCTTTCTCGTCTTCAGTAAGAAGATTTTCTGCCATAGGAAATAGGACGTTTTCTTCTTTAGAGAAGTGCTGTGTCAGAGTATAGTATGCATTTTTAATCAGCCCGGAGTGTTCGGCCATTTCTTCTTCAGTCAAATGCTTTTTCCCTTCCGCTGCTCCTAAAAAAGCTTTAATACAGCTTTTAGCCTGGTCATGCTCATACTCCATAACCGCGATAGGGCCTGTTCCTTTTCCAAGGTATTGTTCCATCATTCGGAAAAGCACGCCTTCCTCCCTTTCTGAGTGCGGATCCAGCTTACTGCAGAAATATCGTACATGTTCAGTTAACTTTTGAAAAAGAGCTCTGTCTGGAGATTCCTCCATTTTAATTGTGATCTGAAGCAGCTCTTCAAGCATTGCCAAAAGAGGAGGATGCTCCTCTTTCAGCTGTTTCAGCCCTTTGCTAAGCTTGATTGGTCCATTTCCCATCATGGAACTCATACAGCCTTCCATCCCTAAACCCCTCCTATCTATTATAGGTTCAGTATAAAAAATGGCAGTCAGGATTGTTGTGATGCCCATCACTTTTTGCATTTCTGAAAAATTTTCTAAAAATTTAAATAATTTTGTGCAATCTTCTCGTTTTTTGCCATATAATAAAGGTAAGTTATCTTTATATCGGCGCAGCTAAACCCTGTAAATTGTTAGGAGGGATTAAAATGCATCTGCCAACTTTCTATGATTTTTATCAAAAGTGCCTCATTCCGGCCAATTCAGAAGACTCATACCTTTCCACGGGGCACACCCATTGGCTTATCGCTCTGGAAGGACAGCTTAAAGAACAGGAAAAAGAGTTTTATTGCTGGAAAGTAACCATTTATCCATCAGATTCGGAAGGGTGCTTTTCATGGAATGAAGTACTATATTCTTCATCTCTTCATGAATGCATCCACAAAGCATTTGAACATGCCAGAGAAATTGAAGCCAATGTCAAAGATTCACAGTTCAGTTTTTTAAATAGACAAGAAAAAATCAGCTAGCCTCAAAAAAACATTCTCCTTCGCTCCATCTTTTTTTACCCTCGCATGTGAAATAACATACATATAGGTAAATTCTACTTCTAAACAAAATCCAATAATTCTTAATGCAATAAAAAAAAGAGCCTAGACAAACTAAGCTCTCCAGATTATAGGGGGTCAACTATAATAGTTCGACCACATTTAGTTTAACAAATTCTGCCTGAAAAATTAAGTTACTAAAGCACTATTACTCAAATGCATTAACGCGTCAGATTAGAAAACCTTTTTAGAATTCATAGTTTATATATACCTTGTTAACAGTTTCTTAATATTTTAAATTTATAATGTAAATGTACCGAAAGATAAAGCCTTTTTCATACCCCCCTTTTCAAAACCGGCCAATTCGATGGCCGGTTTTTGTATGATCCTGAGGGCTGATTTATGCAAGCCTGAATACTATTCCATGGCCGCCTTTCGGATATTCCCATTTAATATTCTGATACGGGCATCCTATCCTGCAGCTGCCGCACTCGTGACAACCTTCGTAACCGACCTGCATTCTTAACCCTTCCCACTTATAGACCTCAGCCGGGCAGAAAATGGTGCATATTTTATCGGGGCATTTTGTCATACAGATATCATGATCCAATACGGTAAGATGCGATTTTGTATCTGCCTTAAAACGAACTAAATATTGCTTTTCTTCGATCGTTTTCGTTGACATTATTTCACCGCCTTCCATGCCCTGTACATGTCTTGAAGCACACGAATTGTCCCGCGTTCACTGGTGAAGCTCTTCATAATTTCTTTTTGCTTTTCTTTCTTCGGAGTTCCATCAACGGTAAAAAATTTGTTCGCTGCCCTGTTCAGCATTGGAACATATTCCTTAAAATACTGCGGGTAGTGTTCAAACGTGTGAGCTGCATCTTTATATTTTTCCAGGTCCTTAATTATAAAGCTTTGATACAGTTTTTCCCTGTACTGATTCAAGCTGGTTTCGCTAAAATCACCCCGTTCCTTGGCTGCAATAATGGTCTCTGCAGCCATCGTTCCGGAAGCCATGGCCATATTGGAGCCCTCACGGTGAATGGCATTAACAAGTTGTGCCGCATCACCTGCAAGGAGAACACCATTACCGGCCACTTTCGGCACCGAATGGTATCCGCCTTCAGGAATTAAATGAGCCAGATATTCAGCGGACTCTCCCCCTTCTATTAAAGGTCTTACCATAGGGTGTGTTTTTAAATAATCCAGCAGGTCATATGGTTTAAGCTTTGCCTTGATCATGCTTGAGAGTGTTGTTCCTACACCAATATTGATACTATCTTTATTGGTGTAAATGAAAGCTGTACCGAGATTGCCTTTCGTGGAGTCCCCGAAAATTTCAATCGTACATCCCTGGTTGTCTTCCAGGTTGAAGCGGTCATTAATTTTGTCTTTAGAAAGATTAATGACTTCCATTACTGTCAGCGCCACTTCATCAGGACGGAATTCTTTATGGTAGCCAAGCTGCTTTGCCAGCAGTGAATTCACACCATCTGCCAAAACCACTACATCTGCATATATATCTCCATCCGGACGGTCTGTTCTTACCCCAACTACTTTTCCATTCTCAGTCAGACACTCAAGCACGACCGTCTCATTTATTAATAGAACGCCCTGCTCAACCCCTTTCTTTGCAAACCATTGGTCAAAAGGTGCGCGGAGCACTGTGAAATTATTATATGGCTCCTTCCCCCACTCAAGACCTTTATAGCCAAAACTTACTGCCGATTCTTTATCCATCATCCAGAATCGCTGTTCTATGACTGGCCGTTCGAGTGGTGCCTCTTTCCAAAACTCCGGAATGATTTCCTCCATTTGTTTGCGGTATAACACACCGCCCATTACATTTTTGCTGCCCGGATATTCTCCTCTTTCAATTTGCAGGACTTTTAGGCCGTTTTTAGCACAGGTGTAAGCACAGGAAGTTCCTGCAGGCCCTGCACCGACCACAATGACATCAAACTTTTCAGACATAGCTCATCTCACCCCCTCTTTCTCTTGCTTCCTTGAACTCTTTAATCAGCTTCGGAACAATTTCAAGTGCATCACCTACGATACCGTAGGTTGCTACATCGAATATAGGGGCTTGCGGATCCTTGTTAATCGCAATGATAAACTCTGAATTTTTCATGCCTACAACATGCTGAATTGCCCCTGAAATCCCAATAGCAAAATAGATCTTTGGTGTAATGGTTTCTCCTGTCTGTCCCACCTGCTGTTCATGCGGAAGCCATCCTGCCTCCACTACATCCCTTGTACCCCCTACGGTCGCTCCAATAGTGTCAGCCAGCTCATGGATCAGCTGGAAGTTTTGAAGATCACCCATTCCTTTTCCGCCTGCAACGACAACATGGGCTTCAGCTAAGTTCACTTTTTTTGTGACATCTTTCACAATTTTAATCACCTTTGTGCGCATGTCATCTTCTCTAAGGGTAATCGGTTCCTCTATAACCTCACCATGCCTATCAGGAATCGGCTCCATTGCCTTCATAACTTTAGGGCGGACAGTAGCCATCTGCGGCCGGTGTTTTTTGCATAGGATGGTTGCCATTATATTTCCGCCAAAAGCCGGGCGGCTTGCTTCAAGCAGCCTTTTTTCCACTTCGACATCCAGCATGGTTGTATCCGCTGTCAATCCAGTACTGAGATCTGTGGCAACCGCGCTGGCTAAGTCTTTACCATTGGAGGTAGCCCCATAGAGAAAAATTTCAGGTTTATATTTTTCGGCAAGATGGATAACTGCCTTCATATAAGATTCTGTCCGGTAATCCTTCATTACTTCGTGGTCAATTACATAAACCTGATCAGCACCATAGGCGATGACCTCCCGGCTTAAAGACTTAATTTCATACCCAAGCAGCATACCGGAAAGAGGCACCTCAAGTTTATCTGCCAGCTTTCTGCCGGCCCCGAGCAATTCAAGGGAAACCCCCTCAATTTTCCCATCATTTTGTTCTATGAATACCCATACTCCCCGGTACTCATCCATCATGTAAATCCCCCCTATTTATTACTGTTTGGCTGCAAAAGCTCACTTTTATCATTAAGAAGCTCCATCAGCTGCTGAATCTGTTCGTCTGCATTCCCTTCCAGCCTTTTTCCGCCTTCCGGCTTTGGAGGGGTAAACATTTTACCCACTATCGTAGGAGATCCCTTCAACCCCAGCTGTGTCCGATCCACACCTTCAAGGTCATTAACAGACCAGATAACCGGCTCATATCTGGCAGCTTTTATCATATTAGGCATAGGGGAATATTCTATGCTATTAATCTCTTTTTCAACGGTCAGCAGGCAAGGGATTTGAGCTTTAATTAATTCATATCCGTTCGTGATTTTCCTTTTGATCAGAATCGTTTTCTCACCTTCATTAACTTCAGCTACTTCGATCACATTGGTGACAGGCGGAATATCGAGCCGCCTTGCTATACCTGGTCCAACCTGGCCGGTATCTCCATCAATGGCATGCTTTCCGCATAGAATTAAATCCACAGGCATATCTTTTGAAATACGTTCTAAAGCTTTAGACAGAGCATAGCTTGTTGCCAGTGTGTCGGCACCGGCAAACGCCCGGTCAGAAATTAAAAATCCGCGGTCCGCCCCAATTTCGATACTTTTCTTAATAACTGCCACGGCCTGTGGAGGTCCCATGGATAAGACTGATATGGTGCCTTTTCCCAGGGTCTTTATAATTTTCACAGCCTCCTGCACTGCATGAGCATCATAAGGGTTCAAAATGGCAGGAGCGCTGCGCCGGTCAAGGGTATTGGTTTTGGGATTGATTTTAATGATTTTTGTATCAGGCACTTGCTTGACACACACAACTATGTGCATTTTTTACTTTCCCTCCTCTTAACTTAAAGCTTGTATGAGTATTGAGCACTTTAAGAAATAAAAAAAGCTTTGTATTACGATATATGATTCTCTAAAGAGGCATAGTACTTCTTTAATGAATTAATATGTTTATTACTAGAATTGCAGCAGACTGAAAAAAAAAAAGAACCCTTCACGGATCCTTTTTGACTTCCTTTTTATATATGCTCAATAAATATACTCAGTTATTTTAATTATACAACTGCTTTCTTCCATGATAGAATCATTTCCCTGAATGAAACTCTCATACTTTTCTTTTGTTCCTTCTCCCGTTTAATAAAGCATTGATATTCAAAAATCAATTGATCGAGTTCCTGGCTGCAGCGAACCGTTTCCTGGCTAGCCATTCCGTTTCTCCTGGCTGTTTCTATCATTTTTTCCCTTTTTTGCTGGATTTCAGTCAGCAGCTGTATTCTTTTATTGCGCAACTTTCTTCCTCCTAATCCTATCCCTTTTATCCGATATAAATGTGTCTACTTGAAGCATTATTACAAGAATTTCTATAAATGTAAATAGATTCGCAATATTAGACAATCTTTTTCCCAATTAATTTTAATCGACAATAATCTCATATCAGCCCTATTGGTTTTCGACACCTTCTGCTAATTAAAACTACTTAAACCAACAGTATTTGATAAAAAACTAGATGTAAAAAAAATCCATTTATTATATCGGAAAAATAAAAAAAACCAATGCCGGAGCAATGGGTCAACAGATTATTGATGAACTTCCTTTTCTTCATAAATTGGCACCCATCCTTCTGCAGATACAAAGATTCGGATGGCTACTACCTTTCTGTCATCCTGCAGAGTAAAATAATGACGAATGTTTTCAGGAACGGATATTAAATCGCCGGGATTCAGGAACACCTCAAAGAATTCCCCATCTTTTCCTTGTATAATAAAAACCCCGTGACCGCTGACAATAAATCTCACCTCATCGTCTGTATGATGATGTTCCCGCTGGAAATTTTGAAGAAGCTGTTCCAAATTCGGCGTATTGTCTGAAAGGGAAATGACATCCTGTGCCCTGTATCCTCTTCTTTCTGAAATATCCTTAATTTCTGCAGCAAACGTATCCAGGATTTCTTGTTTTTCATCATTGGAAAGCAAATATCTCTCCCGGAGGCTTTCAGGCAATTTATCTATTGACCATTGCTCATAAATAACCTCCTGTTTTTCCAGAAAAGAAGCAACTTCTTCCTGATTCCTGATTTCTTTTTTTGAATTTTGAAATACGATATATGCCAAACTGATCAACCCTCTCTATTAAAATTTTTTTCTGCATTATTTTGAACTATTGAATTACACTACTTTTGATAATTGTTTGGCTCTATGTTCCAGAAGCTTGAGCTGATATCGGAACAGAAATTCTGAAGCCTCCAGGATCTTTTTAGCCTCAAAAGATGTTTTGCCCCATACTGTAATTCCGTGGTTTCTAATTAAAATTGCACCTGAATCTTCATGTACATGGGAAGAAAAACACTTTGCCAGCGCAGGAATATGCGCATAATTAGGAATAATCGGAATCCTAAGGACAGCATCCTCTTCCCATTTATCAAATGCTTTAATGAGCTCTTGTCCTTTAAAGGTTACTGCCTCCTGGTCGCCATAAATTTCTGAGATGACGTTATTATCAATTGTATGTACATGGAGACTGCATTCAGCTTTTGTTCTTCTGTATATTTCCGTATGCAGAAGTGTTTCAGCGGATGGCTTTAAATGGGTTTCGCCCACCGGCCGGCCAAATTCATCCACCAGCAGAAAGTCTTCTGCAGTCCGTTTCCGCTTATCCTTTCCGCTTGCAGTTACAAGGAATTGAAGCGGGCTTGCGCTGACTTTAATAGCCAGATTTCCGCTCGTTCCCATAAACCAGTCTCTTTCCGCGAGCTCCGCTTTAATATCTGCAAGCTCATTCCATTTTTCCTCAAGTCTGCTCATACTCTCACCTCATTTAAATTTTTTAAGACTTCAATGCAATCATAGAACGTATCAAAAGAATTATGTTTAAGGTTCATTTCTTTGCTTTTCTCCAGCAGCAGGTCTCTTGCTATGACAAAGTCCGCCTGTTTTGCAGCCTCAAGGTCAGTTACAGAATCTCCGATTACCACTTTAAATGTGTCCTCATCCTCTAATTTTCTCATAATGGAAGGCTTGCAGCAGCCGCAACTATTTTCGCATTTTTCATCACAGCTATGGGGCCATAAAATTTTTATTGTTTCCCCGCTAAAATCTGAACCATTGCAGAACACTGCTTCAAAGGGTCCATACTTATCCAAAACGGGAGCTACAAAAAAGTCTATTCCCCCGCTTACTATATAAAGCGGTATACCTTTTTCTGCCAGATAATTGACAAACGGCTGGAATCCCTCTCTTATCTTTGCATTTTTTAAGGTGAAATCAGTAAGATCACTTTTCAGATTGCTTGGGAGAAGGGAAAACATCTTTCCTACTCCCTCTTTAATAGAAATTTCCTGCTGCAGGACTTGATTTTTTATCCCCTCCCATTGAGAAGGAGCAAAATGCTTCATAATATTGATGATGTTATCTTTTTCGGTAATAGTTCCATCAAAGTCGCAAAATACCGCTATTTTAGCCATTGTGTACAGCCGCCTTTTTGTATCCCCACAAATCAATTGCTTTTTTTAATTCAGGGAAGTCTGATGGAGCATCGGCTAAAGAATCTCCCTTTAAAGTTAAATCAATCGCCTGGCGGAATGCCAAACCGCCTCCTCTTGCCCCATCCGGATGCCCGTGTACGCCGCCTCCGGCATTGATGACACTGTCTATTCCGAAGTCTTCGAATAGCAATGGCACTAAACCCGGATGGATGCCGGCTGAGGGTACCGGAAAAGTTCTTTTGCAAAAATCCTTCCCAGTCAGGCTATCCGCAATTGATAATGCCTGTGTTTTTTCAAGGGCTACTGACCCATAAGGTGATGGGAAAAGAGACAAGTCTGCCCCTGCATACCTGAGCAGTTTGCCTAAAAGCAAAGGATAGGAGATCCCATAAACACTTGAAGCTGAAAGGGCTCCGCTGACTGCAGGATGTGCCATGATTGGCAGTTCAATCTCATCATCTTCCCTCAAAGCCTGCAATACATCGAGCCCATAAGAGAATACATTGAAAAGAAGAAGATCAGCCCCAAGACTGGATGCCTTTCTTGCCTTATCTCTTAATTCAAACGACCTGCCTGTTAAATTTACAGCATATAAGGTCCGATGGCCCGTTTCTTCATAAACCTGTCTCAACACCTTTTTTCCTTCCTTTATCCGCGCTTCTGACGGTGTAAGGCTGTTTTCAAATAAAATTTCATCGTCTTTTACAAGGTCTATGCCGCCCATAGCCTGTTCCCGCAGCTGTGAAGTCAAAAAATCCATATCTTTGCCGAGCACTCCTTTAAAGATGCTCATCAGAAGAGGCCTGTCATATACATTCAATTTTCCCCTTAACCCTTCAATCCCAAATCGAGGTCCGGGGAAAAAATTTTTTAGTTCATTGGAAAACTGTAAATCCAAAAGTTTAATCTTTCCGTCGAGTGACAGTTTCCCAAAGACTGTTGTTAATATTGCCGGTAAATCCGGGCTAAAATTTACAGCAGGATAGGCGATCTTAATAATTGCTGCTGTTTCCTTACTTTTTGCATCTTTTGTAAAGGTTTCAACAGAAACGACCCTGCCTTTATGCTTCGCCATCTGCTGCTTTTCAAGCTCCGGCAGATGGGTCCATGATCCCACCGTTAAACCTAATGCAATCTCCTCCGCTTTTTTCTCCGGATTATGTTTTTCATCATGTATTAGGTACACTGCAATAATTTCGCTCATGAATCTTCTTCCTTTCAATATCAAAGAATGAGAAAAATAAAAAACCTCTTCAAATAAGAAGAGGTTAGCATAGCAATCTAACATCTTCTTATCTTTCAGCTATAAGCTGCAAGATTTAGCACCGTGCTTAAGTTTAAGTCGGTTGCCGGGCTTCATAGGGCTAGTCCCTCCGCCTGCTCTTGATAAGAAAACGAAATCTATTATTCAGTTAATTTAGAAATTTAATTAGAATTATGACAGTGCTTAATACTTTTGTCAATTTAATTTTTGAAAAAATTAAAATAGATCTAATTTTCGCATTCGACTTACCGCTTCTTTAAGTCTTTCTTCAGATGTCAGCAAACCGGCTCTCACAAATCCTTCTCCAAATTGGCCGAACCCATTGCCTGGTGCAACTGCAATATGCGCTTTTTCCAGGAGATACTCAGAAAACTCTTCAGATGTAAATGATTCCGGGACCTTAAGCCATGCAAAAAAGGAGCCTTGAGGGGCTTGTACATCCCACCCGATTTCCCTGAGACCGGAAATGAATGTATTTCGTCTGGATTCGTAGATCGAATTCAACTCTTTTACACAATCCTGGGAGCCTGACAGAGCAGCTGCCGCAGCTTCCTGAACAGCTCCAAACAAGCTGACGTAAAGATGATCCTGCATCAGATTCAGTGCTGCAATAACGCTTGCATTTCCAGCGGCAAACCCTACTCTCCAGCCAGCCATATTAAAGGTCTTTGAAAGAGTATAAATTTCAATTCCGACCTCTTTTGCCCCTTCTGCCTGAAGAAAACTTACAGGTTTTTTTTCATCAAATCCAATACCACCATATGCAAAGTCATGAACGGTGCAAATACCATGCTTTCGGCTCAATTCGACTGTTTTCTGAAAAAAATCAATGTTTGCCACTGCTCCAGTAGGGTTATTTGGATAATTAAGAAACATTAATTTGGCTGAATTAAGCTTTTCAGCAGGCAATTCACTGTAAACAGGCAAGAAGTTATTTTCCTCTCTCAGAGGCATTGTTACCATTTTTGCTTTAGCAAGCGCAACTCCTGACCAGTAATCAGGATATCCCGGGTCGGGAACCAATACGCTGTCCCCGGGATTTAAAAGGCATTGAGGAATTTCAACAAGCCCTGCTTTGCCTCCAAAAAGGATGGCTATTTCAGTATCGGGGTCCAAATCCACATTATATTCCCTTTTATAAAAGTCAGCTGCTGCCTTTTTAAAATACGGGTAACCCTGAAAAGGAGAGTACTTATGGTTTTGAGGGTTTTCGACTGCACTTTGAAGACGCTTGACAATATGCTCCGGGGTAGGCAGATCAGGATTTCCCTGTCCCAGGTTGATGACATCATGACCCTGTTCAAGCTTTTCCCCCACCTTAGCTGTCAATGAGGCAAAAAACTGTTTTGGCAGACTTTTTAATAGTTCTGATTGCGGATAATTAATCAAATTGATCACCTGCTTAAAAAAAATGATTGAAAATATAGTCACAAATGATATAACGTAAATGATAAGTTGTAAAGTAAAATTTAGAAAATTTCTATCTATCGGACTAATCATAACATAAGGAAAAGATGATTGCGGGGGAGTTAAATGAAATTAAAGGTTGCCTGTTTACAAATGGATATTGCCTTTGGAAAACCTGAGAAGAATTTTATAGCGGCTGAAGCCATGATTCATAAAGCGCTCAAGTCTAATCCGGACGTTTTGGTTCTTCCGGAGCTTTGGACGACAGGCTATGATTTGACCAGATTGGATGAAATTGCGGACCAGGATGCAGCCTTCGCACTGGCTTTTTTGAAAGAGATTGCTCAAAAAAATAAGGTCCATCTGATTGGCGGTTCTGTTGCAAAGAAAACAGCTGAGGGCATTTACAATACGCTGCTGATTGTAGATAACAATGGAGACCTTATACATGAATACAGCAAGCTGCACTTATTTAAGCTTATGAATGAGCATCTCTATTTGAAAGGAGGGTCAGCCAGAGGAGAATTTTCTCTGGACAATAGGAAATTTGCAGGAATGATCTGTTATGATATCCGTTTTCCTGAGTGGATACGGACCCATACAGCGGAAGGGGCAGAAGCTTTATTCGTAGTAGCACAATGGCCATTGGCCCGGCTTTCCCATTGGCGTACACTTTTGATTGCGCGCGCCATTGAAAACCAATGCTATGTCATTGCATGCAACCGTTCCGGCTCTGATCCTGCTAATGTCTTTGCAGGCCATTCGATGATTATAGATCCTTGGGGTGATGTGCTTGCTGAAGGCTCTGAAACCGAAGAAATCCTGCATGCTGAAATTGACCTGGATAAAGTGAAGGAAGTCCGCAGCTTAATTCCGATTTTTGATGACCGCAAACCGGATTTTTACCGTGGATGACATTGCAGAGGGCCCTGTCAGGGCCCCTGCTTACCCTTCTATTTTTGCCCACATTTCAGGAGGGTTTAACTCGTAAATTCCATTTTCACGGTACATATAATGGTTGATTATAAATTCTCTGCGTATAGTAGCATAGTCTTCATGAAACTGTTTGATATATTCGTTAAGCTCTTTTTCTTGATATTTTTTGCCCATTTTCAACCCTTTAATTAAGTGCTCAAAAACCATAAGTTTCTTCTTTCTCTGGGCTGGAATGTTCTTCAGCTTTCCATCCCGTGTAAAGAAATTTTCAATAACCTTCTGGTTTTCTGAATTTAGTTCCTCCATTTTTTTAACCTCCTCTTTGTCTGCCAATTTTTCAAGAACACCTGACTGTTGTTTCAGTACAGATTCGTTCAGGTAAAAATAAACAGTATTTTTATCTCTCCTTTGGTAAACAAGGTTTATTTCCCGCAGTTTATTTAGGTGATGCGTAATAGTTGGCGGGGTTAAGCCAAGCTTTCCGGCTATCGCCTGGCCATGCAGCGGCCCTTTGGCAAGGAGAAATACAATCCGGATTCTGGTGGGGTCTCCCATAGTTTTATAAAAAGCTACTAAACGATTTAATTGCATAATACAACACCTCATTTCGATTGTCATCTAATTAGATACTAATCGAATACATTTCTCTCGTCAACAAAATTTAAAAAAACAAAAAAATCACCTTAAGGGGTGATTTTGACAACTATTTTGCATAATTAGCCCCTTCAAGGGATAATAATATTTCTTTAATTTCTGTCCTGCTTCCTGCATACCCGGTTAGAGATTTATTTTTGCCGATAACTCGATGGCAAGGAATAATAATTGGAAGGCGATTGGCCTTATTTGCCTGTCCAATGGCCCGCACAGCTTTGTCTTTCCCTATTTTAACAGCAATGTCCTGATAGCTTCTTGTCTCGCCAAATGGGATGAGGCAAAGCTCTTTCCATACTGTTTTTTGAAATTCAGTGCCATGAGGCTCTATAGGGATATCAAACTCTTTCCTATATCCGTCAAAATATTCCTCAAGCTGGAGAGCACACTTTTTTAACAAAGAGTCAGAGGGATTAAGTTGCAATGATGAGACCTCTTCCCCTTCCAGAAAATCAGCTTCCCCCATGTATAAAGCCAAAAGGATTCCATTTTCTGCTACGATGTAAATGTCTCCAGCCGGTGTCATTTTTTTAGAATACACTCTGCCTGTCATTTCATTCCCGCCTTTATTATATGGGCAAATAAATGTGGAAAACAGTTCCTTCACCCAGTTTGCTTTCTACTTCAATTGTGCCCTTGTGTTCTTCTATAATTTTATATGTAACCATTAAGCCAAGTCCAGTACCTCTTTCCTTTGTAGTATAGAAAGGCTCACCCAGCTTTTTTATTTTATGTGCAGGAATTCCAGTTCCTTCATCCCCTATGGATATGTGAACTCTTTGTTCCGATTCTTTTTGAATGGATACTGTAATATATCCACCCTTAGGCATGACTTCAATTGCATTTTTTATTATATTGATAAAAACCTTTTTCATTTGATTGGATTCACAGAAAACCCTGGGCAAATTCTGTTCATAATAAGTTCTGAATTGAACATTGTGCAGCACGGCTTGGGCACTAAGGAGATCGACTGTTTCTTTCATGATTTGTGATATGTCTTTTTCTACAAATTTGACAGCTTGAGGCTTTGCAAGAATAAGAAATTCATTAATAATTGAATCTATCCTGCTGAGCTCTGTGGTTATCACATTGAAATACATCGTATGATCTTCTTTTACACTGCCCTCCAAAAGCTGTATGAAGCCTTTAAGGGCCGTCATCGGATTTCTGATCTCATGTGCAATCCCCGCTGCCAATTCTCCAATGACATTTAAGGTATCTGATTTCCGAAGCTGTTCTTCCATTTCCAGCTTCTCAGTTATATCTTTAAATGTCGTCATACTGATATTAGAAAAAATATTCAGCTTGTTGGAAAACTCGAAGAATTTCTTTCTGCCTGATTTTAGAGTAATGGAAAGGTTCCCGTCTGATTGCCCATCTGAGTGTATGCTTCTTATCTGCTCTTTTAACTCATCATCAGTTATATTGCAGTCATTCAAAATACTATGAAGTGATATCCCTACAAGATCTTCTTTTGACATCTGCAGCATTCTCTGGCCTGATTGATTAATATCGACTATTTGAAATTGATCGTTCCAGAGAAGAATACCTTCAAGAGCCCCTTCAAATATCATCCGAAACTTTTGCTCGCTTTCCCTTAAGCTTTTTTCCATGGCGTGACGCTCACTGACATTTCTGAAGATTGTCATATGGTAGCCTTCAACAGAGTTCAATTTCACTGTAAATTCCAAAGATTTAAACTGTCCGTTTGGCATTAGAAAAACAAGCTCATCCCTTATTGATCCTTTAATGAACATCTCTTTAACAATATTTCTGTATCTTTCCGATTTTTCATAAACAAAATCTTTTACCTGTCTTTTGATCAGCTCATCATGTGTACATTCAAAAATTCGGCAAGCAGCCTCATTAGCATCGATGATTTCACCATTACTACACCAAAAAATGATGCCATCCAGAGCTTCTATAAATAGGTCCGCATACAGCTCTTCATTCTTTTTCACTTTCCGTTCAAGGCGCCGCTTACTCGTGACATCTCTTAATATACACATATAAAGACCGCTCTCATTAAGAGTGCTGGTAGCAAAATCAAACTCTATAATACTACTGTCGCTATATACTGGAAGGATGCCCCTGACACTATTATTCTTTTTCAATAGCTCCTTTTGCTTTTCAAGCTTGAAATGCTTATTTTCCGGCACGATTTCACACAGGCTCCTGCCTATCAGCTGCTGTTTATCCATCTTTATACTCTCAGCAAATGATGGATTGACATCAACTATTGTCTCCTCGCTGTCAAAAATTAAAATTCCATCATTTGAGTGAGAGAATAGATCCAATCCAGATGAATTGCCATTAGCCAATATATTATTTTCCTTTTCCAAAGTCTCAATCCTGGCATAGAGTTTCCTGATTTCCTGATTCATAATGACCACTCTATTTCCTCCTACTGGGATTTGCAATTAATTAAATATTTCTACAAAATTAGACTAAAACCTTTAAATCTCAGGGAAAACTATCTTAAATTATTTTTTATATAAGTGCTCTGGATAGAAAGGAAGAGGCATACCCTATCAAGAGTATGCCTGGATTTTACAGTTTGAATTTTGTAATCATTTCATTTAGCTGTTCTGCCAATTCCGACAGAGACAGTGCATTATCTGAAATTTCCTCCATTGAATGGTTAGTCTGAGCCATTGATGCACTCGTTTGTTCGATGCCTGCAGCAGATTCCTCAGATACTGCAGCAATATTGCCAATAGACTGGTTCATATGTGAAGAGTTAATTGATACCTGCTCTAGGCTGCGGGAAATATCGCTGACATTGGCAGACATCGAGTTAATTGCCTCATAAATTTTCTGGAATGTTTGTCCTGTCAGTTGGATTTGCTCCGTTCCCTTTTCAACCTGAACATAGCCTGCTTGAAGTGACACGGCTACACTGTTAGACTCTGCTTGAATACCTCCGACAATCTTGGTGATATCCGATACTGAATAGGATACTTGCTCAGCCAGCTTCCTCACCTCATCTGCCACAACTGCAAAACCTCTTCCGTGCTCACCGGCTCTGGCAGCTTCAATTGCTGCGTTTAATGCGAGCAGGTTGGTCTGGTCAGCAATTTCCTTTATAACTTTAACCAGCCTCGAGATTTGTTTGGTCTGATCATCCAGCCCGTTAACCTTGTCCACAGACGACTTCATAATCCCATTAATTAATCCCATTTGTTCCTGGGATTTTTTCATAAGCTTGTTTCCATCCTCAGTAAGCGATAACACCTCTGTAGAAGCACTCATAATTTCATTCCCGCTGTATGCCGCTTCTTTCACTTTTTCCAGGTACTCGTCCATCAATAAGGACAAACGTGTTGCAGATCCAGCCTGATCTTCAGCCCCTCCTGAAAGCTCCTGCATGGTTGAAGCAACCTGCTGGCTGGCTGCTTTTACTTCATTTGCCGCAATATTGAGTTCTCCGCTTCTTTCTGTAACATATCCAGAAACTGCATTTATTTCCTGAATCATAGTCTGCAGTTTTTCTTTCATGGAATTCATGGCTCTGCTAAGCTGTGCCACTTCATCATTACCCTCATATACTACTGAATCTGCATTGAGGTTTCCTTTTGCAATTTCATTTGAGAACTGTACGATTGAAGTTAACTTTTTTGAAATAATACGTCCTATAAAAACAATACTTGCGATTCCAAGAATAGCGGAAACGATGATTGAAATGCCAAGTGCTATCAAAGTTAGGATCAGACTGGATTTAGCAGAAGATACAGCTTTATGCTGATCCTCTTTCATCATGCTGCTAAGGGTATTCAATTTCTCAACCGTTTCAGAAATAATATTATCTGCCTGCAATTTCCCAAGCCTATATTCTCTTTCATGCTGAAGTTTTACTTTTGGCTCAATGACATCATGAAATAAACTGGTGATTTTTAGATCATTTTCATCAATTTGTTTAAATAGGTCTTTGGATTTTGTATTGCTCAGATCCGGAGAAATTTCCTTCTTTAATTTATCAAATTCCTCTGTCAGCTGGTCAAATGTCTTTAAATGTTTTGGATTGGAGTCAATGATAAAGTTTCCAATCGTGCTCCCTTTATGGTGGAATGTGGCCGCTGATTCAGTAATTTTAATGGCTTTTTCTCCTGAATCCCTAACAGTCTCCATTTTTGAATTGGCAATTGTAAGCAGAAAAAAAGTAAGGACGGTTGAAACTGTGAATAGACCAATGGTCACAAAAAGCGCGACCCCATATTTCTGGCCAAGCTTCAGGTTCTTCCACCAGCTTGTGCTGGCCACTTTATTAAAAAACTTGTCTATATCAGGCTTTTTAGACTTTGATGAAGCTTTTCGTTCCTTCTTTCCTGATTTGAATTTCCTTACCCCTTTCAATATTCTTCCCCCTTTATGATTTAACCGGATGCGAACAATTGAACTAGATTATTCCCTAATTCTTTTTTACTATTCTTTCAATTCATTATAATAGAACAAAATAGACATTTGAAGATTATTTTTCCAATTTATTTTAAACTGGCAATTCTCCGGGCTGTTCCCATTAGGATTTCTTTCCTGGGGAGTGCATCTATTTATGGCTTGGCAGACTATAAGTACTGTTGCCATTTATCTGAAACAAAAGTGACAATCAGTTCAAAAATTTTGAAACAGGCTTACCAAAGTTTTTTTCATCCTTATAATATACGAGTTGGTTGGCCGATTTTTTTATACAACAGAGTTTTAATTAGTATGTTACAGCCATTTAAAAACTTTTTTAATTTACTTTTTCTGTAAATAAAACCTCCTATTTACACGAGAAATGAAGTTTGCTTCATGTTAAAGTGGGTAAAGACAGATAGAGTATTTTTTTGGGGGTCTTTAATAGAGGAGGACATATGAAACAACGTGACTATTACTTCGACAATGCTAAGTTTATCCTGATCTTCTTTGTCGTTTTCGGGCATTTGCTCCGCTCTTTTATTGAAGATAATGAGACAATTTATACAGTATATAAAGTGATTTATACGTTCCATATGCCGGCATTTATATTGGTATCCGGTTTTTTTGCAAAAGGCTTTTATAAAAAAGGCTATATAAAGAAAATTGCCAAAAAACTTATACTGCCATATATCATTTTCCAGGTTATTTATTCCGTTTTTTATTACTTTTTATATAATAAAGGCACCTTTGAGCTGGATCCTTTTAACCCGCATTGGTCATTATGGTTCCTGATCAGCATGTTCTGCTGGAATATCATGCTTTTATTCTTCGCAAAGTATAAAGCGGTTTACTCCCTGGCAGCTGCTTTTATCATAGGGCTTGCTGTCGGATATGCTGATTGGATTTCAAACTATTTAAGTTTATCAAGGACGTTTGTGTTCTTCCCTTTATTTTTATTGGGATATTATTTAAAGAAAGAGCATTTATATGCTCTATTCCAGCCGAAGTTCAGGATTAGTGCATTTGCTATTTTTGCTGTCGTCTTTATCGGCTTTTACCTTTACCCTGAAGTGGATTACAAATGGCTGCTTGGATCGAAGCCATATACAGAAATGGGGGCAGCATCCATTGGAGCAGTCTTTACGAGATTGGGCTTTTATATCCTAAGCTTGATCATGGTATTTAGCTTCTTTGCTTTTGTGCCGCGCAAACAATATTTCTTTACTAATTTAGGAAAGAATACACTTTATGTATATCTGCTTCACGGGTTCTTTGTACGGGTATTCAGAGAAAGTGAAGTACAGGGTTTCTTCACTAAACCGGAAAACTTTCTGCTGCTTGCCGGTATATCGCTGCTGCTGACCTTGCTTCTCTCAAGCAAACTGATTACATCATTTGCACAGCCTATCATTGAACTGAAGACATCACAGCTTAAGAAGCTGAAAGATAGATCAAGGGCATATGCGAGATTTTATCGTAAAAAACTTACAAGTTAGATCAGAAACCGGTCATGTATTAATGGCCGGTTTTATCTTTAAGCATAACCATTGACCATTTTTGATTATGGGATTATAATAAGTAACTGTGTTACCAATTTAATTATGCCATCATGTCTCAGTAGCTCAGCTAAGCGTAAACTTCCCTGAAATACATCCCTGCAGCTTTGTTTCGACGCATTTGCTCCTTGTATAGGCATGCAGAGAAAGAAACAGGATATGCCAATCATATTTGTATTGCAAACAATTACATTATTCCAACATGTCTCAGTAGCTCAGCTGGATAGAGCGACAGCCTCCTAAGCTGTAGGTCGTGAGTTCGAATCTCGCCTGGGACGCTACAAAAGAAAAGCGCAAAACCCTTTTATATCAAGGGTTTTGCTTTTTTTATTTTATTCAATTTGAGTAGTCATAAACCTTTGAATTCCAAGTTTGGGGTCGGTTTGGGGTCGGAACGAAATTTTTTCCTAATTAACTGCTCCAGGCCGCTTAATTTCTACAGTTATATTTGGCTTTATTTTTAGTGCAGAATACTTCTCACTTAATTCTCCATTGCTTAAATGAGAATATTTCCTTAAACTTTTTATTTTTCTTCCAATTCCTATGGGATCTGTTTCTAAGATTTTTAATTCCTCAAGAATTTTCTCGAATTCATTTTTAAGTTCTTCACCAATCAAGCGCTCTAATTTTCTTGTTGATTCTTTATCAATTATGGAAGCGGATGGCTGAGTTTCTAATATTGAAACTGAAATAGACGCGTTTAAGTTTACTATTTCATTATTAACTACCTCAATTTTCCCGTGATAATTGATAGGGTGTAAGGTAATTTTATACTTTTCATTTTCTGCATTCTCAGAGATAAGTACTCCAGTTTTCTCTAATTTATCGGAAGGTATCGTTAAGGTTAAATCCCCTAAGAAAGCATTTTTGTTAGTGAATAATTTTATGTAGAAGGTTTTGATTAAAGAAATAGAACCAACCATTTTATCATCCCTGAATAATGCTACTGCTTCTATAAAAGGTGCTTCACCTTTAAAATTTTTTATAATAGGCAGCGTAGGATCAATGCCACTCTCATATAAAGCGGAAACAAAGTCATGCAAGTTAGAGTTTATTAACATTTCTTTTTTCTCATGTTTGTCCAGTAACTGATACATATAGGAACCCATTTCAGGAAACTCTTCATATTCTTTACTATTTATCGTTTCCTCCGATTTGTCTGTGATCGCTAAGAATATGAGGGGATTTATGCTGTTGTCTCTTAGCATCGTATCAAGAAATGAAAATATCCCTTCCTCAGCCATTTTTTTATCAAATAAGATGGTTCTTAATTGTCCAGAGGAAATGTCATGGCTTGTTTGCTGCTCCAGCCTTTGTCGAATTTCTTTACTGGTAGAACCCTCAGCAGAAATGGTAGTACTTGTCTTTCCCTGTGAACCGTCAAATTGCAAAAGACTTATTGTGCCTTTGTAAGTCTCATCATCCAGTAAGTCAAAACCAAGAATAGTTGAAATACCCTGCATCTCGATTATTTTGCTTGGAGGGACACATGAAGTACAGATAAGGGTACAAACCAAAATAAAGAATCTTAATTTCATTATTTCAACTCCCCTTATGAACGACCAACGATTTTTGATTTAATGGTAATGATGCCATATAAAACTACAGGGTATACAAACCATAAATAAAATCCAATTTGAGCAACTTTATCTATAAAATAATCATTATCAACTCTTTTGGTGATAAAAAAACTGCAGATAAAAATGATAATTGAAATTATCCATATTCCATATTTCTGCTTTATGCGAAAAATCTGTTTAACACCATTGGAAGATAAAAATAACGATATACACAAGTTAGGAAAAATTACGATTATCCATATTGAAACTACTAAAAATTCAAAGCGCTCAATAAACGGAAAACGCATAGTACTGATAATGCTGACAAATGGCCAGATATTTACCTCTAATTCTTTTGAGCTAAAAAACAATATAGAGAAAATGGTAATGATTAAAACAAGAAATGTTGTAAACCATATTGCCAGTTGACTATATAAGTGAACTTTATTTTTCTCCTTGAAAAATGGAAAAAGAAAAAGTAACGCCTCGAAGCCCAACATTGTATAGCTACTTTTGTAGACTCCATTCATAATTTCAGTCGGACTAGTCGATAAAATGGGTAATATTCTATCGAGATTTAAACTTTGAAGAGGTTGATACAATACGAATAACATCCATATGACAATAATAAAAGATAAAAAACAAATACCAGCAACAACTCTGAATCCGCCAGACACACCATAAATTGTTATCAAAACTAATGACAGGACACCGACCCATTCATAGAGACCTTCATAACCCCACGTAAGTGATAGTTCAACATAACTTATGGTGATTGAATAATGAACTGCCATAAAGTAAACGACAATTACGACATTAATGAGGCTGCCAAAAATACGTCCAAATAAATTTTCATGTATTTCAAATAGCGTACGATTTTCATTCTGTTTAAGTATGGATATCATTATCCAAGTTATAAAGCTAATAGCTATACCAGACAGTAAAACCGAAATCCAGGCATCTTTCTTAGATTCTAAATACACGATCCTTGGAGCTCCAAGGATACCCATACCAAATTGAGATGTGTGTATAATAAAAAAGGCCATAAAGGCATTGACAATGGCATTTGACTTCATTTTCCACCTCAAATTTCATGAGAATTTGAACTTTTTATTACCTCTCCCTTATTCGAATTGTATCTTTTGTGCGATTGACTACAGGGCGTTTGGTATAAAAATGGTGGGGGAGCCGAAATAGAAAGTATTTTAAATCCTCCTTTCTGAACGGATATAATGGCGCAAGATAGGGCTTATTTAAAGACGTAAGCTTTAACAAATGAACCATTAGTATACAAACACTAATCATAATCCCATTCAAACCCCATAAACCAGCCAAAATAATACATGGAAATCTTGCTATCCGAATCGCAGTACCCATTTCATAAATAGGAGCCAGAAAAGCCCCTAGTGCACTGAAGGCAACTATAATAATTAAAATATTACTTGTTAATCCTGCCTCAACTGTAGCTTGGCCTACAACAATTCCTCCAACAATCCCCATTGTTTGACCTACTTTAGAAGGGAGTCGTGCACCAGCTTCTCTAAGTAATTCAATTAATAATTCAAGTAAAAGTGCTTCTAATAAAGGTGGAAAAGGAACTTGTGAGCGCGATTGTCCTATTATAATCAACAATTTAGAAGGTATCAGTTCAAAATGATAGGTCATTGCAGCTACATAGAATGCAGTTAAAAATAAAGATACTATCATAGCAAAAATTCGAGTAAATCGTATAAATGTACTTAGCGACCATCTTAAATAGATATCTTCTGTTGATTCAAAGAACGAAAAAAAGTTAGCTGGCCCAATAATAGCTACTGGACTGCCATCCATAAATACACCAATTCTTCCGTTCAAAATCGAGTAAATAAATCGATCGGGTAATTCTGTTAATAGAAGCTGCGGAAAAAATGTATAGTGATCGTCTTCTAGGCATTGCGCTAAAACTGAACTGTCATTAATATTATCTGGTTTTATTTTTTCTAATCTTTCTTTAAGGTTATTTAGTGTTTCATCATTTGCTATATCTTTTATATATACGATTCTTACTTCCTTCTTAACACGTTCCCCAATTGTTAAGCTATCAGTACACAAATTATAATCATTAAGGTTTTGCCTGATAATCTTGATATTTGATGATAATGACTCTGTAAAGGATATCTTAGGTCCATATACTAATGATTCTGTTTCTGCCTTCTCAATTGATCTTTCAAGAGTATTATTGCAATTTACCATAAAACCTTTTTTCTCATTTAAGAAATAAATATAAGAAAATCCTTTTAAAAGAGATGAGATGAACTCATTCTTTTCGATTTCAGTTTTTATTTCCTCAATTGGTATGTTATTAACTAAATAAGTGTAATTTAAGTGTTTTTCTGGAATTGTTTGCATGTATTTAATAACATATTCATTTAGGACTTCCTGATTAATTAAATTCTTCATAAAAACGATTTGAATAGTTTGCCTTCCCAATTCCATATTTCTACACATCAAATCTGGCGAGTCATTAAGCACGGTTCTTATTTCCTGATAATCCAGGAAGTCATTTTTGCTTTTCATTTGTGACCTACCCTTTAATCATTTCTTTTAGTTTTTGTTTCTGGGAAGAATTTATACGCAACATTGAAACTTGGGTTAAAACATTGATATTATTTGAAATTTTTCACAAATTAGACACAAGGACTTTAACCCTATTCTATCCAATTATTGCAAAGGGAGGGGATATAAATGAACCGTTCAACGGACATAATTCCACATTGCCATGTTTGTAAGGAACAATTAAAAGTAGGTGTTGCTGTTGTGAAGGATAAAACTTTAAAAGGAGTCATTCATGTTTCATGCAACAACCTTCCACAAATGGAAATCGAGGATCATGGAAATTTCGAAGAAGTAGTCTTAAGAAATCAATTGTGGCTAAAGCAATTCAATCATATGGTATTACATTAAAATGAACAGTGAATTACTAGTAGAAATTAAGCGACTTTATTACGATGAAAAAAAGTCTACTCGGCAAGTAGCTGATATAGTTGGTATCCAGGCAAAAACGGTAATTAAATACCTAAACAAAAATGCTACAGGCACAAGAGATATCAAATTAGCATGCCAACTAAGAACTACAGATGAATACAGGGAAAAGATAAAAATAACCCAAATTGGTGAGAAGAATAATTCAGCGAAATTATCGGAAAAAGAAGTACTTAAAATTAGACAGATTTATGAGGATTTGCTGTCAGAGGGACATGGGAAAACTCAAGCTCAGCACTATCTTGCAAAAAAGTATGGCGTGAAAAGGCCAACTGTTTCAGATATTGTTTGCAGAAGAACCTGGAAACACATTTAAAGCCCCTCTCAATTAGAAGGGCTTTTATACTTCTTTTGCTAATCCACTTCTTTTTAAATATCATATACTTATCCTAATCATTCCTTTTTTGAGTATTATAAATGTACTTTACCATCTGCATAGTTTTAAGACCCAAAGCTGTAATAATTAGTGTATATATTGTTGTTAAAAGTATTGCAGAATATCCTAAATATGTAATGTTGCCTGTTGTTTTAGAAAATCTCAAAAGTCTCACTTCCTTTGTATGATCTTGTATAATATTGTTCCAAACCTAAAAGCTTCTATGTATTATGAATGCCTTTTATCAAAATCTACATATGATTAAGAAGCCCCTCTCTAGTGAGAAGGGCTTTTAAAACTGATGGCCTAACAGCGAACTATCTTTTCCCCGGTCTTCTATTTCTATCAAGGTCAAAAAACAGACAATGAATCCAAACCATATAATTGAAGCCACAACCGCGACGCCAGCTGCACCTATATAGATTAAATACCAAACCAGAACGCTGAAGAAAACTGTAACTGCCAGGCAAGTAACTGAATATAAAAGATTTAACATCTTTCATTCCTCCTTTATAAACAACTAAATACGCTAAAAATAACACAAAGGGTTCTTGAATAATTTGATTGTTCCAAAGTGGAACTTTTTTTGTTTATGAAAAAAAATAATGCCCCGGATTGTTCATCCAGGGCTGACCTTTAGATTATTTTGCACGAAATATTACTGCCTACCAATCCATCAATTGCTAAACCATGATGGGCTGATTTTCCATAACCACTCTCGATCGAAAAAGGGTTTATTTATTATTTGACACGTAAGCGCTGACCAACATAGATAGTATAGTCTGCATCAAGATTGTTCCAATCCCGGATCTGCTGGATTGTGCTCCTATAGGTTCTGCTTAAAGAATATACAGTATCTCCAGAAACAACAGTGTGGTAGACCGCTGAACTTTTCTTGGGAAGATTAAAGCTCTTCACAATTCCATTAACATGGCCACGGGCTAAATTTTCAATAAATGTGCTTGATTTTAACTTCGCTGCATCATTGGCATTGTCAATAAATCCATTTTCAGTTAACAAAGCAGGCATCGATGTTTCACGAAGTACATGGAAGTTTGCCTGCTTTTTACCGCGATCATTAAAATTTACCAGCTTAATTACTTCAGAATGGATATTGTTTTGATAGGTGGTAGTTGGTGCTCCAACTCCTGGATAAATGTAATCTTCATAACCTGTTCCCCCGCCTGCGTTAATGTGGACTGATAAGAAGAAATCAGCTCCCCATGCATTGGCAGCATTCGTACGCTCAGATAAGGAAACTGTTTGATCTCCAGTTCGGCTCATGCGGATTGAAACATTATCATATTCAAGGGTTAAAATATCTTTTATACGTGTGGCGATTTGAAGTGTTAAATTCTTTTCCTGAAGACCATTTCCTACTGCACCTGGATCTGTGCCGCCGTGACCTGGATCAATAAAAAGTTTTACCATATTTAATCACCTCTAATAATATTTTTATTCACAAATCTATTAACAGATTGTACTACTGCCCTTCTCACATACCAATCACCCCTTTTAGTGCACAAGAAAAGCCACCCAAAAGGGCAGTTTATTTAGGCCACTGATAACGCTTAGCTTGTTGACTATCCTCGATTCCCCTCGTTGTAGGATCATTCAAGGCATTCCACACACTGACCACTATCAGCAATAAAACATATGGATTAGAAAAAGCTCCTACTATCAAATTAATAACAGAACCCCAAGTAGTGAGGTCCTGTGCAGTTAAACCGAAATAACCGAGTATTGGTGAAAAAAAAGCTAGAAATAATTGTGCAAGAAACACAGGATTCTTAAAGCGAACCTTCCAATTTATCAATTTATTGTCCTCCTCTTAAAACGTTATAAAAAATAGCGATTGCTCCCCCGATTAAACCGGTGCAAATTGCTGTAATAATGGCACCTGTAATTGTTCTTTTGATCCAGGTTGTATTCTCATCAATTTTATTGAGTTTTTCATTTATGGAAGTAATCTGCTGATCATGCCGATCTGTTACTCTTTCCAATTTGTTGACACGGAACTCAATATCCTTTATATCACCCTTCAATTCAGCAAGTTCTTGATTATATGTGTTTACTGGTATCGCCTCTTGTTTCACCTATTTTCACTCCTTTGAAGACAATAAAAAAGAACCCTTAATTTTTAGGTTCTTCTGCATCCTCGACTTCCTTGGATTCAATAAGTTTGTTTTCAAGTTCCTGGATTTTTTGCTGCAATTCTTTGTTTTGAGAAACCGCACTATCAAATTGTGCCTTCAAGATAATATTTTCGTATTTTAGTTTTCCGAGTTCACTTTGTAGATAAGGGTCTATAGAAAATTTTTTATAATGTTCGTTCATTGAATACCATCCTTTTCAATTTTAGATTCTAATTCTTCAACCCTTGCAAATAACTCCTTGAAAAGAGGAATGAATAAAACAGGTAACCTGTCGTAATGGATCCCTTCTAATTCCCTCTCCCCATCTTCATTTGGATCACTAAAAGTAACAAACTTTTTAAGCCCTGCTTCATAAACATCTTCAGCTATCAATCCGGGAATAGGATCAATACAAGAAATGCCCTCTTTCTCCCAATCGACTGCTTCACCGTTCGCTTCTTTTTCTAGCAAACTTGCATATGCTTCTGTATTGAATCTGTCAAACCAAAGTTTGGGTGTCAGCTCCAAGATCTTCTTTGCTTCAGATTCAGGAATTGCTTGCTCATTGATTTTGTATTTCCTTGCAGAAGAAGCCCTTCCGATCGAACCGTTATTTGCCACAATCATATTTGCTGAACCTGTAATGGTTCGGTTGTAAATCGTTGTTGACCAAACCCTTGCACCGCCTGAATCCTGACCTACATAGAAGTTCCCAGAACCGCCAAAGAGATAAATATTCCCTCCGGCTATTTCGTTTCTAAGAGTTATATCGTTGCTAGATGAACTTCCGTATCCAAAATAAGCGCTTCGTGAAGCCGTTCCCTTGAAAAACTCCACATAACAATGTGTATCGCCAATAAGCTGCAGCAAGTCGCTATCTGCTTTTATATACAGTTTTCCTTCAACATTTGTAGCACCTTTGAAAACAAAGTCTCCTGAGTTCAGAATGTTAAATTTCATCCCATTTGGAGAAGAAAGTAAAGTCCTTTTTCCAAGTTGCCTATCTTCCCTTATGTCAAGGATAAGACCTTTATATTCAGGATCCGTTGCATTTACTTTACTTAGACCAACCCCTAGCCTGTCAGCGTGGATATACATTGGGTAACCCGTTATAGATCCGTCTAATGAATCTTTAACCCCTACAATGTCAGAAGCTAACAGTCCGGATTCAAAAATTGTGTCTCCTGCTTCATATTTGTATTCATAAGGAAAGAGATTCCCATGGATAAGATAAGAAATATAATCCTCTCTCAGTTTCTCTCTTATTCCGACCCCGTTTGAAAAATCTAACCTCCCAGATCTCATATAGGTACTTCTAACATTTTCATAATCTCCAGGTGCAGCGTAACTGTCTTGGGAAATCGAACCATTAAAAATAGTTGTAATTTCGGTTATTGCATTAGGATCATCCATGGTCATTATAGTTGCGGTTTCTCCATACATACGGATATCTCCACCGTAAAAAGTACCTGCTCGGATAGTAGGTGAATTGATAGAAACCCCGGCTTCCAGTGTTCCAGCAAATTTAACATTTCCGTTTTCATCAACCATGAATTGATCATTGACGTTCAAACCTTCCCACGCTTTAAGATTCTTAACTTCAATGTCACCCTGAACAATTAAGTTCCCTCTAAGCCTGATTCTTACGTCTGTATCTTTTACATAAAGTTGAGTACCTGAAGTTGTTGTGTAAAAAGACATTGTAAAATAAATCGGCTTTTTGTCTGAATAAGCGCCTTCAGGAATTTTCCTTGAAAATTGAACTTTTGTAGGGGTATTGGCAGAAACGGGTTGAATTTGATGAAGAAGAAACGGATCTGTCCAACTGCCTCCACCTTCAAAATAAACAGTTATTGTCGCCGTCAAACTTGGCGCTGTTCCAGAAGTATTTTTGGCATAAAGCATGAAATCAAAAGCAATTTCATCCCCTTCGTTTGGTGCAGGCCTGTTATATTGGTCTGAATCTGTATCTTCCATTAGATAGATCCAATCCCTAAGAATAGAGTAAGCGTACCAAATTTCTCCATTTAGTGTATATGGTTTCATCCATCCATATAGCCCTTCTTCAGCTGTTGAAATGTTGGCCCCAAGCTGCGCCCTTACATCAATTCTTGCAACGTTTAAATAATCTGAAGTGATTTTAGTTGCGCTTATATCGCCAATTTTTGCATTTGTAATAGCTAAATCCGCTATTTTGGCAGTATCAACAGCTAAATTAGCAATTTTTCCATTTGTTACAGCAAGATTTTGTATATGCCCGGTTCCAACGGCTAAATCTGCAATGGCTGCTGATCCAACTGCAGCTTTCTTAATATCCGCTGAATCAATGACAATCTTGTTTGCTGAAGTTCTGTCAAGCTTGTTATTCCCAACTGCTCCCCCTGCTAATTTTTCGGCTGTCACAAGTAAGTCAGCAAGATCAGAAGAACCAATCCGGGCTGTTGTGGCTGTCTTTTCGTCAGAGATTGGCCCTTTTGCATCTGCCCTGTTTACCCCTCTAACTCTCACATAATATTGCTGATTTGGTGCGCCTTCATATGTGAATACACTGGCGACAGTCCGGGCCACAAGGTTTGAATCATCAGGAATAAAGCCTGGAACTGTCGAAACAAAAACCTCATATTCTTTGATATAGCTTCTAAACTCTGCATCCCATTCAATAATGACTTTAGAAAATGCGCCCGTTGCTGTTACGACTGGTTTTTTTGGTGTAATATCGGCAAAATCAGAATCATCAATTTCCCCGCCACCATCATCCCAAACCCCAGTTCTTCCATCCACCTTGCTTTCTATACTTTTCAATCTTGAAGCAAGATCAGTGAACAAAGGAAGAAAATTTCCAAGGATGATTTCTGTGTTTTCAGGATTTGCTAAATCCCGTTTGATTTCTATAACTCTTGCTTCAACCCTTAAAGCAGGCTTGAATTCTTTATCAATAACAAAAACAGTATCTCCAAGCCTAACTTTTTCATGAGAAAGCCCGGCAACTTGTTCCAAGTCCAGAACGTTCATTTCATAAGTGATTCTTGGTGTGTTTGTGCTTTGCAGGGCATTCCATGTTTTATCCAATAAAGCTTCTGAATCCGTTTCTTCTCCATCTTCAAAGATTCCGAACCTGTGTATTTTCTTCCCTGTGTCTGGATCAATGCGCCCAAATCGTTCAAGGGCTACCGGATCCCCAACCCACTTTTGGCCTAAAGGCTTATCAACAGGATCAAGGCCTGAACCATTCCAAATCACATCTGCGAAGTCTATGCGCCTTGTATATCCTCCTGTTTCTGTTTGCTCTCCCTTTCCTCGCCCATAAAGGGCCGTTTTTAGGTTAGTAGTATCAACAGTTCTTTTAATGGAAACCAGATCTTTTGTGAATTCAAACCGCTTCCCAGTATCAGCTCCCCGCCTTGCAAGGAGATCCACAAACCGCCCTGTTATGGCTGAACCGTCAAAGTTTATGCGTTTCTTCAGTTCCCCGCCCCACGTCTGAATGATCTTCTGGATAGATGAAACGGCAGATTCATAGTAAAAATTTGTTGTTCTTAGGCCAAGATCCGCAACAGTTCCTTTTTTGAACCGGCTATTTGAAAGGGCATCATCCATAGCACTGTCTGCTGTACCATTAACAGTTCGCAAATCTTCTATTATGTCGTCATTCATTTCAAAGAAAGCATGTTCCGCATAAGCCCTTGTGACGATTTCAGTTCCATTATGTTCTTCCTCGATTTTGTAAATCTGGAATAACTGAAAATCTCCATCTTCGTCTTTGAATGCTACCAGATTGTTTTCTTTAACTTGTGCAGCCGCTTCATGATCAGCTGGTACTGTGAATTCAAAAGTATGATCTTTATTTAATTGTTCTGTATGGATTCCAACAAAAAAAGGGCATTTCTCGCTGTTATCGTTTTTCAAAACAGCAAGAAGCCCTTCTGATTGTCCTTCCAATATAAAAAGCTTGTTCATTTATAGCCACCTTCTTACATAAACAAGGCTTACCGCACTAACCCCGGCAGGCGTAACAGTTAAAGTTGTATCTCCCGGATCCAAAGAGAAAAAATCTGAATTAATATCAAGTGCAGTAATCAAGTTTGTTGTGCCGTTATAAGTAATTGTGCAAACTTGACAATCAATCACAACTTCATCCCCTGCCACAAAATTACGCACAATCCGTAGAAATTCTTTAGAATTCTTCTCAATCTTTAATTCAGTAGCTGAAGCAGAAAAATCGACTCTGATAATAGGAAATGCTTCTGCCGTTCCTGTATTATTAATTGTTGCAGAATCGTTTGAAATCGTTGCAGAACTTTCTGTTATGGAATAAGCAAATGGATCCGGGCAAAGGAATTCGATCTCTGCCACCCGCTTTACGAACATGCCCTCAAAGTCGCTATTATCAGTTGCAACCGCATAATATTTCTTGTCTGGTTCATCATCGAAAATTAATTCTTGTGGCCCATCATGAGGATTAAGCCATGTAGCAATATCCCTTATTTTACTTCTGAAATTAGAAAGAGAAGAACCATTAAGCGTCATTCTCACCCTGATTCTTCTTTCCTGAAATCTATAGCCAAAATAATGAACCCCATGCTTTGAAGCTGTTTGTACTGTTCGGCTTTCAATGTCGGGGAGTGTATCACGACCTTGTATATTTAAAATCCTTATCTCTTTTGAAGTTGAATGAATCCCTTTGAAGAAAAATCCCCAACTCATGGATTAACACCCCCTACACGTAAAGCCCTGTTTTCTAAGCTTGCCAGCTTTTGAGAAATGCATCTTGCATCCTTTTCAGTTCGGACATTCGGCATAATAAGTTGAATGGTTTTTTGAACATCTCCTGAAGCTGAGTTTGAGACTGGCATGTTATCCGCAATCTTCTGTCCAATCATTCCTAAAACGGATGGAGAAAGTGGGATGGCTGCTTCATCATACATTTTGTTATCCCCTAACCCATAAAGACCTGGGCTGTTTGGAGGAACAATTCCACCCTTTGCCAGCCATTGAACATCAAAGTCAGGATACTGAACACCCATAAAACCTGTTTTCATAGATACACTTACTTTCGGAAGCTTCGGCTTAGGGATTTTGATTTTCATTTTGTTAAATGCTCGAACAATTGTGTTGATGATTCCAAGGACTGTATCTTTAGCTGTTTCAATCGGATTAGTAATGAAATCTCTTATTTTATTGAAGATGGTAGAAACGGCCGTCTTTAAACCATTAAAAGCAGATTCTGCCCCGGACCTTAAACCTTGAGCGCTATTCACTACACCTGTTTTTATGGATGTCCAAATTGATTTGATAACTCCACTAAATGACTGGAAAATGGTATTACCTCTTGTCCTAAACAAGTTGAATAGCGTGATTACAGCCTCAACAAAATCATCCACAAGGTTCCATGCGCTATTCCAGGTATTCTTGAAGAAGTTAACAATCGAGGTGCCAAACTCTTTAATGAGATTTACTCCGCCCTTAACAAAAGCACCGATTCCCTTTAGAATCCTGCCGATAAACATCAAGTTCAAAAGGTTCCAGATAAACTCTACAGCGCCACCCAGCAACTGCTTAATGCCATCCCACATCATGGACCAATCACCAGTAAACAAGCCTGAAAACACCTTGATGGCACCCATGATAATATCCAGAGCACCATTAATTACACCTTTGATGCTATCCCATACCATTTGGACAACAAAGAGAACTGCTGGCATAACAAAATCAATGACGGCCTTGATTCCATTGAATACATTTGTAACAGCCTCGAGGAATTGCGGACCGACTTCATCCCAGAATTGCTTTATCTGAGCAATTTTTTCACCTATAAAACTAGCGACAACCTCAAAGACCTGAAGGCCAATTTCTTTGATTTTGAGAAAGGCACCATTTACTTTTTCTCGGAAAGTCTCAGAATTTGTGTATGCAGCGACTAAAGCTCCTACAAGTAACGCTATGCCAGCAATCACTAGTGCGATTGGGGCTGTTATCGATCCAAAGAGTCCAGCAAGGACTCCGACACCTTGAGCGACAAAGCCAATCACGGTTAATAGGGGTCCGAGCGCAGCAAGAAGAAGGCCAATAACCACCACAACATTTTGAGTAGTAGGGGATAGGTTGTTAAACCAATCAGATAGCTGTTTAATTGCATTGGTAACTATCGGAAGTACCCGGTCAGCCATATCAAGCAATATATGACCAAGTGGCTCTAGGGACAACATCATGTTTCTAAACATCTTTTGCAGTCGTTCCCCAAAGTTATTATGAAGCGCATCTGCTGCCCTTTGTGTCGTTCCCTCCAAGCCTTTGATGCTCTTGCTGGCTCCAGCCATGGAAAAGATAACCTTTTCTCTCAGATCTTCGTACTGGGTTCCGAAAAGATCCGTAGCAAGCTGGTTCCTCAAAGTGGCGTCTTCAACTTTCATCAGTTTGCCAATGATTTCTTGAAAAGCTTTATTTCCTTCTTCTCCGCCTTTGGCTATTTTGCCAACATACTCTTCAGCGTTTAGCCCCATCGACTGGTAGGCTTCTACAGTAGCCCTGTCAAGCGCTCCCATTCTCAGATGGCTTTCCTTGATGGCGTCCCCAACTTTATCTAGAGACCATGCGCCTGCATCAAACCCTGCTTTCAGAGCATTTAAGGTTTGCTCCCCAGTATACCCAAGCTCACTAAACTGTGGGCTGTATTCTCGAATGGTATCTAAGAATTCGCCTGTGTAATCCAGACCGTTCTGAAATCCCCAGGTAAGCATATCCATGGCTTTTGAGGAATCCACTCCAAAGTCCTTCATAAGTTGTCCGGCTGCCCGGGTTGATTCATTCAAGTCAGCATCAAAACGTTCAGCTAACATGTATGCGCCTTGAGTGACCTTGGATAAATCCTCATCATTTAAGTCACCCATATTATTACGGACCGTAACAATGGCATCTGAGACTTCTTCGAGACTTTCTCCCCAACCTTCTACCCAAACATCTTTAGCCACTTCTACAAGTTTTTTTGCTTCTTTTTCTGTTAACCCGAGGCCGGCTTGTACTCTTCCCGTAGCAACATCTACATCATAAGCAAACTTCATGGCTGCACCACCGGCTGCTGCCAATGGAAGAGATAAATACTTACTTAAATTCTCCCCGGTTGTCCTAAGACTTTCGCCAACTTCACTCATTCTGGTTTGTAAATCTCGAAACCCTTGCACCACGCCATCATCATTTATCCTGGTGTCGATTTCAATACGGCCATCAGCCATCTTTCTTCACCACCTTGGCGTTTGCTCTGAAAGTATGAGCCAGAGCATCAAAAGCACTATCGATTTGTTCAGCTGCAGGGCGATCATCGAGTGAATACAACCTTTTCATTTTTTGAACATGCTCGATATATTCTCTGGAGGATTCCTTACTATTAGGGACCTTCATTTCTCTGTAGCCAATGACTTGCTTTAGCTTTGATTTATCATCTAGATGGGCTAACAAGGCATGAAACTTCTTCCAATGCAGTTTCCCATGCATCTCAAAGAGATCTATTTTGTAGCAAGCAAAAAAAGACGCATAAATCAAATCAGCGTCCTTTTTGAAATCATATATTTTCTTTTTCTTTTCACCTTGCTCTTCCAGGTTGATATCCAGAAACTCCTCCATCAGGAACTTAAAGAGCTCAAATCCTTCTTCCCACGATTGAAAATATGATATTTCCTCAACCACAAGCATAGTGATTGCCAAAAATGGTTTTTCTTCCTCAAAGAAAGCATCGTCATCAAACATTTCGAATAACCGCAGCACGTTATCGAACGCTAAATCAACATGATAAACCTTTCCTTCCCATTCGAATGAATCCTCAAATTCATCCGTAAGAAGAAAACTCATCGTTTATTTCCGTTTTGGCGCTGCTTTTTGTGCTTAATGTATTTATGTGCACGTTCTTTGCGTACTTTATTGGTTTTTTCTCCGACTAATTCGGCCAGGAATTCTACAAGGTCCATCATGTTAAAAAGCGAACGGCCAGACTGCTCATATAGCTTATTGAAGCTGCCATCACCCAGCAATTTATCTATGGCCTTCCTTGTTAGGTCAGTAGCATGCTCAAACTGTTTAAGCTCATCATCTTTTGCTAGTTCGCTGGTATTTACAGACTGCATTTTTTGCGATTCGGCATAAAACTCATTGAAAGATTTTCGATATTCTTTTAGCTTGGCATCTGAAAAATCGATTTTATATACTTCACCATTAATCTTTAATTCTTCATAGGATTTTTTAAAATCAAATGACCGCATACTATCATCCTTTCAAATTAAATAAGAGCAAAATAAACGGCTCTTATCATATTTAAGGTGCTGCTGGTGGCTCGTATGACGGACGCCCATTGAAGTGGATCTCAAACGAAATTTCACCCTTTGCCCCGGCGTCTCCAGACGGCTGACTAATATTGGCAATCGTGCAATCACCTTCGAAAATGCCACCATCAGGCTCCGTCCACCTGAATTGGGTACGGCGAGAGTTGCCAAGTTCCAGCACTTTGCTGAAAATATAATCTTGTGCAGCATCACCATAATAACGGTGACCAGAAAAGGACAGGACAGTTTGAGCACCAATCACATCGGTTTCCCCGTATCCATCCCCATCCATGTATTTATCCTGGGACAATTCCTCATTGTTTGCAGGTTCTGCAGACGCAATACCCGCTGCGATCCTTGCGTATGAACCAGGATCAATTCCAGGCGTAGTATTTATTTCAAATTTATGCTTATTCATTAATTCAAAAGGCACTTGGTTCCCTCCTATTCAAGCTCTGCTGTAAAGAGAGCCGTGTAAATATATTCGTCATGCTCGGTTTTTTCAACGTAATTAGGCAGTGTATAACACTCACATTTGATAAAAGAAAAACTGCCATCAGAGGATATAATCGCCCCTTTGGACAGTCCATCCAGAGCCTTAAAAATTGCCTGTATCGTGTTATAGCAAACTATGTGATTACTATCCTTCACCAGGATTTGAAAGCTGAAATCAGCCGTTTTCCCTTCGATAAAACGAGTGTTCATGGTTGAAGGTGTTTGCCGGATTGCAACCGCTGAAGAATCGCTATCTAAAACTGGTGAATTAATGGGTGCATTCAGCTGCACGTTGTCTTCGATGTAGTCCATGACTCTTAAAAGAAAATCCATTGCCAACCACCTACAATCTACTGAAATAATCCAGGTAATTTCTCTGCACGTCTTCTATCCAGCCTTCTTTTCTTCGGGCCTTTGCAGCTTCGAACCATAGTGCCTGGGCGTTTGGGTTAACTTCTTTCCTGAAATTAATATCCGGATTGTAGTATAGTTTTCGTGCATATTTTGTGCTCCAATAGATTCTCCCCTTGCCAATTAAACTAGAACGGATAGCGGACCGCTCAAGTTCACCGGTATCTTTAGGAATAAAATAATTGGAGTCTTTCAGGACGTCATTATCCAATTGAAGCTGGGTCGCACGCAGAGACCTGTCATGCCGCCTCCTCAGTCCCGGAATGTTAAGGGATGTTTGGACATTAAACTGAATCATTTAAACCAACTCCACTTCGTAATGGTGGAGAGAAAAGGCGTGAACTGGATTAACCTTGTTTACCGTCATCCTTTGACCTTGGAATGTCACCTTGGATTTCTCTTTAAATTCAAAAAGTGCCTCAGAGGACGAGTTCACAACATCAAAAAAGAGCAAAGACTGAAAAGCCTTTTGCTCTGCGATATTGGACCGTTTAATATTCGAAACCGGCTGAACCAGGACATTTGAGAGAGTAATAGGTTGCTTGTATTCTTCATCCATCCTGCCCTTTCCCAAATACTCTTCATAGGTAACAAAGTGGATTAAAACCTTTTTAGGAATAGGCTTAACCACGGACCGTCACCCCTCTATTTAGGAAGCCGGTTGCCCTAAGGTAAGATACAGCAGCCGGACTAATTGGACTATGAGCATTTCCACCTTCAGAATAACTGAAGGCGCCAACGGAAACATTTGCAGGACCGCTTATTCCATGGACAACCGACTCCCCTACACTCGACAAATACTCAACCTGAGCAGCCACTGCCTTTTTAAAGTTCAGCTGAATTACTTGGTGCATAGAATCAAGATCAAGGTAAACAAGAGCAAAATTTGTAATATGATCAATGGAATCACACGCCCTCTCTAATAAACGAGGAAAGGCACCCTCATCTATTGGGGTGCCCATATACACATCAGTGTAAAAAGATTTGTCAATGTAAGGCATGATTACTCATCCTTTTTATCATCAGAATCTTTTGCTTTTGTCTTCCCTGATTTTTTTATAGACTCAGACTTTTTCGGCTCCTCCTCATGTGTCATGTCCTCATTCTGTTTGTTTTCTACTGGTTCATTAGCAAGTTTTTCCACCTTATAACCTCGATTCTTAAACCACTCCAGCAACCATTTATTCTCGGTTTCAGCCTCTCCATTAACAAATAGCAGGGAAGCACTATTCCCGTTGTAATTAGGGTTAGGGCTTTTAATTTTAGCCATAAAAAACGCTCCTTCCTTTATTGAACTTTAATATTCCGGAGAACACCGGCTTTTCGGGTTGCTTTAAGGGCAACAGCTGCCACCATTTCGACTTCACCAGTTTTAACAGCTCCTGGAGAGTTAAAATCAGGCAAGAAAGTTCGAATCACTTTATTACCGGTTGGGGACACACCATGGAATCCATCCATGCCAAGAGAAACAGCATATAGATCTGTTAATCCTGTTTGCTCAGTACCAACCGTACGATTAACGATCGGGACAACTGGAATGGTTGAAGTACCATCATAGAAATACTCAAGATCAAGCAGTGGGATTCCATCATATCCTGTTACGGTGCGTCCAAAGCCATCCTCTGTCTTAGTCGCGTAACCAGCTCGGCGGGCAACCGATTTGATTTTGGTGATTAACTTGCTGTTCCCCATCAGCATGGTTGGCCGGCCATCTAATTCAGCTAGGAAATTATCGATTTCATCCAGTAAAGCAAACTTCTTACTGTCTAAGCCTGCTTCATCTGAAAGATCAATAACAGAATCAGTGTTCAATTCGGTATTAGAACCTGTAAGCGCCTTGTCTAACCCATCAAATGCTTTGGAATCCACAGCTGAATCACCATTAATTACAGTGTAATGGAACAGGTTTGCTGCTCCTTTAATCTTTTGCTGCATTTGGAAGTTCATTTCGTTAATTTGACCACTAGTATCTTGAATTACACGATCAATTTTAAACGCTCCCCCAAAGATTTTAAGATTTACGTATTGATTTTCACGGTCTGCTTCATTTGCTGTGTATTCGCTGTTAATCTCACGGAACCCAGCAGTGGAAGGAGTTTTTAAACGAGTGTAACCGTAAGTTAAGGTTGATCCACCTGTACCAGGTGAAACAGCATTATCGAATGTTAGCTGATCTAAAAGGAAGGAAGCACGACGAAATTCATCAATAACCTGTTGGTCAATATGGTCTGCCATTCCAACCTTTGCTTGCTCTAAAGTAATTGGCATGTTCAATCATCTCCTAATCTTAATTATTGGTTGTTGAGAACCTTTGATTTAGTGCATCTAAAAGAGTGCTAGGCTCCCCACCTGATTGCTTTTGATGCTGCCCCGTTGTGAATTTGATCCCTGATCCTTGCTGATGCTGCTGTTGTTCTGTCTCAAACAAATATGAATCACTTTCTTTGATTGCTTTTAATTGCTCCTCTAAACCTAAGAGCTTTTCTCCATCTAGCTTGATAGCTTCCTTGTTTAGCAGGCCTTCAACTGCCTTTGGATTTTTAGCCTTGGCACCAGAAAGGGCTTCCTTTAAAGCAAAATCAAAAGCCTGCTGATCCAGCTTGGCCTGATAATCAGATGCTGTCTTTTTGTTTAACTCAGTCAGATCGTTAATTTGTTTAGTGAGCTCTTCGTTACCAGCCGCCTTTATTTTTAAGTCAGACAACTGTTCATCACGATCTTTAAGCTGTTTCTTAAGGTCCTTATTGTCATTGTTCACCTGGTCGAACTTTTCTTTCGGAAACCAATTTCCATCAGAAACAATAGCAATTTTGTTTTCCCCTGCTTTCTGAATGACCCGGTTATATAAGTCCTCACCCAGTAATTCTTTTAAATTCATCTTTACCGCTCCTTTTTAATGTTTTTTAGCGTGTCACACCTCACGCAAAGGTTCCGTTTCTTTATAGCGTCTAACCCTTAAAAAGACACATAATAAAAAGCCTTAACCGAAATAGTTAGGCTCCTTTGGTTTCTTTAATTCATTAATTTCTTCTTGCATCTTAATCATGTGTAATGACATGTTATCGAGAATGTTATTTTGTTCCTCAACCTTCTTTTTTAGGTCTTCGAATTCTTTTTTTGATACCCACATTAATAAATCTGCTCCCTTTGATAATGGCGCCCCCGCCCAGTAGCAGCAATAAACTCACGCATAGTAGCCTGACGCTCTCTCACCCTCTGTTTTGCCATTTTAATTCCAAAATCGTCACCGATGGCACTCATCATATTGAGTTCCCTCTTTGCCTGGCGAATACGCCTTTCCAGATAACGCTGCTGCTGGCTTTGCTCATATACTTTACGGTTTTCTTCAGCTGGGTAAGATTTGTAGGTCCGTTTTGTGATCCCTTCAATAAAGGGATACTTTACATGCCTGCAATTAATGCCAAAAAGCCCGTCTGGTTCTCCATAACTTGTAGATGAGAGAGAAGGGTATTTTGGATGTCTGCCGCTTCGTGAGAAAATTCTTCCTTGGTACTTAGCACACTTTGGCCTGGCTCCTGAATGGCTGCTAATTTCAACTAGATCAGCACCGTATTCATCCATCCGAGTATCTTGCATGTCATTCGCCACGTTATTGCTCATAGATCGAACCACAGCGTTGATATAGGCTTCTGTAGACCATTGTCTTCCCGCTTTATCTATCAACGCAGGAACGCCCTTTTCTGCCCATTTCCTTGCGGTTCCCCTGAGAACTTCTTGTGGAGTTGTCGTTCCGGCCAGGACTTTCCCGACCGTTTGATTAATAATATCCAAGTAAATCTGCCTGGACTGGTCTAACAATGTGGAATTAACAAGGTTGAAAGTTTCCTTGGCCTGATTTTGATAAGAGATCATAACAGCCTGCAGGGCGGTACTAGAAGCAATGGCAGGGGCTTTTACTAATAAGCCTTGCTGAACCGCTTCAGTCAGACTCCCTTCGTTTACTTCAAGTGCTCCATATCCCGCTTCCTCCAGCATTTCTGTGACAGCATCTATAGATAGACCTGCATGCTTTGCAATGGTAATGATATTTCTCTGAGTAAGTGACTCTAACTGCGCCAACTGCTCTGCCTGCCAAGATTGTATCCCATCCTCTGTCAAGAGAGATTGGTGTTTCTTGAGCAAATTCGCTACATTCAGCAGTAATTCTTCTTCAACAGAGAGAAAAACCTCCACAACTGGCATGGATAACTGCTGCTGTTTGAGTGGATCCATTATTTAGCACCCTGATTCTGTTGGTTTACCAGTGCTTTACTTGCTTGATTATTTTGAGGTTGCCCCTTGTTCTTATTTATTCCAAAGAAATCAATCGCTTCAGCTGTAGCAGTTGCTTGTTCTGCCTGTATTTCTGCAAGCATTTCCTCAGCCTCTTTGTCAGTGAGACCATGTATTTTCATTAGTGCTTTCTTTTTTAATTGCAGTCCATTGGAAAGAAGCTTAATCTGCTCGTTAATATCCGCGTCTTTATCTTGAGCAATTGAATCATCAAAGGCCACGGATACTTCATATTTAGCTGGACGAGGAAAAACATTAAAGGCATCGGCAGTCTCGACAATGGCTTCCACAAGTTCCTGTATAGCCGCCTCTACATTTGTTTCATGGTCCTGTTTGGTCCTGAATGTCTCACTATTCTCAGAGATTACTTCAGTAGCTGTTTTTACCCCGGCACCGTCAAAAGTAAAGGTTCCCGCATTAAAACCAATCTGCATGGCGAGGATATTCAGAAGAGCATTAATTGAGGAGATATGCTCTTCTACCCGCAGCTGAACTGAAATGTCTTTGATTGCATCTGCATCCATGTCTCCAAGGTTCATAGCTTCATAAACTTCATCATCCGCATCAAAGTAACGGGTGATTTGTCCCGATACAGGGTCAATGGTAGTTTTTATTGCTGTCTCTGGAACAATAATCCGCTTCTTTCCTAGGGCAAACTCACGCTGGAAGCTATCAAAAGCGATATCAAGAGATTTAAGTGTATCCAAAGCATTAGCAAAAATTGAAATCCCTAACGGACTATTTGTATCAAAGTTGTTAGCGATATTCGGTTTAAAGTAAACGAAAATTGTTTTTTTAATGGTATGAAAGATAATCTCTTCCTCCAGATCAGTAAACTGGGTAGATAAAGGTACTTTCACACCTATTTCGTTGTCAGCCTTGGATTCATACAACTCATTTCTAATCACATATTCTCCATCTTCCCAAAGGTGCCATTAAAGGTGAGTATAGCGCTTGTCTCCTTTTCTAAAAGTACTGACAAAAACACCTTCCGTAATTCTGAAATTATCCCAAGCTAAAGGAATGAAGCAGTCGGCAGTGGTGTATGAAATCTTAATTCTTCCACCCTCGAAGTAGGCTTTCATCACCATTCCGCCCAGGGCAAACCCATATTCCAAATAACGCCGAAACTCTCTATTAAACCTATTTTCTTTCAGAACTTCCTTTATCGTTTTCTCTAGAGATTCCTCAGAAACGTTGATTTCACACTTTTCATTAAAAATGAGAGTAGCCATTTTTTGAGAGGCGACTTTCGCCATCCTCATGGAAGCTCTTTTCCGCTGCTTCATTCCATTTAAGGTCATATAGGATGTGTCATGCCAATCTTTGTAATACCCAGCATAAATGTCCTTCCACATTTCGATACGATCATACATTTCATCACTTACAGGAATCTCTTTCTTGTCTGTTAGCTGCTTAATTCCTTTGATAAGATTCATTTTGTACATCACCTGCCTTATGCGGGCCAGCATGTTTTTAAACATCGGTTGTCACCGCCTTAATATTTCAATCCGAGCTTCCTCAAATTATCCTGAACATAATACTGGAAGGCGTCACAAGTATGATCATCAATCTTGATGATTTTTGGATCATCACTCTGCAAAGTATCCGCATCCCACTGATACTTTTTATGTTCGGTGAGAAAAATCTCATTGGCTGCTGATTTAAGCACAAAAAAACGCCCCTGCGCTAATAAGTCCTGGACGTTGTCAATCATATCTATTTTCTTTTTCTTTGTTACTGGATGAAGCCGGATACCATAATCCTTAAAGAACTGGTTCCGTAAAGCTCCCTCTGCAGAATCGATGGTTTGCTGATCAAAGTGTCGATTATAGGTTTGCTGGATTTTATCCATCCATTCTTTTAATTCCTCTGAAAGCTCGCTTGGAGCCTTTTTTACGACTTTGTTTTCCGGGCTATAGTAAAAGGTATCAAGAAGTATTACATTCCGTTTTTTCGTAAATCCAAAAGCCAGGAATGTCGTAGCAGATACTTGATGCCCGGTATCAATAGCAATATCGATAAGAATTAAATCATCATCTTTTGGCAGCTCATCGATTTCATGGAAGTGGTCCATATTGTACACCATGTCACCAAGACCAATAACCTCACCGGCATACATCCACCGCCAGTAATCCTCATCATTCTCCTTGTACTTCTCAATCTTCCGGATCATCTGCTCTGATAAGAATCCCTTTTTATCATCAAGATACGTTGAATGATGAATGAAATAATCAGGGTCCCCTGCCTTAGTATCTAACCACTCATTGATCCAGCTGTATGGATTTCTGGGAGGGTTGTAGGAGAAATACACCTTAACCTCTTTTCCTTCAATCTCCTGCCGGATAAAAGTATCCTCAACGATATCAATATCCTCAACACCAGCAAATTCTGCTGCTTCCTCAAACCACAGTGCCATGACATAGCCTTTTGCAATTTTGGCTGACTTAATCTTCATTGGATCGTCAACGCCATAAAAATAAAAGGCTGTATTAGTGGCTTTATGGCGGATTATTAGAGGAGATTTCCCAAAGTAAAACTCATCCTCTACCCCCAGCATGTATATGGCCCATTTAATTTGCTCGTAAATAGAAGTAGAAAGGTATTTTCCTACTTTCCTTAGACAAACCACATTGCCCAGGTCATCTTCCAAGAAATCGACCACAAGTTTCAGACTAATCACTGAGGATTTCATAGACGAACGGCCGCCTTTTGCGACTATATGGGACTGTTCAGCAAGCCAGAGGGAATAGAAATTGACGTTCATCAAGTTCATGACATTAATCGTTTTGACCGTCATTTTCTAACGCCTTTCTCATTGCTTCTTTATCATTAACGATAACGACCTTGCTGCCATCTCCACCCTCTTGTTTGATTTCAGCCTTGGTCTTTTCGATATTTGTTCGCATTAGCTCTAGCTTTAGCCTGCGCTCATCATGTATGTGCGCCATCTCATCAAATTGCTTAATCAAGGAACGCAGCTCACCCATGGCCCTGGACTGAGCATTTAAAAAGTTAGCATGCTTATCCCAAGCGAATTGATATTCCCATTCTCTTTCCTCACCAAAATTTGAGTCCTTTTTCTTTTTTAATGCCTTTGTTATATCGTCTTTATTTTCAACAAACATAATTCTCTGCGCACGAATAATGGCAGCATACTGAATCTGTATTTGATTCCATAGAAGATCAGTTGGAGAACGTTCGTTCAAGCTCTCCATTATCTCTAATGTGTCTCTTGGCAAGAACTTTGAGAATAAGCCATGCTTCTCTGCAACCTTGTTCCGTTTTGTAAATAGATTCTGAGGGTTAGGATTTCCACTTCTTTTCCTTGGAGCATCCTCGTTTTTTAGGGTTGCAACCTTTTTACTTTTGGTTGCACCCTTTTTAAGAGATCCTCTTGACCATCCTTCACGGCTTTTCCTGCTCTTTAATGTGCCGATTTTAACATCGTGTTTCTCAGCAAGTGCCTTTAATGTGATCTTAGAGGTCTCATATTCTTTTCTAATTTCATCCCATTTCATTACATGGCACCTACCTCCTGTCTAATTTTTTTCAAAAGAAAAAGCACCCAGAAGGATGCTTCTATCCACCACGATTACCAGCCACTAGCTGCAGAGGCTCTTGCAGGTTTTGCAAAGCTTATTCTTGTCACAAGGTTCATGTTGATTGCAGTCTCTGCTTTACTATAAATGTACCAACCAGAATGACTGGTTAACTTGTTAAGCAATTGTTCTGCAGATTCCCCTTCTATTTCTAAAGTTTTAGAATTCTCATGGTCGAAGCTAAATCTTACTTTGAATTTTTGCATCTTAACACCCCTCCTTTACATCACTATTCGACAAAAGGAGATATTTCCCTCCAAAAATAAACAGCAAGGTGGGACTCAACGAACAAAAATAGAGGAAGCAGCTTGTTACCTGCCTCCCCGTCCTGCCTTCAATTTTAGCAAGCAGATTTATGTTTTAGCAACTTCGTATCATTTGTACCGTCTGTCCCATTTGGCACATCTTCACTCATTTTCTTAACAATTGAATCTTTAATACGTCCAATGTGGGTATGAGACAGTCCCATATGCATTGCAATCCATCTATGACTTTTGCCTTCAAGAAGCCAATGAAGAACCTCAATTTGCCTATCATCCTTAATAAGATGCATTCGATCCTGAATAAGAGAAATCTTAGCCTCATACTTTTGAATAATAGAATATCTTCTTTCTCTCCTGACATACTCCATATAAACTGGATCACTTTTAGTTCCTTTTGCTTTCGGCATTCCAGCCTCATCACCAAACTGTGCTGTGAGTCCTTCTCCAGCATCTTTCATTGAGTTCCTTAGAACCTTTATTGAGTTCATCATCCAATGATAATCCTTCAGAATGGATTCAATTTGTTTGCTGGCAGCTTCTTTCATTAAAAACACTCCTTTGGATATAATAAAAAAATGGACACCAAACAACGCTTAATTCGCCATTCAGTGCCCCTGGTTGTTCCAGTAGACTTATTTTGTTTTTTTATGAATTTTTTATTGAGCAATTAAAAATAATAAATCTAATAAATACAAAGGAGATGAACAGCTATGACATACCACAAAATGATTCGAAGTGTCCTTGGCGTTGATGTACGCCCCCGTTCCAGCAATGAACTAGATAATACTTTCACACACGATCCCTTTGCAAACCCAATAATACATAAACAAATAAACGGTACTGAAATTGTGCCAATTAATCTTAGTAAGTTATGGGGTAAATAAATTGTACCTATAACTTGATCGAATAATTCAATTCATAATGAGAAGGCTTCCCTGATTGCCAGGAAATCACTTGTTTACCATACCCTTTTGGCGGGGTATCGACTAATACTAAATGGCCGTCTTTTACGATATACACTGCATTTTTCATTAAATCGATTTCAGTTGTCATTTTTTCTATATTGGTTTTCACCAGGAATCCCTCCCAAGTGCTAAAATTATATTAGGTCGGCCGGGAGAAATCCTGGCTTTTTCTTATTACTAATTTTTGTCGTTTTTTGACAAGTTTTGTCGAAATCATTTAATATTTTTCCTTTATCTGTAATAATAGTTCCTGGACTTTTATTATTTAAAGGAGCAAAATAATGTGTCGTTTCTGCCGAGAGCTTAGAAAAAAGATTAAATTTTATAGAAAAGTGCTTTTGGAAACCGGATTAAGAAAAGGGTTAGATGACCCTGAAACTATAAGAAACAGTCAATCTCTTGATAAATTAATTTTCAAGTATCAATCAAAATGCAGTTAACATTTTAAATTTCAAATAAGAGTCGAGATACATATTCTCTGTTTCAATTTTTATAAAAACACTGAATTAATATTTATAATCCAAATGGCCATTCACAAACATATGCTAATATCCTAATAAATTTTAAAATGGACTAATATGAATTCCTTCATTTTCTCGCCAATCTGCGTAGAGTATACGTTTAACATTATCATAGCCATTGGTAATTAATTGATTATCTAACCACTGTTGATCAAATCCGAGTTCATGTAAATTATCCTTTAATACTTCCCCATCTATAATTAACGCTGTTGGAAGGTATACTGGACTTTCTAGAAGACTGAGATCTTGCTTGTCTGGTTTTTGATACTTCGATTGTAATAATATACTTATTTGCCCATTAGCTTCCAATATACCGTATTTGACTTCGCGAACAGAAAAAACCTGATTTTGTCGAAGTATACTTAATACTTGATTTACATCCAATCTGTTCTTTTTAAGTAACTTTCTATCCATTACACCATCCCGAATAATGATGTTAGGATCCCCCAATAAGAGAGAACGTGTCGATTTATTTTTTAGAGTCAAGAACTCTATCCCCAACATGAGAAGCGTCCACAATCCGATGGCATATAAAAAGTGAAAAATCCCTACCTTATTTTCATAAATGGTATTTCCTAAAAAATCTCCAAGCACTAATACAAAAACTAAGTGAAACGGGGTTAACTGAGAGATTGATGTTCTACCGGTTATGATAATGATAAAAAATAAGGTGACAAAACCTACTATGACTTTGATTGTCAGTAAACCCAAAAAAACTTCACCCAAAATTTATTCCTCCATTTTATATTTCACTCGATTTCAAAAATCCTCATGTTTTAAAATATTTATATTACAACATGTAAGCTAATTAAAATCAGAAAGATAAATAATACCGGTTTTTTCAACTTATAATAATGGAGAAAACAGGCGGGCACTCTGTTCAACAATCCGCTCGGTCAGAGGTCGTTCAAGCAAGTCTTCAATTTTTAATGGAATAGAATCAGTAAGATCACGTTCGAACTGATCTGTGAGTTCCCTCGCCACATCAGCACTGTACAAGACTTGACACACCTCATAATGCAGGCGAAAACTTCTCATATCATAGTTTGCTGAGCCTACGGCAGCAATCTCCTCATCGATGGTCAACACCTTCGCATGTATCATTCCTTTGTCGTACTGGTAGATTTGAACTCCAGCTTCTATAAGTTCTCCGTAATAAGTACGGCTTGCAAGGCCCACGATTTTTTGATTATTATGGCGAGGAACCAGCAATCTTACACGGACACCACGAGCTACTGCTGTCTTTAATGCCATGATAATATCCGTTTCTGGTACAAAATAGGGTGTTGTTAAATCAATAGTCTTGGTCGCCTGTGTTATACATATAAAGTAAGCTTGCCGAATGACTGGGGTAGGAATTCCAGGGTTTCCTTCCAACGTATGGATATACGCTTTATGCAATGTCCTAGTTTTTGCGGATATGTCCATTTCTTTATCATCAAGGGTGCTCAACTCTGATCCCAATTCGGCTGACCATTTGGAATGATCTGCTCTGCCGATTGAATTGATTTTCGTTACCTCTGATTTTGTTTTCAAATTTATTTTTGATTTTATCCGTTCCGGCACAGCAATTTCCCAATGAACATCAAAGACAGTCTGCAAATCGGCTGATGCTTCTCCTATGACTTGCAAATGAGTATCCCGCCAGAAGCCAACGGCAGGATTCAATCCTGTATATTCATATCCTATGTTAATGCCACCATTAAAAGCTATCTTTCCGTCGATTATGGCCATCTTACAATGATCCCGATAATTCCAATTGGACAAAATCCAGGGAAATCGTAAAGGAAATATTGTCCTGCATTCTATCCCTGCTTCAAGCATCTGCCTGATTTTTTTACGCGGGAAATTATAACTCCCCAAGCCATCTCTCATAAAACGAACCCGCACTCCATTTACTGCTTTTTCGATTAGCAGTTCTGTGATGCGACTACCAATTTGGTCATTCCTAAATATGAAATATTCCAGATCAATCGTTTTTTGGGCTTTTTGGAGGGATTCAATGAGTTGTTCATATTTTGCTATTCCATTGTCAAATACTTGGACTTGGCCCGTTCGAAGCCCATTCACAGTGAAGTGCCGTAAAGCATCGGCGATTACCGAGGCTGAATCACCAAATGTATCAGGTAATTTATTAGATTCACTTTTAGAAGAGGTCAATCTTTTCCGATGAATAAACTTAGGATTTGATATGCTAAGATAAAGCAAGAAACCAATGATAGGTAAAAGAAGGACGATTATTATCCAATTCAAAGCCTTGGCAGGCCTGCGTACATCCCGAATTGCTATGATTAAGATAAAAAACGTATTTATCAAGTATAGATAAAAAATCCATTCCAACTAAAAGTCCTCCCTTGTTTTTCTCTTAACATCTACAAAAAGTGTTGATATTATACTTTTAGAATAGGAATGAAAAGTTTAGATATATGGCTTACGCCTCTTATGCAGTTCTTTTTTCGCCATAATTACATATTTTTCATCCAACCGGGAACTTTAAACTTAAACGAGCAGAACCAACCATCCAAAGACCGAATAAAAGTGCTCCAGGTCCATGCTTGCAATTTTTTTCCTGCATTATAGGACAGAGTACGTGCCTATCTCCATTCTTCTTTATGACCTTAAAAATTTCAGTCCTTACTCACAAATTATTGTAGGTGACTTATAATGCTAAGTTGGATTTACGAAAATGTCATCAATACCGTATATTTTATCTTGGCAATCATATTTAGCTTTCCTGTGATATTTTTCATTGCATGGATTGTGGTTTATAGTTCTGCAAGGAAAAATGACGGATGACTTTAATAGCTGAATCAATCTTATGTTTCATTCCAACCTCGGCCATGCAACCATCTATCAATCTTACCTACAAAGAGTTCTAATCCACCAAATATACCTTTTTCATCAAGGTGAAAGGCGGAGCCATAAAAATCTGGCCCCTGATAATGACAAACGCCCTGGTACTTCTCATGCTTCCGGATAAGTAGCCGTTCCTTCCCTCTGTAAAACTCCAACTCTTCGCCTTGTTTTAGTTCAGCTATCTGATCTTCAAGGGCAAAGGAGAATAAGTCTAATTGCTTCATTCCCTCACCACCAACGAAATTTATAATCCATAAGTCACGAAATTATCATTTTTTGTCACATTTTGTCGTTTTCTACTATATTCACTGTGTTAATATACCTATAATGGCAAATTTTACGAAAGTAAAAGACGCAAAGCCACGGGCCTAAGGTAAAAGCTAAGGCAGCCGGGTTACCGAGATTTATCAATCTCGTAAATCTCTTATAACTCCTTTCTTAAATTTGCCTAATTTTCAAAAAGGGAGTTTGATATGATTAATAAAGTACTAATTGCTGATGATTCTATGTTTATGAGACAAATACTTAAAAGAACCTTGTCTGAAGGCAACTATCAAGTAATTGCTGAAGCCTCTGATGGTTGCGAAGCTATATCACTTTTCAAGAAGTCTTCCCCAGATATCGTATTACTAGACTTAACAATGTCATGTAAAGATGGAATGGCTGTTTTAAAAGAGATCAAGAATCTTGATCCAAATGCAAAAGTTGTTATATGCTCCGCAATGGGACAATCTAAATTAATCGTGGAAGCTTTAAATTATGGTGCTAAAGATTTTATTGTAAAACCGTACTTTAATGAATTAATCCCCGCATTAAATAAGCTTGTCAGCTAAACAACCTCTTTATAGGGGTCTTTTTTTTGAGGAAACTTAGCAGCAAGCTCAGCTTCGCTGCTTTTAAAATCATATGGCGTTGTGTTTTTCCGAGTAGCATTTCACGCATGGACCCTCAATGTAGAAATAATTTGGCTTTCCACAAATCTTGCAAGTCTTTGAGTAAGTATTCCAGCGTTTATTGCAGTCCCTGCATTCAAGTAATAAGAGGTTATTTCGATGTCCTATCACTGTCCCCTTGGCCAGACATTTTGGACAGCGAGTAACTAATTTAACATTTGTGATAGTCATTTTTCATATCTCCCTTCAAAACCAGTTATTTTGTGTACCCTCTGTATTAATCTCCCGAAAAGATGCCAGTACAAGCTCATATTTCAGTTCCTCGTAATCACAATCGTGGATTCTCTTTCCTGACTGAGCCTTAGAAATATTCAGTTCTGACAATCTCTTGATGAGGATATTCCTTTTCTGTTGCATAACGGATTCATATAGGATCCCCATGGTTTCAACTCCCTGATCTTAATATTTTTAGCTTTTCATTTAGTTCTGCCTTTTTACGGGCCAGCTCATCTTGATTGCTAGGCACTTCCCGCTCTTGCATTTTCCTCAGCATTTCATCAAGTTCAGCCTTATCGGCAGCAATTTGGTCAGGTGATTTTTCCTTTATCGGTTGTTTTGGTTGCTCATTTTCATAAAACCAATCTGGCAGCATTTCCGTACGTATTGGCTTGGATCGCATACCCTTAGGTCTATAAGAATTATTGCTTTTAAAAGGCTTAACGTTTTTAGCTGCTTCTTTTGCCTGTTCTCTTGCTACTAAGGCATCATAATGATCCATGATGTATTTTTCGCAGTAACCAAAGGCTTTAATGGCACCATTTGGCTGACGTTCTTTGTATTCAGCAAAACACTGTTCAAGCAATTTGATTGTTTGTGGCAACGGCATACCACGGGCGACAATCCGGGCGATTGCTTCATAATCTTTTGTTGTTGGGTAAACAGAACGTCCTTCTTGTATCGTTCGTAACTCTATGAATCTTTCAGCAATAATATCTACAGGGTCATTTTCTTTAGTAATAGTAGTATTATTTATCTTTGTAATATCTTTATTAGAGTGGACACTTTTGTCCACATGACTGGACGTTTCTGTCCACTCTGGACTGGACGTTTTTGTCCGGTCTCCATCAGACTGGACGTTTTTGTCCACTCTCTCTTTACTGTATTTTTTAGAGTTTTTAACAGTTATAATATATCCATAAGGTGCTCTGGTGATCTTTATGTAACCATGTGTTTCTAGGTCATCCAGCCACCTTTGAACAGTTCTTTCGCTAACTCCAAAAGGTTTTGCCAACTCTGAGCGTTTCAATGGCTTATTTCCTAACACGATGCCCCAGGTTACTCCATCTCGTTCAATCTCTTTTGTAGTGGAACTGACGCACCAGAGAAAAAGCCACAATGCTGATCCAATTTTTTTGTAATGTTTCGGCTCTAATAATCCTGAATAGGTTGGAAATGGATAACTTTCGGGCACCGTATCACCTACTTCCTATGGACATTTTTATGACATGGCACGCATATCAGATTCCCCGATAGTTTCACATTTGAATATAAAATACTTTGAAAATACATCTCCATTTGGAATACGAATGGTCTTAACAAACATGTGATTCACTCCCTCTCACATACAGCAAATCCGTTTTTAACCCCTTTTACTTTGTAATCCGGATACCTCCGCATATACTCTAAAACAAGCATTTTCAAGTGTTCTTTATCTCTAGCCTCCTCCCAGATCCATGCTGGAAGGAGGACATTTGTTTTGTTACTCTGCATCTTCAAAATCTATGTCCAATGATTCCTGGGCGGACATATTTTTGCTAGTTTTTTTCTTCTTTTGATCCACATCAATAATTTCTTGTTCGGCAGCTGATTCTTGATCTTCTTGGCTTGGTGGATCGAATTGAATGGACTCTTCATATTCATTAACATCATCCGTAATATCTTTTACCTCACGCTCCTGCTCGTCTTCTGAGAATGCCTTTTGCATATCGATGGACAAGATGCCCCATTTGCCTAACATGTTCCTAAGAACCGTTTTCATTGCCATGGCATCATAATCAGATCGCCAGACATTATTAAGTGATTTCTTATCTTTTGCCTTGTTATGCTTAATCCGGTGCGCCTCTACTTCGTCCCGGGTCCAATAGACTGTTTTTTCAAAGCCATTGACTAACTTAAAGTAGCCACAATAACCGATAACCTTATCACTTTTCTTGGCGTCCAAATCAAGGTCAATTTCCTCCGTCAGACGATTCCACTTTAGAAGTTCCCCTTCGTATACCGGTATTACATTTATGGCCTTGTACTGGCCGCTTCTTAATGCCAGCTGAATGTAGCCTTTGTAGCCCAGCTGGAACTGTGCTGCCTTATACCCTTTTTTAGAATCGTAAAAAGCAACAATCCATGCGTAACCTAGGTTTTTATCAACAGGTAAATCGAGAGATGCAGCAACCATTGCACTAGATACAATGGACATTGGCTCAGCTTCTCGTAGGCCAGTATCTCCGTTATATAAGTTAAGGACGGATGCCATAAATTGCGGAGCTTTATTGGCTAATACCTGCTCAAATTTCTTTTGCATTGTTGGCGTATTTAGTAGACTTTTAAGTCCAAGTGATTGAGCTGATACTTGCTTTGCTGCTGTCTCCTGTCTATTAGCTAATTGATTCTTCAATTCTGTATTGGTCGCCATCAATTAATCTCCTTTACAGCAAATTTTCGGAACGAGGATTCTTTCAAAACTTTTTTGTAAATGTCCGGAAACTTTTCTTTCAGTGCTTTAGAATCCACACTTTTTCTACCCTGATTCTTCCAAGTAACTATAAATTGATCAGTAATACCTGTTTCAGCATCCTTCAATACTTCTTTTAATTTGTTTTCTATTTCCGTTTTTGCTGTTTTAATCAGCTTTTCATCGGATTTCACTTTTTCATATTGAACCAGCAAATCTTTGTAATCAGATGGAAGGACAATTTCTTTATTCTTCACAGCGCGATCATACTTCTCTCTCAAATACTTCTCAGCTGCGCTGGATCCATCAAGATCAGGAGCATGCCCTTGCAGTACGTGATATTCCCAAAAATGCTTTTCAGCATTGAAAATCATCTCGATAAGCTCCTGGTCTCGCTCTACTTCCTTCCAGATGAACTTGTTACCACCGACAAGAACAGCGATATACCCCTTTTCCTTTTCTGTAACTCCGAGATAATGCTGAAGCTGCACAAGGTAGCTTGCTGGAACTTCTTCACCTTCCCACTCTTTAGCGAGATATGCACTGGCTGTCTTGCATTCCAAAACCGCTGATTCTCCAACAACTAAACGGTCAACGTTTGCTTTTATAAAAGGATACTTGGGATGGTTATACATGAAATTTGTTCGGCGGACTTTTTTACCTGTACGCTTTTCAAATTCCTTGGCAACCACATTTTCCATTTGATTTCCCCAGTAAATTGCTTCATTATCAGTTTCCTGTGGTTCGACCTGGCCTGTCTTTTCAAGCCAAAGTTCAAAAGGTGTACGAAATTTATTAACACCAAGAATGATTCCAGCATCACTCCCACCGATTCCTTTTGCTCGTTCTTGCAGCCATTCAAACCGGCTCATATCCTTTGTAGGAACTGCATTGTTAACTGCCAAAGTTTTACCTCCCTTTACCGCTTTAATACGACATGTTACAATGACAGTACAAATCTTTTGTTTACTACCCCTTAAGACTCCAGCCGCTAACTGGGGTCCTTTTTCATGCAGTTTTAAAAATAAACTCCATCACCTCTGTTAAGAACCGCTCTAAATTGTCCTTCAAAATGATTTCACCGTCATATTCCGCTATGTCGTCACCATCAAGGATCTCGTCACCAAAATAATCTAGCCCCACGTGTTCAGGCTGTTCAACCATATTCGGGTATCCAGACCTCTCTATTTGGTCAATCATAGGATGATTCATTTTTACCCTCCTCTCTATGTATTAGGTGCTTTATTCACACCGCGATAAGCCGAAACGTAGTTGATGGGGGAATGGTAGATATTCGTTCCGACTTATCGCGGCAGGAACAAAGGTTCTTGCCGCCCTATTCTAGTGGTGGTAGAATAGTAGTAACGATATTTAGTGGCAGTGAGCTGTGGTGAGCTTACTGCTTTTCTTTTTGATTTGAAGTAAAATCTCCAATTAAAATTCCCATAATGAAAATAAAATAGGTTCCAAAAATCATAGCTAGGACATAACCCAAGTCCATTCATGAACCCTCCTTTGGAGTACGAATCCTCGCAGCCCAATCAATCTTGACTCCTTGGCTCTTCAATCTCTTAATTAATTGTTCCAGCTTCTCTTTTCTGGTTAGAACCATTGGATTATTCCTCCTATCAACGGCATTAACTGCTGCAATATCATCACTGGATCTACCCCTGTCACAATGGCACATGCCACATCTTTAGCTGAGGTAACATCTGCCCACTTAATTAAAGTGGCGACATCCAATGTTTTTTTATCTGTTTCAAATTTTGAAATACAACTCCGTGAACGATGAAGTTTCTCTGCGATTTCCTCCTGTGTAAGACCTGCTCGCTCCCGGCATGCTTTCAATACTGCGCCGAAAGTCAATCCTTTGTCCCTCCCTTCTATGTTCCAATTTGGAAACGTTCCAGTATGGAACCGACAAATTAATAGATTGCTATTAAAATTAATAGATGAAAGGAAGTGCACCGAATCTTTTTGAGGCTGGCAGCTTCGTTCGGTGCCTTCACTCATGAAACTTTTCTAGGAAACCAGTTTTCTATGTAGCTGAGAGCTAATTGAAGTTCCTTTCTCTTAATGTCTTTGTAGCTTGCTACACCAAAACGGTCCTTTATTTCCCGATGTAGTTCCCTGAAGAGCTTTGATCGGAACTCTGGATTACTTTCCAGCTCATAAACCTTTTGAGCGATTCCTTTCTGCACACGTCGTTGTTCGCCACTGGATAGAGTGATATGCTCTTCGACTTTATGATCAATCTCATAGACTAACTTTCTGATTTTATGTTGTTCAGCTTTAATGGTTTGAGTATCCTCCATAAGATCTGCAGTTGTTCTCAGCACCGTTACCAGAGCCTGATCTTTTGATAGAGGAACCATGTCTTCTTTAATCGTGTAGTATTCATCGACCAGCCTTTCAAATGCATCCCATGCTTGCTCAGTATTTAGTGATTTAGCGTGAAGCCAAGCTCCTTTTTCAGTCCAAAGATAGAGAATAGAAGTAAATTTAAGGCTGTCGTCAAATTGACGTGACCCTTTGAATTCCCGTAATTCTTCTCCGGATAAGGCAAAATAATGTTTGCCTTGAACATACCGATCAGCATTTCTTTGAAAGTTCCGGTTAATAATTTTTGCTTCTGTTCCAAAAGCTGCTGCAAGCTGAGTGGTTGTTAATACTCGCTTACCTCTTTGGCAAATAGGCTGCAATTGATTCATTTACATAGCCTCCAGACTTTTTTGTTCTTGGTCTCGCATCCAGGCATTTATTGTTTCCAAGGAAAAGAAGATTCTCCGTCTAACTCTGAAATGCGGGATTTGCTTTTCACGGACCATCGTATAAATCGTGTCAGGATGGACACCAATATAATCTGCCACTTCCTGAGCTGTGAGTGTTTTTCGCTGCACTTTGAAATGATCCTGGGAAATTAACTTTCTGAGCTCCATTCTTTTACCTCCTATTATGCCGTGGTCTTATTCAACTTTATGTTGAATTCTTTATCAAAAAAATTTGAAGGGGAAACTCCTAATATGTTAGATATAATTTCTAATTCGTTTGTTGTTATTGGTCTTTTTCCAGTCTCTTTCATACTGTATGACTGAACTGTAATGTTTAACTTATTAGAAATTACTATCTGGCTAATATTCTTAGCTTTTCTTACTGCTCTAATTTTTTCATGTAATTTCATATCATCACCTCCAAAATTAAACATAAAGTTTAAAATTATAGTTTTATTATATCAACGTTTCGTTTAATGTCAACATCAAATTTAAAAATAATCAACTTTTTGTTTATTGTGTTTAACGTAGCGTTTATTTAATATAAAATAATCTAATATAAGATATTGTAAAAAATATGGAATTAGGATCTGGTGATTTTTCATGAGTTTAGGTATTCGTTTAAAAAAGGAAAGAGAGAAAAGAAAATGGTCACAAAAAGAAGTTGCTGAGAAAGTCGGTATCACAAACGCAGTTCTTTCCAATTATGAAAGAGATTACAGAGACCCAGATACTGAAACTCTAAAAAAGCTTGCAGATCTATATGAAGTGGAGACAGATTATCTATTAGGTAGGTCTGATTTCCAAAAATCAAATGCAAATTTGCAAAGCAAAGATGAAAAAGACATTGCAAAAAGAATGGAGAAAATTCGTCAGGACCTTTCTGAAGACGATGGCTATATGTTAATGGGGGAACCGATTAGCGAGGAAGCAAAGGAATCGATCTTGGATGCCATGGAATATGCAATTAGACAAGCCACCAGGATTAACAAAAAGTATATTCCAAAGAAATATCGTGATACACAGGACTGATTTAGATGAAGGATTTTATTGTTGCTGAAGTTCAAAGATTAATTAAGAAATTCAAGACAAGAGATCCTTTTCTAATCGCTGAGAAAATTGGTGTCCATGTTGTACCATGGGATTTTACGGATGAAGTCCAGGGAATGTACAAATATGAGAGAAAAAATAAATTTATTTTCATAAATAACAACTTGGGCAAAGTCCGTAATTTTGTCATGGGACATGAATTAGGTCACTCGGTTCTTCACCCCAAACATAATGCTTCATTTCTTAAGAAAAATACTTTCTTTCCAGAAAGTAAATATGAAAGGCAAGCAAGTCAATTCGCTGTAGAGCTGTTACTTCCAGACGAATGTCTAATTGGATTTGAGGATTCACATCTTTCAATCTATGAAATTGCAGAAATATATGGTGTGCCAAGAGAACTTGCTCACTTAAAAAAATTTAAACATTAGATTGGTACTTTTCACACGTAGAAATTTGCGTGTTTTTATATTGAGTATTAATGGGTAATTAACCCATAAATACATAAATTTATTAAAAAAGGAGATTGGATAAGATGAAGTACAAGTTTTTACTAATTATCTCTGTTCTATCTCTAAGCATTATCTTAGGGGCATGTTCAGGTACAGAGGAAACCAAAGAGCCGGTAAACAAGCCTACTGATGAAGTTAATAAAAAATCAAAAGAACCGAGTGACACCGAAAAACAAATATCCGATCAACAACAGAAAACTATTGACTCTCTAAATAACTTCCCAGAGTTCATAAAGAATTATAAAGAACTCGGTGAAGAAAAAACGCCTACATGGGATAGTTACCTATATGGTCAAGAAGTAACTTGGTCAGGAACTATAATGGAAATAGGTTCCTCACAAATTTGGGTATTAGGTGCAGGAGAGTACACTGGTCAAACGTGGGATGATGTTAATACATCAGGTAATGAAGCTTACAATGTTTTTGTTGCAGATTTTATGAGTAATCTACTAACCGATCTAAAACCAGGTGATAGTGTTACAGTCAAAGGAACTTTAGAATCACGTGGGGACTACGATTTAAATTACCATTGGAAAATTTATAATTCAGAGATTCAATAATTAGCCCTTTTGGGCTTTTCTTTTCAACCAAAAACAGAACATATATTCTTACAGGAGGTTAACAAATGGCTAATGTTGAAAATCGCGGAAATGGGAGCTATCGTTTAACAGTAATTTTAGGTTATGACGAAAAAGGAACACCCATTAGAGAAAGAAGAACAGTAAAAGCTAAAAATATGAAAGAAGCTAAAAAGCTACTTACATTATTTGAGGCTGAAATTTTAACCGGTGAATATTTTAAGGCTGAGGATAAAATGACCCTAAACGCCTTCTATCCTCAATGGCTAGAAAAGCACGCAAAAGATACACTCTCACCTGATACCCTGCAAAATTATATCAGTATCTTACAAAAGCGAATTCTTCCGAAGTATGGACATTTTAAACTAGAAGAAATTAAAACTATTCATATAGTTAATTTTATCAATGACCTTAAAAAGACTGGCCAGCGCCTTGACGGTAAAGCCGGGAAACTTTCAGCATCTTCTGTACTGAACTGCTATAAGGCATTTAACAATGTCCTCTCATGCGCATATAGATGGAAGTTAATTAAAGAAAATCCTGCTATTGGAGCAAAGCCACCTAATGGAAAAGCGAAAAAATCAGAGGTTTATTCAAAGGAAGAATTAAGCCAGCTTATGCAGCTGCTTGATGATAAGCCCCTATTTTGGAAAACACTTATCCTCCTGGCTGTTTCAACTGGAGCCAGAGAAGGTGAAATTGCTGGACTTGAATGGAAACATGTTGACTTTGAAAAAGGAACTATTCGAATCGAGCAAGCTATTACAGAAATTAAAGGCAAAGGCGTACAAATAAAAGGAACCAAAACAGGGAAAGACCGAACAGTTAGTGTTCCTGAAAAATTACTTGAGTTGTTAAAGAAATTAGAATTAACCAGCCGGCAAGATAAATGGAAAGTACGTGAACTTTGGGAATGGCCCGATTACTTCTTCATCTTTGGAAATGAATTCGGCAAGCCCATACGTCCGGACAGTATTGGTCAATGGTGGCGAAGGTTTACCAAAAAACATGATTTTAAACATATTCGCTTTCATGATCTTAGGCATACTTCAGCAACCATACTCATTAATGAAGGAGTTCATGCAAAAGTTATAAGTGAACGATTGGGGCATGCTGATATTTCTACTACCATGAATATTTATGGACATGTACTTGAAGAGGCTGATAAAACTGCTGCAAGTCACTTCGACGAATTTTTCGAAAAGAAAGCTTAGGATATCTAAAGTTACTTTCGGAACCTTTACTATTTGCAGGTCAGGTAATTTTAAACCCTATGAATAATTGTAATATACTTAGTAGGTTGAATATAAAAAAGTTTGTTTAGGATGAGGTGAAAAAATTGGCTGATTTTCCGACTAATTCATTTGAAGACATTATTCTTCAGTACATTACAGACGTAAGCAAAGAGTATGTTAATGAAGAAATCATTTCAGAAAAGCAACGTGAAAAAATTATTAATTACCACCAAAATCAAATTGAAAGAGACCGAAAAATTCGCAATGAAATATCAGAGTTGTAGATATCTAATTAAAGTTCAAAGCATTAATCCTTGTTAATCTAAGAAGGATTAATGCTTTTTTGTTAAACTTCAATAAGGTATATAACACCATATTTAGTTCTTCTAGTTAAATAACTAAAAATAGAAACCCCCTAGAATAGATAGGGGGTTTCCGTGTATTTCCTAATTATAAAGCGTTACTCGTTTATTTTTAATTTATGTTCTAGTAAAGAAATCATTTCTAACAATTCCACAGGCTCACATAGGCTTCGTTCATAGATGTAAATATCATTCTGAAATAACCCACCGACTACTTTAGGTTCACCATTTATATGGTTATTTGTCAGTACTAGTGTAGATGCAAAATGATTTTCATTTACTTCTGTAGTATGGAAAACGGAACTCCTTACAGAGTAATATTGTCCGATTGTAAAGTTTTCTTCGCTAATAAAATGGCAATTTACTTTCTGATTTAAGGATTCTAGTAGAGATTTATTATTATCATATTTGACACTGTACAATTTATGGGTTGGATTTATACTATCTCTTTCAATGTGATAAATACGATTTGTAACAGTTCCACTAAGTATATGACTGTTTACAGTGAATACATGATCATGAATTGGAAAAGATGGAATTTGGGTTTTACGTTTGTTTTGTAACCAAATATGTAACCTAATTGTTCCAATACCATCTATACGTCCAAGATTTGCATGTACAAAACCTAGTGGATGCCAGTTACCAATTAAGGAATTGTCCTGTTTTTTTAAAGAAATTAGTTCTAAAAGCAGTGACTTTATTTGCTCACGAGGTTCTTTATTGGCAAGATTCTCTGCTAAAGTCGATAAAATTTTATCCATATGGGTTTTCCCTGTCCTTTGCTAATTCAATTATTTCTTCAAAATCTTGGTCACTAATACTAGCTTCATAAATACCCAGATCATCAAGGAACTTCTTTACATTATCTTTATTTAGGTTGGAAAATGGAATCCCCTGAACGCTATGTACTGGCAATATATTCGATTGCTTTAGACTAAATTTTAATTCTTCGCGGTAAACTGAGTAGTGAAAGCTCCCTGCTTCTGCAAAAAGACCAGGATCTTGCTTATCTTCTTTTGTTAAAACTACCAAATTCTTACCTAAGTCTACTCGAAGGAGTGAGAATGTCTTTTTTAGCCCTATTTTCATCTCCAAAAGTGGGTGTTCTGCCGCATAAGCATAAGCTGCAATTATTGAGGCATATATATCCTTCCGAATTCGTTCTACCGTCCATTCTCCATTCTTATTTGCAGATCTTACCCCACTACGGTATTTAATATATTCTTCACAAAGCTGCTTATCAGTAGGATTCAAAAGCAACATAGTAATACTTTTACTGACGTTTTCAGTACGTGAACTTTCAGCCAACTCAGGTAAAGTTACTGCACGGGTATACCTTGCCGAATTTCCACTAAACCAGTATTCATTGGTGTCTCGTGCACGCCTTAATAATTCCCCGATTCTACGTGGTTCTACTGTCTCTAGTTTAGGTTCATTTTCAACAGAGGGTGTGAGCCAAAATACTAATGAAGCTATTGCAATAGTTACGAAACCTGTTGCAAACAAGTTATCAAGGATCAGGTTTAAAATAGCATCTAAACCGAGTCTCTCTGTATTAAATATAATAGGAATAATGAATACACGGATTAACTCTATTATGGCTAACAAAGATAAGGATATAATGTAAAATATTCTACGTTGATATTTTGAAACAAGTATTTTTTCCATTTTCTAGGTACCCCACAATCCTAAGTCTTTTAGAATAAAATACCTTTTTATTATCGTTGTAAATTTTTAAAACTTCAATAATTTTATCCAACAAGTAAAGCAAAAGGATAGGCAATTGGAAAAGAAAGTGAGCTAGATTTTGCCCTGTTCCCCTCTTAGTATAAGTGCAGAGTGTTTTTTAGCTCTCAGGTAAAGAGTTAATTTGGGGTCGATTTGGGGTCGAAACTCATCATTAAGCCCCAAATTCTAACCAACTTAATCAGTTTCATAGTTCAAAAAAGCCCATTTATCAAGGGTTTATCCAAGTTCTACAAAGTTGTTCCTTTTAAGTAAGACCGCCTCCTAAGCTGTAGGTCGTGAGTTCGAATCTCGCCTGGGACGCTACAAAAAAACGCCAACAAAAGTTTGGCGTTTTTTCTCGTTCTTATGATGCCAGGTGCTCACGCATTATAAATCATCTATAACAATATAAGCAGCCTTAACAGGCCCATGGACTCCCACAACGAGGTTCATCTCAATATCTGCTGAATTGCTTGGTCCGGTTATGAAATTAATGCATGAAGGAGCCAGCTCCCCTCTGCTCACTCTTTCCCTGATGATCCTTGCAGCCTGTGTCATGCGCGGAACCAGGGTGCTTTTCGGAATAAGGATAATGGAAGCAGCAGGCAGAAAACTGACTGACCGTCCATGGTCTCTGCTGCTGAACAGGACGGCTGTTCCGGATTCAGCCAGAGTAATTTCACTGATGGTGATGCCGATATTGGCCTTTTCTGTGTAATCAACATTAATTTTTCCAGCAGAATAATCCCATTCATATACTTCCACATTCGCTTTTGGCCAAATTTCCTCAAATAGCTGCGTAAGCCCAAACTGTCTATAACGGTCATCCTTCCAGGTCACAACTGGACCGCCTCCGTACAGGGCTGCAATCTCTTTAAGAGTATCCGGCAAATTGGCGGCTTTTGTTACAATAAGGTCAGTGTGAATTTTCGTGCACTGTGTTTTTAAAGCTTCAAGAAGCTCATCTGCATCTGCTTCTTTAAAGATGGAATCTTGAGGATTATAGCTCCACTTTGGCCTTTCAGCTCCGGAAATTCTCTTTTCCCTTCCCAGTCTGCCTGCAATTTTATTTAAAAAAGCGTCCCGATTCTGAATAGTTCCGTTCACTGCTGTCCTCCTCCTTTTGGCCGGTTATTGAACCAATCACGAAATCTTTCTTTATTAGGAGCTGGAAAATCCCTGATTTCTGTCCATGCCTTTAAAGGGCCGGGCCCCTTTGTAATTTTGTCGCCTGCTGTAAATGGATTCATGGCTGCCGGTGCCAGTTTAGATCCCAATTTATAAAGGGAAGGTGAAGCTGCCCCCAGTCCAAAGGCCTTCATCGTCATCTTTTCCGATATTGGAGCCCTTCCTTCTTTTTCGACAATTACCTGCCGGTGTTTGTGAAGCAGCTCATGCAGAGGGATTTTGACTGGACATGCTTCTGTACAGGCCCCGCAAAGGGTTGATGCATAAGGCAATTCTTTATAATCATCATAGCCGCCTAAAAGCGGTGACAGAACCGCTCCGATCGGGCCTGAATAAATCGATCCGTAGGAATGGCCTCCTACATGCCTGTATACGGGACAAACATTCACACAAGCGGCGCAGCGGATACATTGCAGAATGGATTGAAACTCCCCTCCTAATATCGATGAGCGGCCATTGTCTACAATGACAAGGTGGAATTCCTCGGGTCCATCAACATCAAGTTCTTCTTTTGGACCAGTCAAAACAGTTATATAACTCGTTAGCTTTTGTCCAACCGCGCTTCTGGTCAGCATGCTGACTAACACTTCCATTTCCTCGTAAGTCGGGACCAGCCTTTCCATGCCCATTACCGTAATTTGTGTCTTAGGCAAGGCAGTGACTAGATCTGCATTGCCTTCATTAGTCACTAATGTAATTGAACCTGTTTCAGCCACAGCGAAGTTGCAGCCCGTAATGCCAACATCAGCGGTTAAGTATTCGTGGCGAAGCATTTCTCTCGCATGCCAAGCAAGCTCTTCCGGCTTTTCTGTGTTCTGATAGCTTAGTTTTTCTGCAAAAACATCCCGAATCTGCTCTTTATTCTTATGAAGGGCAGGCGCCACAATATGTGATGGGGGATCATGGTCGTCCACCTGAAGAATGTATTCTCCCAAATCTGTTTCAATGACCTGGCACCCCGCCTCTTCCAATGTGGCATTTAAATGGATCTCTTCGGTTACCATTGATTTTGATTTAACCACTTTTCTTGCATTCTTCTTTTCAATTACTTCCCGTATATAAGCAGAGGCTTCTTCAGCAGTTTCAGCAAAATAAACGTGCCCTCCCCTTTTAGCTACATTTTCGCTGAGCTGGTATAAGTAAAAATCAAGATTTTCAAGTACATGCTGGCGAATTTCTTCTGATAGCGAACGCCATTCTTCCCAATTTCCAAGTTCTGCGGCAGCATCAAGTCTTCTAGTCTGAAGCCTTTCCTGTGCACCTGACACTGCCCCTCTCATAAAGGAATTGTTTATTCCGGAATCTACACGATCCTTAAAGTCGTTTGTTCCTATTTTCATAGCCATAACTATTCCTCCTGTAACATAGCATGTCCATTAATTTCTCAGCGGCAATTCAACACTTCAGCAATATGCATAACTCTTATGGGTTTTCCCTGCCTTCCAATCCTGCCTCCAATATTCATCAGGCACCCTGCATCAGCTCCAATAAGAATTTCCGCTTCAGTCTCCTCTATATGCCCAACCTTTTCATCTACCATTTGTTCCGATATTTGAGCCATTTTCACGGAGAAAGTACCCCCAAAACCGCAGCATTGCTCTTTGCCTGGAAGCTCTTCAAATTCAAGGCCCTTCACATTTTTCAATAGTCTCATGGGAGCTTCTTTAACTCCAAGGAGCCGGGTCATATGGCAGGATGTATGATAGGTGGCCTTCCCATTTAACCTTGCCCCGACGTCGTCCACATTTAGAACTTCAACGATAAATTGAGTAAGTTCGTATGTTTTCTCTGCCAGCTTTTTTGCCTTGGGTTCCCATACAGAGTCTCCTTTAAAAACATGCGGATACTCATGAAACATATAGGCGCAGGATCCGGAAGGGGAAACAACATATTCTGCATGTTCAAATGCCGTGATCATCCTTTTCATGGCTTCCTTCGATTCCTTCACATAGCCGCTGTTGTAGGCAGGCTGGCCGCAGCAGACCTGTGCTTCCGGGAAATCTATTTCACACCCCAGCCGCTCGAGCAGTTCAACTGCTGCTTTGCCTGCATTTCCCTGAAACATATCTACCAGACATGTTGCAAAAAGACTTACCTTCATCTCTATTCCCTCTCCCAGCTAATTATTTTATTTTCTATTATCTTACTATAGTTATAATGCGAATTGTTGTATTTTTATTAATATTATAATAATTAGTTTAGTTTATCTTCTCTAACATATGTCAATGTTTTACTTCCTTTTTTTCAGTCAAAAATATGATACAATTATATGATGTTTAAGTTGCTAACAAGGGAGTTCAGAAATAAATGAAAGTTATCGCCAGTACGCTTAATGCCAAATATATTCATACAAATATAGCGATCCGGTATCTCAAGGCATACGCTCAGCCTGATTTCGATGTGGAATTAGCCGAATATACAATTAAAGATCCGGTAATGAATATCGTTACAGATCTGATCCGCAAAAAGCCTGATGTGATCGGATTCAGCTGTTATATATGGAATATCGAGGAAACCATTAAGGTCATTAAGATGATTAAAAAGATTGATCCCTCCATTCATATTGTAGTCGGAGGACCAGAAGTGACTTATGATGTTGCAGATTGGATGAACAATATACAAGAATTTGATTACATTGTGATCGGAGAAGGTGAGGAAACCTTCAAACAGCTGCTGACGGAGCTGAACAGCACCATGAATATGGAAAATGTGCATGGTCTTGCTTTCAGGGAAAACGGCCAGGTTCGCATTAATCCACAGCGGAATAAGCTGGACTTGCGCGATCTGCCTTCACCGTTCCGCTTTGAAGAAGATATTCCCCACCTTTCTAAACGTGTCACTTATATAGAAACCAGCCGGGGATGTCCATTCAGCTGCCAGTTTTGCCTTTCCTCTATTGAAGTAGGTGTGCGGTACTTTGACAGGGAAAAAATCAAGGACGATATCCGATATTTAATGAAGAATGGTGCAAAAACCCTAAAATTTGTGGACCGCACATTCAACATTAGCCGCAGTTATGCCTTGGAAATGTTCCAATTTTTGATTGATGAGCATCTGCCGGGAACTGTCTTTCAATTTGAGATCACCGCAGATATTATGAGACCTGAGGTAATTGAATTTCTGAATAAGGAAGCACCACGAGGATTATTCCGATTCGAAATTGGCGTACAGTCGACAAACGACTATACAAATGAATTGGTCATGAGGAAGCAGAATTTTGACAAGCTTTGCCGAACAGTCACAATGGTAAAGGATGGAGGAAAAATCGATCAGCATCTCGACTTAATTGCCGGACTGCCTGAGGAAGATTATGATTCCTTCAAAAGAACATTTAACGATGTATTTGCCATGCGGCCGGAAGAGCTCCAGCTCGGCTTCTTAAAAATGCTGAGAGGCACGGGGCTTCGCTTAAGAGCAGAAGATCATCAATATATTTATATGGACCATTCACCATATGAAATATTAGGAAATAATGTTTTGTCCTTCGATGACATCATTCGCATAAAACAGGTCGAAGATGTATTAGAGAAATATTGGAATGACCATAGAATGGATGCAACTGTTGAATATTTGGTTACAAAAGTATTCCCGACTCCCTTCGATTTTTTCCAGGAGTTCGGCAGCTATTGGGAGCAAAAAGGCTGGTCCCGAATTGGGCATCAGCTTGAGGATTTATTCAAACGACTTTTTGAATTTCTTCAAACAAAAGAAATTGCTGATTTGGATATAGCCGAAGGACTAATGAAGTTTGACTATATTTCAAAACAAAAATATAAGCCCAGAAAACCATGGTGGCAGCCAAGCTTTGAAAAATCCGAAAGATCAAAGCTTTACCAGTCTCTGCTCGAAAACCCAAACCAGCTGGGAGAAAGCTTCTTAAATCTTCAGCTGAATGAAAAAGAAATATACAAACATACCTTAAGTGAAAGATTATCCTTTGATATCGAAAGGTATATTAACGAGGGATTAATTGAAAAGAAAGACTCTGTTCTGCTTGCCTATTTCGATTCAAGCTCTGAAGAAGTCTCTATCTTTTCGGGTCCTTTACAATAATGAAAAAAACCGGCAGAAAAAAACTGCCGGTTTTTTAGCATTTATCCCGATCTTTCTTTTTATCTTTATCACGGTTCATAAAGGGCAGCTCGTAAAATTTCCCGGCATTTATATCACCAAACTCCATGCCGAATTCTACGTTGGCAGAGTCATTCTGCCGGCTTGTTTTTCGTGGTTTATTTTGATCCACTAAGCTCTTCCCTCTCTCCCATGTTTGGAGTTGCGGTTAGCCATTTTCATGGGATTCTCTCCCTGGCTGAATTCTGCTGAAAACTCCGATTCCTGAAGGTTCTTCTTAGGAGTCTTACTGTATTTTTCAACAGCATTATACTCAGCTTTTCGTTTTGCCATCCCAATCTCCTCCTGACAAAATTTTTCCGTGTTAAATTAATTTTCAGTTTTAACACAGGTTTATTTTTAGTAAAATAAACGGTTTCATTCCTCACTGTGCCTTCCTTATTTTGCATTCATAAATTTTTCTTCAGTACAAAAAATAGAGTAAAAAGGAATGAGCCGCTTATGACAAATGAAAAGAAGTTAAATAAAAGCATTGGCATTGAAGAGACACTTCCACATCAAATTGAAGCTCCGAGTTTTAAGGACACAGGCATGAAGCTTCAGCCTCCTTTCAAGAATTCTTTTGGCGTAACTATCGGGGACAGTCATTATTCCTCAAACAGTTCACCGCTGGAAAACTGGAGTGATGAAACAGATCCTGCAGTTATGGCTGGAGACGAATGGATTCATCCTACAAATGATATCGGCTGGAATACAACAGAAAACAAAGAACTCCTTGAAAGCAAAAAGACGCCTCAAGCCTACCCTTTCATGCATCCGACTAAGGATGTCAGCCGCGGAACAGATTGAAAATAGGGAATCGCCTTTGACTCAAAAGATCGGAGCGTACTTATCTAACTGCAGGAATTTCTAAAAAAAAGCAGGCCGGAAAAAAATATTCCGGGCTGCTTTTTTAGCCAATGATAACTCGCTCTTTTGGATAATGGTAATTTGGCTGTTTTTCTTTTCCGCCTATAATAAATAAGAAAGAGGTTAATCCAATTCTTCCAATAAACATTAAGGCCATTATGATACATTTCCCAATCATTGATAAATCAGGTGTGATTCCTAACGAAAGGCCCGTAGTACCAAAAGCTGAACAGACCTCGAAAATAATTTCAATAAGCTCCATCTGCTTTTCTGTAATGCTTAGAATGACTACAGAGAAAAAACACATTCCAATAGCAAGCAGTGTGATGGCAAGAGACTTCAGAATATCATCTTCATGAATTTCTCTTTTAAATATTTTTATATCCCTGTTTCCTTTTGCAAAGTGATAGATAAAAAGGATATTTACAGCAAAGGTAGTCGTCCTGATGCCCCCGCCGACAGAACTGGGTGACGCCCCGATGAACATTAAAATGCTCATTATGACGAGTGTAGGCATTGTAAACTCGTTAACATCCATAGTTGAAAGACCGCCGCTCCGGGTGGTAGCGGATTGGAAGAATGCATAAAAGAAGCTCTCATGCCAGTTCATGCCTTTAAAATATTGATTAAATTCCATGATGAGCAGAATAACCGTTCCAAACACAAGAAGAGCTGCATACGTAACAGTCGTCAATTTTGAAAATAAGGAGAATCGAAAAGATGGCTCCTGATCCCATTTATTCCGAAATAAAAATTGCTTTAATTCGATAAGGACAGGAAAACCTATAGCTCCTAACGTAATCAGAATAATATTGATCAGCTGCACGAAATAATCGCCGGCAAAAGGTTTAAGAGAGGCTCCCGTTATATCCATGCCACCGTTAGTTGTTGCACTGACAGATGCGAACAGCGCGTGCAGGAATGCATCATCCCATGCCGGATAATATTTAAGAAAATGAAAACCCAATATTAGGGCACCCAGCGTTTCAATCACCAATATTATTTTAATGATTTCTTTGACTAAATTTACTAGTCCTGACAAGGCATATTGATTATGATCGACCATTATGAGGCGGCGCCCTCTTAATCCAATCCTGCGGCCCAGCAGGAGCCAAAAGAAGGTGCCCAGCGCCATGATCCCTATTCCGCCAAACTGAAGGATGAACATTATGACAAAATAACCAAAAACACTGTATGTCTCTGATATATCCACCACTGTCAGACCGGTAACACTGACTGCACTTACAGCAGTGAAAACCGTATCAATAAATGCAACCTCCACTCCCGGCTTATGTACAGCCGGTATTCTTAATAAAAGTACCGATACAGATACTGCCAATAAATAATATCCGGATATTACTTGGGCAGGTGTTAGTTTATCAAGCCAGCTTCTTACGTCCTTCCACATATCATACCTGTCCCCTTCAAAATTTTTCTAACCCTTATCATAATGAATATACCCGGTTTTTAAAAGGGATATTAGAAAATTCGCAGGAAGTTTTTTATTTATATATAATAAAATCAAAAACCAAAGGGAGATTTGATATGCTGCTGCCTGATCTGGCTGAAAAAATCATTGCTGAAGTGCGTCAGTTTCTTCAGGAAGATATCATAGTTGCCAATACCAGCGGAGTGATCATTGCTAGTACAGATGCTGGGAGAATAGGCAATTTTCATGAAGGAGCATTGCTTACTATAAAACATAAAGAAAAGCTGATTATTACCAGGAAAGATCAATCACGCCTTCAGGGTGTAAAAGCGGGCATTAACCTGCCTATCTTTTTTAAAGGTGAGACAGTTGGTGTTATTGGCATTACCGGAAATCCCGATGAAATTTCCCCATTCGCAGAAATCATCCGCAAACTGACAGAGTTGTTTATCAGCGAAAGTTACTTTGCAGAGCAGCTCGATTGGCAGGCCCGCGCAATGGAGAGTTTTATGTTTGACTGGCTCCAGTCTAAGGAGTGGGATCCCGCATTCAAAGAACGTGCTCATCTGCTGAAAATAAACCTCTCAATGGATAGACAGGCATCTATCGCAGAATTCAGGCATAATAGCCAGTTGCTTCATCGTGATCTTTGGAATAGAATTTTATCCTGGAAGGAAGCAGGGCCCAATGATATTCTGATTCGCTGGGGCAATGATCGAATTGTCCTTTTAGCAGGGGTTTCTTCAGCAGAAAAAGATCGCAGCATAAGGGAAAAGATCACACGATTCCATCGTTTTCTGGAAAACCTGCTCGCTGCCAAAGTAAGTATCGGCACCGGAAAACCATTGCCTCCCTTCAGTTTGTCCGAATCATTTATGCAGGCAGAACGAGCTTTGAAAATCGCAAAAGACCGGGGCACCATCATATTTGATCAGGATTTGACCATTGAAATGATATTTGATGACCTTTCTCCGGAAACTAAGAAGGACTTTATAGAAAGAACCATCGGAACTTTTATGTTTGAAGAGGATCTTATGGTTACTCTTAAGGAACTATTCAGGCAAAATCACTCTTTGAAAAATACTGCTGAGGCCCTGCATATACATATAAACACCCTTCATTACAGGCTAAAGAAAATATCAGAGCTTTCAGGGCTGTATCCTTCAAATTTGAATGATTTAATGAAATTATTCATGGCTGTAAGACTTTTGGAGGAAGACACAAAAAACAATTAAAACACACCTTAATATTTGTATAATTATCTATAGCAGGGTGCTCCCTGCTTTTTTTATACTTAAAGAATAGATATTGCCAGCCTGTTAGTAAAGGAGAGAATCTATTTGGTTGACGTTCAAATAAAAGAAAAATTTGTCGCCATTGTTGGCGCAGAAAATTATGATGACTCAAAAGCCGGGCGCCTCGTTTATTCTTATGATGCAACTCCCAATTTCCAATCGATGCCCGATGCGGTGATCAGTCCGCGAAACGCTCAGGAAATTTCCCAAATCCTCAAAATTTGCAGCAGCAGAGGAATTCCAATCGTACCAAGAGGATCAGGCACCAATTTATGTGCAGGCACCTGTCCTACAGAAGGCGGAATTGTTCTCCTGTTTAAGCATATGAATAACATTATTGAAATCGATGAAGATAACCTGACAGCTACAGTACAGCCGGGTGTTATTACGCTTGATATGATTAATCAGGTTGAAGCAAGAGGGCTATTTTATCCCCCTGATCCAAGTTCAATGAAAATAAGCACAATCGGCGGAAACATCAATGAAAATTCGGGCGGACTGCGCGGATTAAAATATGGTGTTACAAGGGACTATGTAATGGGGCTGGAAGCTGTACTAGCGAACGGAGACATTATCAGAACGGGAGGCAAGCTTGCAAAGGACGTGGCAGGATATGATTTTACCAGGCTGCTGGTGGGATCTGAAGGAACTTTAGGAATTATTACGGAAGCCACATTAAAGTTAATCCCGCTTCCTGAAGCAAAACAGACAATGCTTGCTCTCTTTCAGGATCTGGAACAAGCTGCGAAATCCGTCTCAAAGATCATCGCTGAAAAAATCATTCCGGCCACGCTTGAATTTTTAGATCAGCCAACACTAAAAGCAGTAGAAGATTTCGCACAAATCGGTTTGCCGACTGATGTTAAAGCTGTACTTCTTATCGAACAGGACGGGCCGGTTGACGTTGTGGAAAAGGATATGCAAAAAATGGCTGAAATCTGTCAAAAGCAAGGAGCTGTATCGGTACAGCTTGCAAAATCTGAACAAGAAGCCGAAGCCTTAAGGACAGCAAGACGTGCAGCCTTATCGGCTCTTGCACGCTTAAAGCCGACAACCATTCTTGAAGATGCTACAGTGCCAAGATCTGAAATTGCCAATATGGTAAAAGCCATAAATGAAATTTCCCAAAAATACGGGCTCTCCATCTGTACCTTTGGCCATGCCGGTGATGGAAACCTTCATCCGACATGCCCTGCAGATGCCCGGGATAAAAACGAAATGGAACGGGTTGAAAAAGCTTTTGAAGAGATTTTTATCAAGGCGATAGAATTAGGAGGAACTATAACAGGAGAACATGGAGTAGGAGTCATGAAAGCTCCTTATCTGGAACTGAAACTGGGCCAGGCAGGGATCGATGCCATGAAGGCTGTAAAGACTGGCTTAGACCCCAATAATATTCTTAATCCCGGCAAAATTTTTGCCAAGGACAATAGAAAACGTGTGGTGGTTACACAATGACAACATTAAAAGAACAGACAGTCATTCAGGAAGAATTTGAGAAGCGAATGGATGAAGATGAGCTCCTGAATTGCATGCGCTGTGGGTTTTGTCTCCCTTCATGCCCTACTTATGTCGAGTCAGGCTTTAAAGAAGCGCACTCTCCTAGGGGACGGATTGCATTAATGAAAGCTGTTGCTGACGGATTGATTGAACCGGATGAAGATGTTGAGAGATCTCTTGATCTTTGCCTGGGCTGCCGGGCATGCGAACCTGTATGTCCTTCTGGGGTAAAATATGGACACTTGCTGGAAGAAGCGAGGGATATTATTAACCAGAATAAGAAACACTCACTTCCGGTCAGAGCTGTTCGCAATTTGGTCTTTAACGGGCTTTTCCCCAATCAGAACAGAATGAGGGCAGCTGCAGGGCTATTGGGCTTTTATCAGCGGTCAGGCCTGCAATCGGCCGCCAGAAAAACAGGGATGCTGGATTGGCTTCCAAAAAACTTCGGTGCAATGGAAAAGGTACTTCCTCAAGTACCAAAATTAAAAGAAATGAAAAATAGACCATCCTATTTCCCGGCAGAAAAGCCAGTAAAGAAAGCCGCTTTTTTTACCGGGTGTCTAATGGACACGATGTTCCTTGAAACCAATAATGCAACAATAAAGCTTCTCCAGCTTGCCGGATGTGAAATTCATATACCTCAAAATCAGGCTTGCTGCGGTGCTCTTCACGGTCATAGCGGTGAAAAGCAGACAGCTAAAGATCTGGCAAAGCGGAACATAGAAGCTTTTGAAAAACTGGACGCAGACTATATCATCTCAAACGCAGGAGGATGCGGTGCATTCCTTATTGACTATGACCACCTGCTTAAAGATGACCGGGAATGGCATGAAAGAGCTGTAAAGTTTTCGGAAAAACTCAAAGATATCAGCCAAATTCTATATGAACTTGAATTTCATAAAAAAGTTCACCTTGAGCTTCCGGACCAGGTCGTAACCTATCAGGATTCCTGCCATTTGCGCAATGTCATGAAAACCTCCATAGCACCTCGTACCCTTCTGAATTCAATCAGGGGCATTGAATTCAGGGAAATGAAAGATGCGGACAGATGCTGCGGTTCTGCCGGTATTTATAATATTGTTGAATCTGAAATGTCTATGCAAATACTTGATCATAAAATGATTCAGGCCAAGTCAGCAAATGCTGCAGTGATCGTGACCTCTAATCCAGGCTGTCTTCTGCAGATGAAGCTGGGGATCGAACGGGAAGGTTTGCAGCATAAGATTAAAGCAGTTCACATCGCAGACATCCTATTAGAGGCTGCCTGTGCAAAATAGCCATACTGCTTATGCCGAAATATTACCACTTATGAAAACTCCTTTTTAATTCATACTACAAATACAGAGGGATGGTAACTCTGTAAGACCAATAAAAAGGAGTTGAATACAATGGCAAGAAGCAGCAATAAGCTTTTAGTTCCTGGCATTGAACAATACATGGACCAGGTTAAATATGAAATTGCCCAGGAATTTGGTGTTCAATTAGGCTCTGATACAGTATCCCGGGCTAACGGATCTGTAGGCGGAGAAATTACTAAGCGGCTTGTCCAGCAAGCTCAAGCCCAAATGTCCGGCCAGAATAAACAATAACAACTTCATATAAATGGAAAAGTCCGGAGCCTGCTCCGGACTTTGATTTTATCATTTTCCTCTATCATTCATGCTTCCCTTGATTGTTTCCGCTGCCTTTATTGGAATTGCCACTATTCTTTTGGTTTTTCTCATGACCTTTCCAGCCTCTGTTTTTCCCATTATCATGTTCTTTGGAACTTCTCTCAGGATTATTTCTATTTTCAATACCCTTGTTATTTTTTTTTTCGCTTGGATGATTCGGATGTTCTTGGACTTTTATCTTATTTCCCTGATCTTTCTTTCCATCATGATCGTGTCTTTTTTCATGATTATTTCCATTGTTTTTCCCGCTGTTATTCTGCTGTTTTTGCTGGTTCTCAGATTTCTTTAATTGCCCCGGAACAGCAGGTTCTTCTTTATTAACTCCTTTATTCCCCTGCTTTTTTAATTGGCTTTGGGTATTTTCTGCAGGTTTTGGAGGAGATTGTGTTTCTTTATCTGCCTGTTTATTGGGATTTACAGGTTCAGAATATTCCTTCCTGCCATCGTCAGCCTTTAATTTACTTTCTTTATATATCCCGGCTGACAGTCCTTTTTCAATAGCGGCTTCTCTTTCCTCTTCACTTGCTTCCAGTAAAGTTACTTCAAGCTGCTCTTTTTGTGCAGCTTGTTTTATATCTGCTAACTCTTTCTGAATGTGCTCATCCGCTTCTTTAATCTGTTCTGTATAAACGGCTGCAATGACTATTTCGTTATTTTCCTTTAAATAGCCCTGCTTCTTTATCTGAAGGAGAATTTTGTCAGCCACTTCATGAATGCTGTTCTTTTTCCAGTTCTTGATGTTCTGGATAATAAGTTTTCCTTCTTCATTATAAGGAATGAGTTCTACTACCTGATATTCCTGATTGACCCCTAATTCAATACTCGGATTGACGTCTATTGACATATAAGCGTACACTTCGTCGTTTTGCAAAAACGGCAGAAAAGACACGATTGCGAGCATCAACGCAAATGCTGCTGCCATTAATCCTTTTCCTCTGGACAATCTAAAAATTAATAGAGGACGCGACAACTTTCCGTCTTTCAGTTCTATTGGGAAGAAGGCAATTTCCTGGCCTATTGCGTATGCCCGATCTTGTTTTCGGGCACGCAGAAATTCTCCTTCCGGGGTTAATAGTGTTAAAAAACGTTCGTTTATTTCCATGATTATACCTGTTTTCACGTTTCCAACACCCCTTTGATATAATCCTTTAAAAAGACATAATCGCCAGTTAATATCAGTGATATGGCAATTATATATTTTCTATTTCTCTCTATTGTTTTTCTGCTTAAAGATACATAACCCTCCAGCTGCTTTATCGGCAGCTTTTTTTTGTCAAAAAGAATACTTTTGAGTTCTTCATTTTCAACCAGAATTTTGGCTACAGTCATCGCATTTTTTCGTGCATCCGCATGTTTTGGGGATTGTTCGATCAGATCGCTGAAGGTAAGGCCGAATTCCTGAAGAATCTGTGTAAACTGGAAAATTTCTTCTTTCCTCAGTTCTTCATCTGTTTTTTTTCTGTAGTCTTCAATGGACAATTCGTCTTCTATTGCCGAGCTGGCCGTATCATCATCTTCCAGTTTAGAGACTCCATTAAAGCTGAGATTCTGAAATTTGGATTGCTTACGGATATAATCAATAACCCGCCTTTTAATAAGTACTTCCGAAAAACTGATCAATGAACTACCCTTATCAGGACTGTACTTTTGAATAGCTTCATTAAAGGCTATGAGGCCAATGCTAAATTCATCATCAGATTCATGAATATATCTCTTGCAGACTGATGATACTGTTTTAGCAATAAACGGCTTATATGACTCTATTAGCTCATTATTTAATGCTGTATCTCCCTGCTGTATTAACTCTACCGTTTCTTCGAGCGATTTCTTCCGCTTCTTCGCCATAAACAATAAGCTTAGCAATAGCCCCACCTCTTTTCAAAACACATTATACCATACGGTGTCCAGATTATTTTTTTTTGGGTGGTTTTATTGGCTAAGGAAAAGAAAGACTTGCAGTGCTTTCCTTTCCAGATAAAATTAGTTGCCTTTATTCTCTTTCCCTTGACCTTTTGCCTGTTCAGCTCTCTCTTTTCCCTTGCTGGCATGGCTTTTTGCCTCAGTCTGCTTTTCTTCAACTTTATTTGCCTGCTGTTCTTTTGCTGCTTTTCTAGCTGCCTCGCGTGCTTCTCTTTCAGCTTCTTTAGCTGCTTCGCGTGCTTCTTTTGCTGCTTTTCTAGCTTCTTCACGTGCAGCCTTTGCTTCCGCTCTCTTATTGGCTTCTAAAACTTTTGCTTCTTCATGTGCCTTTTTCTTCTCAGCCTTGGCTGCATTTTTTGATTCTTTAGACACCTTCACGGGAACTGCACGTGTCACAGCTTCTTCTTCAGAAGCTGATTCATCAATTTCTTTCGCTGAATCGTCTGCTGATTCCATTTCTGAAAAAGCTTCTTCAGATTTAACTGGTTCAGGCTCTTCTGCAGCCTGCCCATCCTGGTCATTTCCAGCATATCCTTTTTCCAGGCCGACCAATTGGTCAGACCATTTTTCAGAGAACTTAGCAATGTTCTTTTGCATCGCTAAAATAGCAGGATGATTTTCATCGAACCTATCTGAAAACTTAGCCAGATTTGCCTTTAGGGTAATGATATTTTGAGCAAGGATTTCTTTTACTTCTTCTTCCGTTTCCTTGTCCACTGTGTAATTATCAGAATCAAGCTCATCATCGACATCATCCTCAGCCTGAACATCCTCTTCAGATGCCTCATCTTCAGCTGATTCGTCTTCGCTAATTAGATCACTGCTGTTCTCATCATCTGATTTAGACTGTTCAGAGTCTTCATTAGCTTCTTCAACAATGTTTTCAGCATTTTCCATCTGTTTTAATGCTTTTTCTATTGCTGCTAATGCTTCTTCTTCCTTTCCTTCAGCAAAAAGGGCTTCTGCTTCAGCCATACGCTCTGCAGCATAACCGGCAAGCAATTTTGCCTCTTTAACATCATCAAAAGTTAGAGCAAGCTTTACTTTTTCCAAAGCCAGCTTCGCAAAGTAGAAAAAGCTTCCAGGCAATAAAGATGGTGTTTCTGATTCAATCTCATCAAGCTTTTCTTTAGAATCGTCAATGGATTCTGCTTCATCATTATTTGTTTCAGCTATCGCTTTGGCTGATTGGTCATTTTTTAATTCAACTGTTTCAAAATCTGCTTCTTCGCTATCTTCACTTGCAAAGGCTGCAGTTCCTGAGAATGTGAATGCTCCTGCAATCACTACTGCCAATGTACTCTTTGCCATTTTATTCATTTCTTTGCCGGATAAAAATTTCAATGATTTCACCTCATGATTTAATCACAAGCGGCCGCTTTGTTCATTACAACTGTACGGATTCATGGAAGAGATTTTTGGGGGTTCTAGAAAATTATTTATTAAAAAAAGAAAAAAAGCTTTAACAAACACTAAATTGATTAGTGTGCTAAAGCTTTTTTAATTAAGGATTCAAATGGTTACCGTCTTTATATAGGAATATGCCGCCTTAACTTTGTACCTGATGCTTTCTCCATTTCAAAATGACCCACCTGATCAAAAGACCGGTTACTACACCTGGAATAACAAAGATCATAGGAAGAAAGACCGGCCCAAAAAAAACCCCAAACAATTTGAGTTTTGTTGAGTACATTAGACCTACTGTGACAAAATAGGCACTGAATACAAAAGGAAGGAATGATAATTCTTCCTTTTCCGGCATAGCACTGCGGTATGCATCCCACATTGCAAACATGTAAAGACAAGGATAAAACATGAGCCACTGATAATTAAGGACATGAACAGCTTTATCAATTTCGCCCATGAAACTGTACATGATGGCCGAATTAAAATGGCTGTAAACATTAATGATAAATTCAAGGACGACAAACAATGTCCCCTTCCACAGCTGCCCCGCCAATAATTGGCTAAAACCCGGCAATGCAATACTCCAAAAAACGGCTTCTAGTTTACTGAGTTTTTTCATTTCATTACCACCAGCTACAAGTCGATACTTTTATTGTGCTCTGAAAATTGGTCAATTATCAATTTATTTTCCAGATTTTTTCCTGAAACACCATCTATAAATTAGACTTCAGTGCAAAAATAAGACCCCTTCATTAGAAGGAGCCTTTATCAGATCTAGAAATTATCATCCCGTTTCTGGTTTTTCTTATCATCGTCATCTCTTTTTACAATTTTTAATAATTCCTCCAGCATGGCTGCCATATCATCTCTGCTGTAGGATTTAGCATCAGAGGATTGAAGCTGTTTTTTGTCTTCGTCATTATCGTGATTCCAGTTTTTGTCCACTCTTTCTTCAAGCAGGTAAGCTGGCACTAAGTGTCCATCCGGTGTTGCATACATTTTATTTAATCGCCGTGTATCCTTGTCAAAAAAGCTATATACAACTGGTATGACAAATAGTGTCAGGAACGTACTGCTGATCAGCCCGCCAATAAGAGTAATTCCCATGGGCTGGTTAATTTCTGTTCCTTCTCCAATGCCAAGTGCTAAAGGCACTAAGCCAAGTATAGTAGTTAAGGCCGTCATGAAAATTGGCCTTGCACGGTCCTTAACTGAAATAATTATGGCATCGTAGCTCTTAAGACCCTGCTCTTTCTTTTGGTTAATATAATCGACAATGACTATTGCATTATTAACTACAATTCCTGCAAGCACAATAATCCCGATTATGGCTGTTAAACTAATAGGTGTTTGGGTTGCTGTAAGAGCAATTGCCACGCCTATAACCATGAGTGGCACAGTAAACATGATAACCAGCGGATACTTAAGCGACTCGAATTGGGCTGCCATGACAAGATAAATAAACACGATTGCCAGTACAAATGCCAGAATCAGGTCATCAATGGATGATTCCAGCAATTCTCTGTCACCGCTAAAAACGATTTCTGTTTCATCCGGCAATTTCAGATCGGCAATTTCTTTATCCACTTCTTTTGACATGGCACCCATGTTTGTAGAAGATTTGTACTTTAATGTAAATTGGACAGCATCCTGCTGATTAATGCGCTGAATATTTACCGGTCCTTTTCCTCGCTCAATATTGGCTACATCACTCAGAGCGGCATAATTGCCATCAGGTTTTTTAATAAGCAATTTCTTCAAATTCTCTATATCCTGTGTGACTTCCCGATCGTACTCAACAAAAACGCCATAGATATTGGATTCATCATCTATCATTTGTGTAGCCCGATTGCCCCGGGTTACATCATTTACTGCCATGGCTACCTGGGCGGGAGCCAGACCCTCTTCAAGAGCCTTTTCACGGTCCACAGTAATTTGAATTTCTTCAACGGTATCCATGAGATCAGTCGACAATTCGGTTACATCCTCAAGGTCTTTCAATGCATTATAGATTTTATCAACATTTTCCTTTAAACGGTTGGGATCTGGGTCCCTCACACTGAAGGTCAGTGTATTCGGTGATGTACCTGCTGTAGACTGTGTATTAAATGAGAGTTCTGCAGTTTCATTAACCTTTGATGCAGCACTTTCCAGATCCTTTTTCACCTCATCAACAAATTCAAAAGTAGACCTTTCCCGCTGGTCCAGCTCTTTCATTTTGATATACAATTCAGCGATATTGGCATTTTTCGAGCCCCGGAAGGACCCTTCCTGTGTAGTTCCGATTAGACTGACAAAGGTATCAACTTCTTCTTCATCCTTTAATTCATCCTCTAAAGCTGATACAGCCTTTTCTGTTTCTGAAAGTGCAGTGCCGTTCTCAAGCTCCATACGCACCGTAAAAAAACCCTCATCTGCATTTGGCAAGAATTGTGTGCCTACTGTGGTTAATCCAAAGCTGCCTGCTGCCAATAACAGCATGGTAATAGCTATTACCGCTGCACGATTCCGCAAAGACCACTTGATCGATTTTTCAAGTGATCGCATTAAGCCAGTTTCCTGCCTTTTTGCCTCCGTGTTTGTTCTTGGAGACTTCAGGAGCCTGCTCGCAAGCATTGGCACTATTGTCAAGGCAACAACCAGAGATGCAAATAAGCTAAAGGAAATGGTCAGGGCAAACTCCTTAAACAATTCACCGATTATTCCAGTTATAAATACCACTGGGAGGAATACTGCAACTGTTGTCAGGGTGGAAGCCGTAATTGCACTTCCTACTTCTTTTGCCCCAACACTTGCCGCCGTTTTCGGATCTTTCCCCATTGATAAGTGGCGGTATATATTCTCAATAACCACGATGGAATTATCCACCAGCATGCCTATTCCAAGCGCCAATCCGCCAAGAGTCATAATATTTAAGGTGAAATCGGAAAAATACATTAACACAAACGTGAAAATAACTGAATAAGGAATAGAAATTCCGATGATGAGTGGACTTTTGACATTTTTCAAAAAGAAAAACAGCACAATCATAGCAAAAATACCGCCGAGAATCAGTGAATTGGAGATATTTCCTATTGCAAGACTTATGTAATCGCCCTGGTCGAAAAGAATTTCTGATTCAATATTTTCAAACTGTTCCTTTTCAAGAAGATTATCCAATTGCTTTATAAATTGGTCTGAAACCTCTGCCGTATTAGCATCGGACTGCTGCAGGACACTCAGTAAGACAGATGGAGCCTGGTTTGTACGCGTGATGGTGCGATCATCCTGGCTGGCCAGCTGAACCTCTGATATATCATCCAGGCTTACTTTATTCCCTGTTGCGGGATCTGCTGTTACCGTAAGTTTTTTCAGTGTATCGAGGGAATCAATGGAGCTGATAATTCTGGTTGTCAGTTCTTTTCCCTCAGTCAAAACAGGATCACCCGGCATTGATATATTATTGGATTCAATTACATCCACAACATCAGCCTGGCTAAGTTTGAAATCTCTCAGCTTTTTCTGGTCCAGCTCCACTCTTACTTCCTTAATCGCAGTTCCGGAGAGATTTACGCTTGCTACTCCTTCAACTTTAGAAAGCTCGAGGTTCAGTTCTTCAGCAAGCCTTCTTAATGCTTCAGGCTCCTCATCTGCACTAAGAGATAATTGAATAATCGGAAACTGTGCAGGATCGAACTTCATAAATCGTGGTTTATCAGCTTCATCCGGAAGCTGTGTCTGATCCAGTCTTTGAATGACCTCACTTTGTATTTCATCAATATCTGTAGTCCAGGAAAATTGCATCAATATGAAGTTTGCGCTCTCCTGGGAGGTAGAGGTCAAGGTTTTAATCCCCGGCAGTGTTGCCAGATTTTCTTCAAGCGGCTTTGTTACTTTTTCCGCCACTTCATCGGGACTTGCTCCAGGATACGAAGTGACTACTACTCCTACAGGAGGATTAAGATCTGGTATGAGTTTTAATGGAATATTTAAGAGGGAGACTACTCCTAAAATAAGCACTAAGAACATCGTAACCAATGTAAAAATTGGCCTTTTGATTGAAAAATCGCTTATTCGCACACATTCTGCTCCTTTCAATGACTGGATGAGATAATCTTGGAATCGATGCATGTAGCAGTTAACACATTTTAACTATATTAAAGCAGCTATTGCGATGCAAGAAATCAGTGTGCTGCCAATTATAATATGAAAAATTACAGCAGCTCCTAATCCACAGAAAAAAGCAGCCTAAGCAGCTGCTTTCCTCTATAATTTTTCGATTTTCAAACCCGTAAATCCATAGATTATAGTGATTACAGGACTGAGCAGACAGAATAATGCAAATGGCATATAAGCTGTTGTTTCTACTCCTAAAACACCTGTTAGAAATACTCCGCAGACACTCCACGGAACTAATGGGTTTACTACCGTGCCTGCATCTTCAAGGATTCTGGAAAGATTCTTTGGGTGCAGCCCGGCTTTTTCAAAAGGCTCTCTGAAAGCATTTCCTGTTAGAAGAATAGACAGGTACTGTTCGCCAAGGAGGAAGTTAATTCCGATCGCTGTTCCTGCTGTTGCCGCCACTAGAGCTGATATCCGATTCAAAAACCCTTTGACCCCTTCCAGAAGTGCTGGAAGGATCCCAAGCTTAAAGAATAAACCGCCCATAGAAAGTGCGAGCAATACTAAAGAAATCGAGAACATCATGCTCTCCATGCCGCCTCTTGATAAAAGGGCGTCAACTTCTTCTGAACCGCTATTTGAAGCATATCCTGAAAACAGCAATGTTAAAACTTTTTCCAAGCTGAAGCTGCTTTGAACGATAACGGCAAAGATTAATGCAGATACGATGCCAGCAGATAGCGTAATTATTGCTGATACTCTTTTAATGGCCATTATAGTCAAAATGGCAAATGGAATGAGGGAGTACCAATGCACCAGTCCTTCATCCAGCAAAGTTTTTTTCAGCTGGGCAATCTTTGAGAAATCAGAAGCTGCCTCAGATGGTGACAGGAAAGCAAAGATTGCCAGTGAAATGATAAATGAAGGAATCGTTGTCCAGGCCATTGTCTTGATATGCTCAAACAAATCCACTTTTACTGTCGATGATGCCAGGTTGGTTGTATCGGATAGGGGCGACATCTTATCGCCAAAAAATGCGCCGGAAATAACTGCACCTGCCGTAATTGCATCCGAGAGGCCCAAAGCAGAACTGACTCCCATAAACGCCACTCCCAATGTAGCAGCTGTTGTAAGTGAGCTTCCTATACTCATCCCGATTACTGATGTTACCACAAAAACAATGGCATAAAAGAACTCTCCGTTAACAGCTTCCAAAGCCATGTAAATGAATGTAGGAATCGTGCCGCTCGCCATCCAGCTGCTTATCAGCATCCCGATTAAAAAGAAGATGAAAATAGCCCCTAATCCGGACTGGGCACCCTCAATAAGCCCCTTTTCCAGCTGTGTTATAGATACTTTTCTTATTAAACCGTAAGCTATTAACCCCATTATCGCGAAAACAACCGGAATATGGGGAACTGCCCCGGCAAAAATAATCGAGTAGCTGATTCCGCCTAAAATGATGAAAGTGACAATGAGTGCCTCCAGGGGCTTTAAATTTAATGCTGACTGATCATGATGCATAATGTATTCCTCCTAAATTTGCCTGTAATTTTATACAAACAAAAAGAGCCCTCTCGCCTATAGGGACGAAGGAGCTCCGCGGTACCACCCTAATTGATAAGCTAATGCTGCTTACCCACTTAAAAAGTATTGTCCATATTGGATGCAGTTGTATTTCGACCATTGCTGCCTGGATTTTCATCAGCCATCCAGTTTCTTTTTGCTGCCGGCAATTACTCTACTTATGCTGCGGACAAGATCTTTAATTGAGATTACACTTTCTGCTTTTTAACTTAAACGCTTTTTAGCGTTAAAGTGTATGTGTTAATACTATATTATCAATTGATAGATATGTCAATAGTAATGAGAAAGGAATAAATGGAAAGCTAAAACGGCCCATAAAGGGCCGCCAGCTTTATTCCGAGTCCATCGGATTATATAATTTAACATCAGGATTCTTTTCCTGGAACCATCTGAGTGCAAAGTCATTTTCAAATAGAAAGACATTTTTGCCGTAACGGTCTTTAACCAGGAGGCTTCTTCCGCTGGAAAGGTTTTCGTTGACCTCATCGCCTTCTACCCAGCGTGCGATCTTGGAGCCCTGTCTTTCCATATATACTTCTGTGTTATACTCATTTTTCATGCGGTGTTCAAAAACTTCAAACTGCAGCTGCCCCACTGCACCCAGGAGGTATTCTTCCATTTTGACTGTCTTAAACAGCTGGATGGCACCTTCCTGAACCAGCTGCTGAATGCCCTTATGAAAATGTTTTTGCTTCATGACATTTTTTGCTGTTACTTTAACAAAAAGCTCAGGTGTAAATTGAGGTAGACGCTCATATTGGAAGTTACTTTTTCCGGCAGTTAATGTATCGCCTATTTGATAAGTTCCCGGATCATAAATTCCGATGATATCTCCGCTGACTGCAGAATCAACTGTACTTCTGTCATCAGCCATGAATTGAGTGGACTGCGCAAGCTTAATGGACTTGCCGATTCTTGGTATGTTCACAGCCATGCCCCGCTCAAATTGGCCTGAACAAATTCTTAAGAATGCAATCCGGTCGCGATGTGCAGGGTTCATATTGGCCTGAATTTTAAATATAAAGCCAGAAAATTCATCAGACAGCGGATCTATTTCCCCTGCAGTCGAATTTCTCGGCTGCGGCGGCGGTGCAAATTGCAGATAAGACTCCAGGAAAGTCTGTACACCAAAGTTGGTCAGCGCGCTTCCAAAAAACACAGGAGTCAGTTCCCCATTTGCAATTCTCTCTCTTGAAAACTCATTGCCCGCTTCATTTAATAGCATAATCTCTTCAAGCGTCTGATCATATAGGCCAGAATCCTTAATGGAGTGGTTCCCCTCTATCTCACCTTCCTGATTTAAGGAAATAAAGCGGTCCTCTTCCTCTACTCTAAATTGCTCAATTCGATTATTAAACCGATCATAGATCCCAAGGAATTCTTTTCCCATCCCAATTGGCCAATTCATTGGGTAAGATTCTATTCCCATAACTTCTTCTAATTCAGCAAGGAGCTCAAGGGGTGCTTTCCCCTGACGGTCAAGCTTATTCATAAAAGTAAATATCGGAATTCCTCTCATGCGGCAGACCTTGAATAATTTAAGTGTCTGCTCCTCAATACCTTTAGCTGAGTCGATGATCATAACGGCACTGTCAACGGCTGTCAGCGTGCGATATGTATCTTCACTGAAATCCTGGTGACCAGGCGTATCAAGAATATTAACACGCGCTCCCTCATATTCAAACTGCATCACACTGGAGGTTACTGAAATTCCGCGCTGCTTCTCAATCTCCATCCAGTCACTTGTCGCATATTTGCCTGTCTTCTTCCCTTTAACTGTACCTGCATCACGAATGGCACCACCGAACAATAGGAGCTTTTCGGTAAGCGTCGTTTTACCGGCATCCGGATGGGAAATAATCGCAAACGTGCGGCGGGATAAAACTTCTTCTTTAAAATTTTTGGGCATAGTAGTTCCTCACTTACTTATATGAAAATTTGTTGATCAAGCAATCAATGCGTCACTTAATTATTGCAATACCTTCAATTTTATCGCTCTCAAGTCAAGTTTGCAACGCATTTAAGATTGCATATTTCTTTTTATTACTCTTTTTGAGGCTTATAATAGGGAAACTAAATGTAAAAAGGGAGGTTAAAAATGGACACAATTACTCATACTTTATTTGGCTTGAGCCTATATGGTGCAGTCGATAAACAGAGGATGGATAAGAACTCCAGGAAAGCGTATCTGCTTACCGCTGTAGGGGCAAGTCAAATTCCCGATATTGATGTTATCTCGCGCTTCTGGGATACAGAAGGACTTTATCAGATGTGGCACCGGGGGATTACCCATTCTGTTTTCCTGACTCCGGTGTGGGCCCTGCTGTTTTTGCTGCTGTCCTTCCTGCTTTTCAGAGTCAAGGATAAGAAGCTTTTTCTGCTGGGATGGCTAGCAGTTTTTATACATAATACCAGCGATTTATTCAATGCATGGGGTACAGGTTATTTGGAGCCATTTTCAACTATGAGGGTCACTTTTGGTACGATTCCAATTGTTGATTTAGTATTTTGGATAATAATAGGAGCAGCCTTTTTCTTTACAAAAAGGAAAAAATCAAAATCCCCCTACTATTTTAAAATGGCATGGGCTTTTATGCTTCTTCACGTGGTAATTCAAAGCACACAGGGATACCTCATTTATAAGCAGTATGATGATCATTATGAACAAGTTGCCCTATCGGCAGAGTTTATACCATGGACTTATTCCGTTATTACAAAGAAAGATAACGAAGTGACCATATTTAATGATACTCTTTTCACCGAAAAGAAGGCCCAATTTGTGCTTCAATCAAAAGAAGCTGCGGATTTGGACAAATTGTTTTCTGAGCGTCCTGAAGCTAAAACCCTTTATGAATGGTCTCCATTTGTCGTTCTAGTTGATGATGATGAAAGGCTTGGACTCTATGATCCCCGTTTTTACAGAAACGGCCAGTCATTTTTATTCGAATATATTGAAAAAAATACGGAAAGATGAGCCCTGTGCTCATCTTTTTCCGTTTATCCCCATTATTTTCTTTATGCATAGCATTTTCATGAATTTATTCCTTTTGCACATAATATAACTATTGGGCTTTATAAGCAGTTTCACAAGGGAATAGGATTACAGCTGCTGATTTTTGCAGGGAAAAACTACTACATATTGAAGAGGTGTAAACATGAATTTTATTTGGGGGATATTCGGTATTATTGTCGTTTTAGGGATAGCCTTCCTGCTTTCAAGCAATAAAAGGGCAATAAGTGTAAGAACAGTAGCGGGAGGGCTTGCCATTCAGCTGATTTTTGCTTTTCTCGTTCTAAAGTGGGAAGGCGGCAGAAAGGGATTAGAGTGGCTCACAATGAAGGTGAACGATATAATCAATTACGCCAATCAGGGAATAAATTTTTTATTTGGTGGCCTTTTTACAGATGAATCGGGCATTGCCTTCGTTTTCGCATTTCAGGTTTTACCTGTTGTAATCTTTTTTTCATCACTGATTTCCGTCCTCTATTACTTAAGGATTATGCAGTTTTTCATTAAAATCCTCGGTGGGGGACTGGCAAAGCTTCTCGGGACCAGAAAAGCGGAATCCATGTCTGCAGCAGCCAATATATTCGTGGGCCAAACAGAGGCTCCGCTTGTGGTCCGCCCATTTATCGCCAATATGACAAAATCCGAGTTATTTGCGGTCATGACCGGAGGCCTTGCTTCTGTAGCAGGATCTGTTTTGATTGGATATTCCTTATTAGGAGTGCCTCTCGAATATCTTCTGGCAGCAAGCTTTATGGCTGCACCCGCTGGATTGATCCTGGCCAAAATAATGCTTCCTGAAACGGAAGATAAAGAAGAGCCAAAAGAATTTGAGATGGAAGTGGATAGCGATTCTGCTAACGTCATTGATGCAGCCGCAAAAGGAGCAAGTGTCGGACTGGAGCTCGCTTTAAATATCGGTGCGATGCTGCTGGCCTTTATTGCTTTAGTTGCTTTAATTAACGGGCTTCTTGGATGGGTTGGAGGGTTATTTGGGTTAGAAGGCTTGACACTCGAAATCATACTTGGATATGTGTTTTCTCCACTCGCGTTTGCTATAGGAGTTCCATGGTCAGAAGCCGTACAGGCAGGAAATTATATTGGCCAGAAGCTAATTTTGAATGAGTTTGTTGCTTATTCTGCTTTTGCGCCGGATATCCCGACTTTATCTGATAAAACGGTGGCGATCGTAAGCTTCGCCCTTTGCGGATTTGCCAATATTTCTTCATTGGGTATTTTGCTGGGAGGACTTGGCGGATTGGCTCCGAACCGGAGGCAGGACATTGCACGACTTGGCTTGAAGGCAGTTGCTGCAGGTGCCCTGGCATCTATGCTAAGTGCCGCCATAGCAGGAATGCTGTTTTAATGAGCTATGGAATATGGAAAATCCTCCCGTTAGCCGGGAGGATTTTTTCTACTTTTTTAAATAATAGATAATGGATTCATATGGCCTTAACTGAATTGTCTCCGCAGCTGAAGGTGACTGCTTGTAATTGGCGAGTAAAATTTCTCCTAAATATTCATCTGCTTGAATGTGTTCAGGAAGGGTAAACGATGTTTCTTTCCCATAAAAATTATTTACGACCAAAAGTTTTTCATTAACACCATTTCGAATATAAGCAAATACATCAGGATGATCTTCAGAAATCAGTTCATAATCACCATAGGTGATTATATCGTACTGCTTTCGAAGCTGGATCAGCTTTTTATAATGATAGAAAATAGAATTCTCGTCCTTCAATGCGTTTTCGGCATTGATTTCCCTGTAATTGGATGCGACAGGAATCCATGGGGTTCCATCGGAGAATCCGGCATTTTCAGTACTATTCCACTGAACAGGCGTCCGGGAATTATCGCGAGATTTGCTTTTGAGAATGTTAATTATTTCTTCCTCTGCCATTCCTTTTTCCTTAAGAATAGAATAAACATTCAGTGATTCTACATCTCTGTAGTCTTCAATCCTCTCAAAGCCGGGGTTTGTCATGCCAAACTCTTCACCCTGATAAATATACGGAGTTCCCTGCATCATATGAATGGCTGTCGCCAGCATTTTAGCAGATTCACGATGATAGCATTTGTCATCACCATACCTTGATACAACACGAGGCTGGTCATGATTGCACCAGAATAAAGCATTCCAGCCTCCCCCATTGTGCATTTCAGTTTGCCATTTTGATAAAATTTGCTTTAATGCCGTAAAATCAAAATCAGCGAGTGCCCATTTCTCTCCATTAGGGTAGTCCACTTTTAAATGATGAAAGTTGAAAGTCATGCTTAATTCTTCCCGCTCGGGGTTGGAATACTTTATACAATGATCAATTGTAGTGGATGACATTTCCCCAACTGTCATACTATCGTATTTTGAGAATACTTTATCATTCATTTCACGCATAAATTCGTGTACACGAGGGCCGTCGGTATAGAATCTTCTGCCGTCGCCCGGAGGTACTGAGCCGTCATCATCCGGAAAATCCTGATCTTTGGAAATCAGATTGATTACATCAAGTCTAAAGCCATCTACACCTTTTTTAAACCAGAATTCCATCATGTCATACACTTTGCGGCGAAGGTCTTCATTTTCCCAATTTAGATCAGCCTGTGTAACATCAAAAAGATGAAGATAGTATTGGCCTGTTGCTTCATCATATTGCCATGCATTTCCGCCGAATTTGGATTCCCAGTTTGTCGGCTCGCTTCCATCTTCCTTCGGATCTTTCCAAATATAAAAATCCCGGTATGGATTGTCTTTTGATTTTTTTGCTTCCTGGAACCATTGATGTTCGGTGGAAGTATGGTTAACAACGATATCCATAATAATTTTCATATCCCGATTATGGGCTTCTTCAAGTAGCTTATCAAAGTCTGCCATCGTCCCATATTCCTCATGGATGCTGAAATAGTCGCTAATGTCATATCCGTTATCCCGCTGTGGCGATCTATAAATGGGTGTCAGCCAGACGACGTCCACACCTAATTCTTTTAAATAATCAAGCTTGGCAATAATTCCAGGAATGTCTCCGACTCCATTTCCTGTCGTGTCATTAAAGCTCTTCGGATAAATCTGATATACTACTGCTTTTTTCCACCACGGTTGTTTCATTTAGAATCACCCTGTTTAAGTATTTTTAGATGTTTTTTTGAAGCTGTTGGCATATAAATTAAGCACACATGCTTGCAATTCTGACCGTTGATTTCCGCTTCAGGCACTCAGCAAACCCGCGGGGCGGGCGGTGAGCCTCCTCGACGCTTTGCGTCTGCGGGATCTCACCTGTCCCGCTACTCCCGCAGGACACTGGATAAGCTCCTTAGGATGTGCACCGCACGAAGAAAATGCGACAGCATTTTCGAGGATCTCGCGTCTTCCGCTCCTATCAACTCAGTAAAGTATTTAAATATGGGTAGCGTCTTACAAAACTCACATTTTAACCGTTAAAGAGAAGCACCTGAGTTTCGTATGGACGAAGTTTAATTGTTCTGCTGATTTGTATATCTTTATAATTCCCAATCAGCAGTTCGAATTTTTTCCCCTGGAGCTTTGCAGGGAGTTCTGCTTCAGTGTTTCCGCCATAGAAGTTGCACATGACAAGAAGAGTCTGATTGCCCAGTGTTCTTGTATAGGCGTAGACTTTAGAATGATGATCAAGTATAAGGTTATATTTTCCGTAAATAATAATTTCATTTTTCTTCCTAAGTTCAATAAGCTTTTTATAATAATGAAAGACAGAGTCAGGGTTTTCCATGGCCTTTTCGATATTAATGTCTTTATAGTTAGGATTCACTTTTATCCATGGGGTTCCTTTCGTAAATCCTCCGTGCCTGGAAGAATTCCATTGCATTGGCGTTCTTGCATTGTCACGCCCTTTTGCATAGATGGCCATCAGTGCCTTTTCCTCTGTCCAGCCATCGTTAAGAGCTTCTTTGTAAAAGTTAAGTGTTTCTATATCTCTATATTCATCAATGCTTGAGTAACGGACATTCGTCATTCCTATTTCTTCGCCCTGATAAATATATGGAGTTCCCTTCATCATATGCAGCAATGTTGCCAGCATCTTTGCTGACTTATCCCAATACTCTCCATCATTCCCGAATCTGGAAACAGAGCGCGGCTGATCATGATTATTAAAGTACAGGCTGTTCCAGCCAACCTCATCCAGTTCATTTTGCCATTTGGTCAGATTTGTTTTTAAGTCAAATAGATCGAGGGGTTTGAGGTCCCATTTGCCATTTGGCCCGTTATCGAGGCTAACATGTTCAAATTGGAAGACCATATTCAGCTCATTGCGTGATTCCCCCGTATACTGCCGAGCCCACTCCGGATTTACACCAGGCATTTCGCCGACAGTCATCACATCATACTTCGATAACGCCTTTTCATTCATCTCCTGCAGGTATTCATGAATTTTCGGTCCATTTCGATAATACTTGCTTCCAGAAGCATATTTCTTACCGGGCTTTGGTTCATCATCAGGAAGTCCCTCCACTTTGGAGATAAAGTTGACTACATCCATTCTGAACCCGTCAATCCCTTTTTCAAGCCACCAGGTCATCATGTCGTATATTTCTTTTCTCAGTTTCGGATTCTCCCAGTTTAGATCAGGCTGTTTTTTTGAAAACAGATGCAAATTATATTCTCCTGTACTTTCGTCAAACTCCCAGGCAGATCCCCCGAAATTACTGCCCCAGTTATTCGGTTCCTTTCCATTCTTTCCTTCACACCATATATAGTAGTCCCTGTATGGATTATCTTTCGATTTCCTTGCTTCTGAAAACCAGAAATGCTCGTCTGAACTATGGTTCACCACCAGATCCATAATGAGTTTGATGTCTCTTTTATGCAGCTCTCCAAGAAGCTGTTCCCAATCCTTCATAGTTCCAAACTCACGCATAATTTCCTGATAATCACTGATATCATAGCCGTTATCATCATTTGGTGATTTATAAACTGGAGAAAGCCAGACCACATCAATTCCAAGCTCTTTCAAGTAATCAAGCCTTGAGATAATTCCCTGCAGATCTCCTATTCCATCTCCATTGCTGTCCATGAAGCTTCGAGGGTAGATTTGGTAAACTACACTCTCTTTCCACCATTGCTTCTTCATAATGCAACCTCCGGTATAATAAAATATTGAGCAAGCCTAAAAATGGCGATACCATGGAATCATAGAACTCCATGGCATCAATCATTTTATTTAAGCTTTTTTAAATTTCGAGAAAGCTAAAGTTAATACAAACGGCACTACAAGTGCAATTCCCATTCCAATAAAGAAAGCACCCCAGTTTTCCGCAAAGATAGAGAAGAATGCCGGCAAGCCGCCTACTCCAATTGACGGTGCCTTAACTCCATTAATAGTGATGAATATGCCTGCTGCAGCTGATCCAATAATCGCTGCAAAGAACGGATACTTAAATCGAAGGTTAACCCCAAACATCGCCGGCTCCGTTACACCCAGCCACGCTGAAATGGAAGAAGTGAGCGCAAGCCCTTTCAGCTTTTCGTTCCCTTTGCTTAACAGCATCATGGCAAAAGCGGCTGAACCCTGTGCAATATTGGATAGTGCCACCATCGGCCACAAAAATGTGCCGCCAATGCTGCCGATTAGCTGAAGATCGACTGCCAGGAATGTATGATGCATGCCAGTGATAACAAGAGGTGCATATAATCCTCCGTAAATCAAACCTCCAAGGGCCGGAACAGCATCAAAGATTCCGACAACTCCATTTGTAATCCAGCTGCCGATCGTGAATGTAATTGGTCCGATGGCAATAAAAGAAAGAAATCCAGTAATAAGCAAAGCGATTGGCGCGACAGTCAGAAGCTGAAACGCATCAGGAATTCTTTTTCGCAGAAATACTTCTATCTTGGCCAATACATATGAAGCAAATAATACAGGCAACACCTGGCCCTGGTAACCTACTTTTTCAATTTCAAGACCAAATAAATTCCACTTCGGAACTTCCTCTGCTGCACCATAGCCCCATGCATTTAAAAGATCCGGGTGCACCAGCATCAAACCAAGTACCATACCAAGTAGCGGACTGCCGCCAAACCGGTTTACAGCACTCCATCCAATCAGGCCTGGAAGAAATACGAAAGCAGTATTGGCAATCAGGTTAATGATGCTCGCCAGATCAGCCCAGTTTGTATAAACTTCAACAAACGACTTATCATCGAAGAAAATATCCGGCGCTGTCATAATGTTGTTAATTCCCATCAGCAAACCAGCTGTTACGATAGCCGGAAGGATTGGAATAAAAATATCAGCCAGTGTTTTAATTCCACGCTGCAGGGGATTTAAGTTTTCGGCAGCTGCACTTTTGGTTTCTTCTTTTGACGATTCGCCAATACCGGTTGCATCTGTCATTTCTTTATATACTTTATCAACGAGGCCTTGTCCAATTACAACCTGGAATTGTCCATTGGTGGAAAATGAACCTTTTACAATATCAATATCTTCGAGCTTTTCTTTATTGACTTTTCCTTCATCTTTTAATGCAAAACGCAGCCTTGTTACGCAATGAGTGGCCGCAGCGATATTATCCCTTCCCCCGATAGCTTCTACGATTTGCTCTGCTGACTCTTTATTTGTGGCCATTCTACACTCTCCTCCTGTTACCGTTTTCATATTAAAGAAAAAAACAGTTATAAGGTTCTTATTATCGTTCTCGATTTTTATAAATCTATCCATTACACACAAACTAACTTGTATATACATGAACTGTTTACGCTTTCATTCTATCTTGTATATACATGTTAGTCAACTATTTTTTCTTTTCCTTTTTTTCTATACCCATTCACTCGGTTCGAAGCCAAAAAATAGAAAAACCGGCTTCGAAGACTAATCGTCTGCAAAGCCGGTTTCTAAACCAGTAGGCTATTTTCTTTTATCATCATCATCATCTTTAGTGAGATCACGGGTAGATTTCTTAAATTCTTTTAAGGTCTCCCCGAATGCTCTCCCTATTTCAGGAAGCTTTTTAGGACCAAAAATAATAAGAGCAAGAACCAGGATGAGAATTAAGCCTGGAATACCGATGTTTGATAACATGCTGAACACTCCTTATATATCATATCGCTTGAAACAGCAGTAATCATGTTCATTGTCCATTATAGGGGATTGGCTCAAAAAATCATAGTTTTTATAATTTCTCATTCTCCCGCTGCATTAAGGCACGATCAAGTTCTTCGAGAACTTCACCAATTTTGCGCTCATGGATCACTTCATCAGCATAAAAGTCAAAATCAGTGGGTTCCATATTAATAATCACCAGTTTTGCTCCGTTTTGTTTTGCTATCAGCGGAAACTGATTGGCTGGTGTCACAGTCAGGGATGATCCGAGAACAATAAATAGTTTTGCCTTTTCTGATTCTTCCGCTGCAAAATCTAAAGCCTGCTCAGGCAGCATCTCCCCAAACAGAACTACTGAAGGACGAAGCAGCCCCCCGCAATTACATTGAACGTGTCCATGCAAATATCCCTCGCTCGGGAACTCTTTTTTGCATTCCTGGCAATGGAGTGTCTGTAGATTCCCATGAAGCTCTGATACATTTTCACTCCCTGCCAGCCGATGAAATCCATCCACATTCTGGGTGATAATACTCTTTAAAATGCCTCTCTTTTCCCAATCAGCAAGAATATAGTGGCCTTTATGAGGGCTGCACTCCTTGAGCCCGATTACCCGGTGCCGATAAAATTCTATAAACTCCTTCACATTTTCATTCAATGCTTCAGTACTGGCAATTTTCCCAGGGTCTTTCCCGTTCCATAAGCCATCATTGGCTGACCTGAAATCAGGCAGACCGCTTTCAGTTGACATACCTGCTCCAGATAGTATTACTGTATAATTTGATTCCTTCAGCCATTTCTCAAGCATAAATACCAGCTCCCACTAAAATATTTTCACAGGTTTGAAGGTTTGAAGGCTATTTCCATTTTTTTCTCCTGGTTAAATGTTTATGTCATGTCAGGTATGCGGTAAATAATAGATTATAACTGTTTTTACGAATTATCAATATAGGAGTGATGGCTATGCCTGAAATAGAAACGAAAGATTATAAGGACGGCTATAAAAAATTTTCTTCCAGGGCACAACGCTATGCGGATGATCCCGAAAAAACAAAAGGCCTGCTAAAAAAAGCTACACTTAAAGCTGAGAAAAACAAATCTTCGTTAAGTGATATATGGGAAAAGTTTCAGCTGCTGATCGATTTAGTTAAGGCATGGTCAAAAGGTGATTACCGGCATATCTCCAAAAAATCAATTATCTTTATTATTGCATCCATCCTATACTTTGTCTCTCCTATCGACCTGGTTCCAGACTTTTTAATCGGAATGGGTATCCTTGATGATGCAGCAGTACTTGGTTTTGCCGTCAGCCAGATTACAGGTGAAATTGAGAAATTCAAAACCTGGAAAGAGAGCCGGACTATTGAAATGAAATAACGTTCAAAATGATGTCCATTTTGATATTGTCTGCTATAATAAATAATGGAAAGTATTCATGCCTGTTAAAATTAAATAGCAAGAAATGTAGGGGAACCGGTGTGCCGGTTGAGACTTCATCCTTAAGATGCTGACCCTTTGAACCTGATCTGGCTAATACCGGCGTAGGGAACATATTCTTAAACATAATAAAATGTTTTTTTATATGCGTCCCGGTATTATGCCGGGGCGTTTTTTATTTTTCAGGGCAGACTAATATCAACTTTCCTTATTACATAAAGGTTTTTAGGAGGATTACTTATGAAAAAGTGGATTGCAGTTATCTGTACACTGCTGCTTCTTTCAGGCTGTGCCGGTAATGGAACGGATAATAAGACTGGAGGCAAAGAAGCAGACAGCAAAGAAGGTTTGAAAAAAGTTACTGTTGTATTGGATTGGACACCCAATACCAATCATACCGGCTTATATGCCGCAAAGGACAAAGGATATTTTAAAGAAGAAGGACTCGATGTCGAAATTATCATGCCAGGTGAAGCAGGTGCAGATCAATTGACTGCATCAGGCAAGGCTGATTTCGGTGTCAGCTATCAGGAAAGCATCACGGAAGCCCGTGTACAGGGCGTTCCCCTTGTATCGATAGCAGCTGTAATTCAGCATAATACTTCCGGTTTTGCATCCCCTGCTGAAAAAAATATTAAATCGCCGAAAGACTTTGAAGGAAAAACGTATGGCGGCTGGGGAGCTCCTGTAGAAAAATCGGTAATAGACTCCCTAATGAAGAAGGAAAACGCCAATGTTGAAAAGGTCTCAATCGTTAACATGGGTGATGCAGATTTTTTTACCGCTGTTAAAAGAGATATAGACTTCGCATGGATTTATTACGGATGGACAGGTGTAGAAGCTGAGCTTCGGGGGGAAAAGATTAATATGGTCTACCTCACAGACTACTCAGAAAAACTGGATTACTACACGCCTGTTCTGGCTACGAGTGAAAAAATGATTGAAGATGATCCGGAAACTGTTAAAGCATTTGTAAATGCTGCAGCCAAAGGCTATGAATTTGCAATCGACCAGCCCGAGGAAGCAGCTGATATCTTGTTAAAGAATGCTCCTGACCTGGACAGCGAATTGGTCAAAAAGAGCCAGGAGTGGCTATCCCCGCGCTATCAGGATGATGCTGCCAGATGGGGAGAACAAAAGCTTGAGGTCTGGGAAAACTATGCAGACTGGATGCATGAAAATGGTCTTTTAGATAAAGAATTAGATGCCGGCAAAGCATTTACAAATGACTTCCTGCCGGAATAAGGAGAGTTATTAAATGGCAAACGCACTTGTAAGCATTCAAATCATACCAAAAACAAAAGATGGGGAAAATGTTATACCATACGTTGATGAAGCAATCAGTATCATTCAGCAATCCGGTGTTAAGTACGAAGTGCATCCCCTTGAAACAACGATGGAAGGCGATTTAGAACACTTATTGAAAATCATTGCTGACATGAACAGAAAAATGATTGAAAAAGGCAGCAGCAACGTAATCTCACAGGTTAAGATTCTCTATCAGCCCGCTGGAATTGAAATGAGTGATTTAACGGAGAAGTACCGTCCATGATCAAGGTATTCAGAAAAGGGTGGAGACCGGCTGCGGTTCTCCTCCTTTTATTCATTCTCTGGGAGGTGGGGGTAAATCTGGCAGAAGTCCCTGCTTGGCTCCTGCCTCCCCCGACAGATATCATTCAGGAGGCAGTTTTGGGTTGGGAGGGCTTCCGCCCGCATCTTCAATCGACAGTCCTGCTATCACTATGTGGATTTGCCATTGGCACTGCCATTGGATTGCTTACAGCTGTTATATTGCACTTATTGCCTTTTATAAGAGAGTCTGTTTACCCGCTTCTCATCCTTTCACAGAATGTGCCAATAATTGTTCTGGCTCCTTTACTGGTTGTATGGTTTGGATTTGGCATACTTCCAAAACTTATTGTCATTACGCTGGTATGCTTCTTCCCCATTACTGTTGCAGCATTGGATGGTTTTCGGCAAACTCCAGCAGATCTCAGGCATTATATGCTGATGGCTGGAGCCGGCAGAGGACAGCTGTTTTGGAAGCTGGAGCTTCCCCATTCCCTTCCATCTTTATTTTCAGGGCTAAAGATCTCTGCGACCTATAGTGTGATGGGTGCTGTAATATCTGAATGGCTCGGAGCCAAAGCCGGAATAGGGGTTTATATGACTCTAGCGTCTTCTTCCTTTCGGACAGACCGTGTTTTTGTAGCCATACTTGCGATTATGCTGTTAAGTTTGCTGCTTTTTGGAGGTATATTACTTTCAGAACGTTTGCTTATTAAATGGAAGTCCAGGGAGAGTGGGAGGAAATGATACAATTATCGGTTAATTCTCTAACGAAAAATTTTGATTCAAATCAGGTTTTAAGCAATTTGAGTTTTCAAGTAAATGAAGGGGAGTTTGTTTCGATTTTAGGTCCATCAGGCAGCGGAAAGAGCACTATCTTTAACCTGATTGGCGGGATGCTACTGCCTGATGAAGGGTCCATAATGCTAGGGGATTCCGAAATCAGCGGCAAACGCGGTTCAATCAGCTATATGCCCCAGACACCTTCCCTGATGCCTTGGAGAACTATCCTTCAGAATGTTCTGCTTGGCCAGGAAATTATAGGGAGACCCGATCCCGAAACAGCCAGAAAAATGCTTCAAAAAGCCGGACTCGGTGACTATGAAAATGCGTTTCCTCATGAATTATCAGGAGGCATGAAGCAAAGGACCGCCTTTATCCGGGCACTATTAAGCCCGCAGCCAATCATATTGCTGGATGAACCTTTTTCAGCTTTGGATGAGCTTACCCGTCTTGATATGCAAAAATGGCTTCTCGATATTTGGAATGAACATAAGCCCACGATTCTGTTTGTCACTCACAATATCGAAGAAGCCATTTACCTCTCTGATCGAATATTAATACTCGGCAGCAAGCCTGCTAGAGTGGTTCAAGAATATAAAGTGCCTTTTGGGCGGCCGCGAATGGAGGAAATTTTTCTGGATGAAAATTTCCTTGAATGCAAAAGAAGCATTCATCATGCGCTGAAAAATCATTAGGAGGCAGCAGCATGGATAATTATATTGATGCCCATATTCATCTTGATAAGTACAGCGATATTGATTTAGAAAAAATGTTTCATAAATTGCCGTTTAAGCTTTCACTGGTTACAGTTTCAAGCGATTTAAACTCCTGCAAAAGAAACCTTGCTCTTGCAGAAATCTATCACTTTGTTAAACCTGCATTTGGTTTTCACCCTGAACAGGTACTGCCCAATGATCATGATATTTCAGATCTTTTCAGCTGGATAAAGATTCACACAGAGCAGATGGCTGCTATTGGCGAGGTTGGCCTTCCATACTATTTGAGACCTAATGGGAGCAAGATCCCAGGCGGATATATTGAACTTCTCGAAGAATTCATAAAGCTTGCAAAAAAACAGGATAAGCCCATTGTCCTCCATGCAATTTATGATGATGCACAGATTGTGTGCAATTTATTGGAAAAGCATTCGATTAAAAAGGCTCATTTCCACTGGTTTAAAGGTGACACTGCAGCAGCAAGCAGGCTGATTTCCAATGGCTATTACATATCCTTTACTCCAGATATCGTGTATGAAAAAGAAATACAGGGCCTCGTACGGGATTACCCGCTGGATAAGTTGATGGCAGAAACAGACGGCCCATGGGAATTCGAGGGCCCTTTTAAAAACAAACCTACCCACCCTTCCATGATGGCCCATTCCATCAGTTCCCTTGCTGAACTAAAAGAAATATCTTTCAGCAGCGCCCTTAAGAAGCTTTATGATAATACAAAAAGCTTCTATAATATTGATTAATCTGCCTAAAAAAGGCTTTTACCAAATAGGCAGTTTTTTTATTTAGATTAGATAAAATATACTAGATAAATATAATCACATCGCACCATTCCTAATTATGGAAATATAGGTTAATCTTATATTGGACAATACTTTTTAGGAGGTATGTGATGAAAAAGTATATTTTCTTATTATTGACTATTTTACTAGTTTTCTCAGGCAATGTTTCTGCACAGCCCAAAAGTAATTCGGCTGGTTTGACTGAGAAAGATTTCATGAAAGCCGTGTTAAAATCTGATGAGTTTAAAGAATTCAAATCTTCTATTTTAAAAGATGCCTCCACCCAGCCAAAAGCTCTTATTGATGAAAAAGGAAAACAATATGGCTGGACAGTGCAATATGAAATTGAATACAACGAAAAAAAAATTTCCTTAGATGAAAAAGCTCTCGTAAATTTCTCGTCCCTACTATCTTTCTCATTTGAGTCTGGGAAGGAATTAAAAGTGCGGCTGGTTGATTTCAGCAGGCTTATTGAGGATCAGGCTTTTTATGTAAAAGACCTGAAATCTGAGGAAGAGACCAAAATAGATATCTCAAAAGACAGCACCTTTACTGATTATTTAACAGAAGTAGAATTGAAAAAAACACAGCTGATTAAAGAAGCGGCTAAAAGCAATACAGTCTCTTCCGATAAAGCCACAGTATCCGCCCAGCTATGCTACTACTGTACGAAGTATGAATGGCGCGGCGGGTATCCCTGCTCATCCGCTAACACTGAGTCCGAAGCTTCAGTATCATTCCAGCTTGAAGAAAACGGGCTGAATCCGGATTCTGTGGTCATTGAATGCTATGTTCCCCGCCATAAGGTGTGTGTTGACGGGGAATGGAGAACCTATTGCCCTATACAATGAAAAGAACGGCTAAGCGAATGGCTTAGCCGTTTTTGTTATCCTTTCGTGCCTGATGCGATATTCGAACCTTCTATAAAGTGCTTCTGGAAGAAGAAAAATAACAGCACTACAGGCAATAATACCATAACTGACATGGCCATCAGGTAATGCCATTGTGTCTGTACAGTTCCCTTGAAGGTTTGAAGACCGATTTGAAGGGTGTAGAGACTTTCATCATTTAAATATAATAACGGACCAAGAAGGTCATTCCATGCGCCATTAAATGAGAAAATGGCTACAGTAATAAGCGCCGGCTTCGTCAATGGCAGCATGATATGCCACCATATCTGAATATGATTAGCACCGTCCAGAACAGCTGCTTCAATAAGTTCATTCGGAATGGTCATCATAAACTGGCGAAGCAGGAAGATGAAAAAGGCACTCCCTAAAAAGGCCGGAACAATCAGAGGCAGATACGTATTTACCCAGCCAAGCTTGGAGAATAAAATGTACTGAGGCACCATGGTGACAAACCCTGGGATCAGCATGGTTGATAACACAACTATAAACAAAGCATTCCTTCCTTTAAAACGGATCTTTGCGAATGCATAAGCAACCAGCGAATTGGCAATAACGCTTCCCGCCATTCCGCAAAAGGCAATAAAGAATGTATTCATAGCCCAGCGGGTAAACGGTGCTGATTTCCAGGCGTCAACATAATTGGAAAAATGGAATTCTTTTGGCATAAAGGTCGGCGGATATTGAGCTATCTCTGCAGGGGATTTCAAAGAAGTCGAAATCATCCACCAAAGCGGAGATATTACCAGTACACTTCCTGCTAATAAAACGATGAAAACAATCGCCTGCTTTACTTTATCTTTGAATTTTTTCGTCTCATAAAACTTCGGTGCTGCAGCAGTTCTCATTTATCATCTCCTCCCTCATAATGAACCCATTTTTTACCGATTTTCATATTAATGATTGTCAGTATCATAACGACAATAAACAGCAGCCAGGCCATTGCAGAGGCATAGCCCATGTCAAACACCTCAAACGCATTATTCCACATATGAAGATTATAGAACAGAAGCGAATTTCCAGGTCCGCCGCTTCCATTCTCCGTCATGACATAAGCCTCCTGGAAAATTTGAAATGAACCGATCGTACTTGTCAGCACATCAAAGAAAATGATCGGCGAAATCATAGGCAATGTGATGTAAAAAAATTTCTGCACTACACCGGCCCCATCCAGATCCGCTGCTTCATAAAGGGAATTTGATACCCCCTGCAGACTTGCCAGATATAGAAGCATTCCTCCGCCGACACTCCACATTTTCATCAAAAGCAAAGCTGGCTTTGTCCATTCAGGGTCAAACAGCCATGCTGGCCCCTCAATTCCAAACCATGCCAGGAACGTATTAACCAGACCTGTTGACGGACTCAGCAGCTGCATCCATAAAAAGTAAACTGCAACACCTGAGAGGATAGCAGGCAGATAATAAAGTGTGCGGAAAAATTTCATGCCTTTTACTTTTTGATTTAGAAGAACCGACAGAAAAATCGCCCCTGCTGTGGTCAGCGGGACAGAGAATAAAACGTAATATAAAGTGTTCCATAGTGACGTTTTAAATAGGTCATCAATCGTAAACATGCGTTTGAAATTATCAAGACCGATAAAATTCATTTTTGAAGTGATATTATAGTCTGTAAAACTGGCAAATAAGGAAAATAATAACGGGCCAAGTGTCAGTCCCAGAAATCCGATTATCCACGGGCTGATAAATAGATAGCCAAAGATATTTTCTCTTGTTTGGCGTGACAGCCGTCTGTGTGATGATGCCTTCCCTTTTTTTCCTGCAAATCTGCTCCCCGGCGCTCAATCGTTGTCTCATATGATTTCAACCCTTACACCTTCTTTTTATAGTATTTATAAAGAGAGAAGGATTGCCCTTCTCTCTTTGTTCTAATTTTTCTTTAGTTTTTCAACATCTTCTTCTGCTTTTTCCAGCGCTTTTTCAGGCTTGGTTTTACCTAGCAGAACATTGTCTATATGAGGATTAATGCGATTCTGGTAATCGGGATACTCTGTCGGGACTGGGAATAATTGTGTCTGATCCAGGTTTTTCACAGTCGCTTCATATACATATTGATCATCACCTTTAAGTTCCTTTACCACGGCCTCTGCAGCTTCTTTATTTGCGACATTATCATAATTTTTCATAGCCCAATATTTTTGAGCTTCTGGACCTGTAAGATACTCGATAAACTTCATAGCTTCCTCAGGGTGTTTGGCTCCTTTAGGAATTTCAGCTACGAACCCACCTCCATCACTCCAGTTCCCGGAACCTTCTTTATATGCAGGAATCGGGGCAACCCCAAAATTCATATCATTGCCATAATCACGAATTTGTGTGTAAAATGTACCGATATCCACCCACATTGCCACTTTGCCGGCAATGAACGGATTTGACTGTTCACTTCCAAATTCAGCTTCAAATGACTGAACTGTTTTCTCGCCGAGACGCTCCTTCCATCCCAGCAGCCATTGAAGCGCTTCCTGCTTTTTAGGAGTATTGATATAAAGTTTGCCATCTTGAATGAATCCTTTTCCGCCATCAGCGCTTGTCATCCAGCTTGCTGCACCGATACTGCCCCAAAGCGGGTAAAAGCCAACCCGGTCATAGCGATCTCCATTTTTAACATCCAGCTTCTGAGCATACTCCTCCAGTTCAACCCATGTAGCAGGCGGTTTTTCCGGGTCAAGGCCTGCTTCTTTGAAAGCATCTTTATTGTAAAATAGCAATCTGGTATCTGTATTAAATGGAACTGCATAAGCCTTGTCCTCGTACATTACCGTTTCCCATAAATGCGGGTAAAACTGGTCTTTAAATGAATCATCGATATACTTGCTCAAATCTTCAGATTGTCCATTTTCTGCCCGCTGGCCGACCGAATTAATATCGTTAATGATAACATCAGCAGGATTACCGGCAGCAACGGATGCCAAGTTCTTTGTCCAAATATCTCCCCAAGGCAAATATGTATGCTTAACAAAAACCTCATCCTGTGATTTGTTAAAATCATCTATGATTTTTTCAATAATTGGCCTTCTTGTTTCTGAACCCCAAAAACTCCAAAAATCAACAACGACCTTTCCATCCTTCGTCTTTTCTGCCTGAGCACTTTCCCCGGAACAGCCTGCTAATGTTCCAATAAGCAGGAATGCGGAAATAATAAAAAGAAGTCCTTTTTTCATGATGCTCCCCCTAATATTTATAATTTTCAGCTTTAATCTTCTGCCTATTCCCTGCCTGCAGGAATCAAGCGAATAAAAATTTTTATTAACTAAGTAAGTACTACCCTTTTAATCTGGGATAAAACATTTATTTGAAAAAATTCTCGATATTTGTCAAAATCCAGCCCTTTCAGCCTAAAAAAAATGACCCCTTACTGGAGTCAAATTAAGGAGTATTTTGAATGCTTTGTGCGATTGCCTTTATATATTCAATAAATATAGAGCCCTCCGCAGGAGGAACTGAATAAATTTCTTCACTGTCAATTAGCTTAAAGTAAACTTCGCCTTGCTCGTTCCAGACTTTCATCTTTACCGGTTCTTTTCCCTTTAAATTAAATTGGATATCATAGGTTGGTTTGGCATCAATGACTGCCTCTGAAGGGATTGCCGAATTTATGGCATTTCTTGCCGTGTTTTCCCACTTTGGATCTTTTACAGTCGCGATTTCTGCCGAATACTTTCCATCGGCAGAGAAGCTTTTCTCGGTTTCTGACATAGCAATAGTTGTTTGGCTTATAAAGCTATTCCCAAGCATCTCTGAACTGCTGCTGCCATTGGTAATAGTATCCTCAGAAAAAATAATGAAAGCGAACATGACACAAGCAGCCATTACAGCGGCAGCAGATAAAAATCTCGGGAAAATAGCTTTCTTTCTTTCAGGTTTTTCCTCTATGCTCCTCAATATTTTTTGCAGACTCTCCTGCTTTTGCTTTTGAGACCGCGGAATTCGTCCCAATTCTCGAAAGGAATTATCGGATCCGAATGAGCTCTTCATGGACTTCCCCCCTTTTCTGCAATTCTTTTTTTAGCGCTGCGAGTGCCCTGGAAGTGGTGATTTTCACTTTATTTTCAGACCAATTCAAGATTTCAGCCGTTTCCTTAATGGAAAACTCCTTTATTTTTCTCAAAATCAGCACTTCTTGATAGCTTAATTTCAAATGGCGAATTGCTTCATATAAGAGTGTAACTTTTTCACCCTTAATCATTATCTCTGTAGGAGTATCTTCATCTGATTGGAGTTGGAATTTTTCTATAGAGAAAAATTTGAATCTGCTTTTTTTGCGCAAATAATCAATGGCTACATTTCTGGATATCCGGACAAGCCACGTAAAGATCTGGGACTCCCCATTAAATTGATTCATATATTTGTAGGCTTTGATAAAGGTGTCTTGTGTCAGATCTTCCGCCACTTCCTTATCATTTACGAGAAGAAATATGTATCCATAAATTCGATCGCTGTACTCGCTGTATATATCTTCAAACGCTTCTGCCGTTATTCTCTCCATTGTGGCGCCCCCTCGCATATTATTAGACGAATAAAAACCAGAAAAGAAACACTTTTCTATTGTTTATGTAAAACATTTGGTAAAACCAATAATCCGGAACCTGTTCATTTATCCTATATTTTAAAACAATCTGATTCCTTAGCATCAAATTTGAGAAAAATCCGAGAAAGCGCCTTTTTAACCGTAACTTTTTTCAATCTCATTTAACCTGTAAAAAGATGAATAAAGTTACACCCCAGACTACCCATCTTCGATTCATTTTTTCCAATTTTGAGTAAAGGTTTCCTTTAAGTTCTCCACCCTTTTAATTTATTTTATCATTCTGTGAAAATACTGCCTCCCTCCTTTTCCTTATTTTTTCCAAGATTCATTTGACTATATGGAAAAATAATACTTTTACTCTATTAATAACCATAAAAAGTTCATTCTTTAAGCCTGTAACCCTTAGTGACCTATGAAGCCTTATAGCCATTTTCATAAAAGCACTGCAAAAAACTTTATTTTTCGACAATCTCCAGCCTTTAATTTAGCTAAAGTACAGGGTAACGGCAGGGTTTTCCATTTTTGGAAAGTACCCATAGGAGGTGGTTGAGTTCTTCATTGCAAACTAGCAGTTTAAATGAATTAACAAAACAAGGAGGGAATTTTTTGAAAAGAAAAAGAAAATCTTTGAATCGCATTCTTTATGTGATGCTGACAGCTTTTCTAATTTTGCCGCTGATGTTCCCAGGCATGGGATCGGCAGAAAGCAAGAGCTCTCCGCATACTTCAGTTAAGAAAGCTGCTCCTCAGACAGCAAAAAGCAAAATTAACAGCTCACTGCTTAAACAATTTGATAAAGAAGATAAAGTAACATTCCTGATTAAATTCAAAGAACAGGCCGATACTTCAGCAGCAGTCAAGAAGGCTGAAAAAGCGGCTGCATCACAAAAACTGACACCCTCTAAATCAAAATACATGAAACGCTCTGCAGTCCTATCCTCACTAAGATCTACAGCTATTGAAACTCAAGGCCATGTCGCCGACTTCCTTCAAAAACAGGAAAAAGACGGCAAGGCAAAAGATGTTCAATCCTTCTACATCGTCAATGCAATTGCAGTAACAGCTACAAAAGACGTTATGGAGCAAATCGCAGTATTCCCTGAAGTAGAAAAGATTCTTCCAAATGAAACAAGACAGCTTCATAAACCTGTTAAAGAGGCTGAAAAATCTCTTAAAACACAAGCAGAAACCCGCTCGATCGAATGGAACATTGACCGCGTCGGAGCTCCTGCTGTATGGGAAATGGGAATTGACGGATCCGGTACAGTCGTTGCATCCATTGATACAGGTGTTCAGTGGAATCACCCGGCATTAAAAGAAAAGTACCGGGGCTATAACCCTGCACAGCCTGATTCTCCAGTACATGAATTCAGCTGGTTTGATGCCACTGCAGGCCAGACAGTTCCTTACGATGATCAGGGTCACGGAACCCACGTAACTGGAACTATGGTTGGTGCCGAGCCGAATGGAGGCAATCAGATCGGTGTTGCACCTGGTGCGAAATGGATCGCAGTAAAAGCCTTTACTGCAAACGGCGGAACTGATGTAGACCTTCTTGAAGCCGGTGAATGGATCCTGGCTCCAAAGGATGCTGAAGGAAATCCCCATCCTGAGAAAGCGCCTGATGTTGTCAATAATTCTTGGGGCGGCGGACCTGGACTGGATGAATGGTATCGTCCAATGGTGCAGGCATGGCGTGCAGCTGAAATTTTCCCGGAATTCTCTGCAGGAAACACTACTTTGTTTAATCCAGGCGGACCTGGTTCAGTTGCAACCCCAGCAAACTACCCGGAATCATTTGCTACTGGTGCGACCGATATTAATAATGGCTTAGCAAGCTTTTCACTGCAAGGGCCATCTCCATATCAGGAAGTTAAGCCTGATGTATCTGCACCAGGCGTTAACATACGTTCCTCAGTTCCCGGAAGCGGATATGAAGGCGGCTGGAACGGAACCTCCATGGCTGGGCCGCATGTTTCTGCGGTTGCCGCGCTGCTCCGCCAGGTTGACTCAAGTCTGACTGTTGAAGAGATGGAGGAAATTCTGCTGACCACCTCTACTCCTTTGACAAATGGTACTTATCCTGAGACACCAAATAATGGTTTTGGCTACGGACTCGTAAATGCCTTCGATGCGGTTTCTTCCGTACTGACCGGTCTTGGAAAAATCAAAGGCCAGGTTGCAAAAGAAGGAGATGATTCCGAAGCTCCTGAAGCCAATCATGAAGCACCTCAGGAAACATATGCAGGAATGGATCTAGCACTTGAATTGACTGCATCAGATAATGTAAGCGTCACAAGAGTGGATCTTGAATACTTAAAAGCTGACGGCAGCTGGGCCGCTATTGAGGCCGAAAGAACAGCAGGCAACTATAAAGATGGTACGTATCAGGCAGTTATTCCTGGAGAAGACATAGCTGAACCTTCTGTAACTTATAAATGGAAGGTCAATGATTTTGGCGGGAATTTAACTGAAACAGACTCCTATGAAGTGGCAGTAAGACCAGGAATCAGCATTGGCTATTCTCAGGACTTCGAATCACAGCCGGCCGGCTGGACTTCGTATGGACCGGAAAATAGCTGGGAGTGGGGAATTCCATCTTCAGGTCCTGGTAATGCAGCATCCGGGGAAAAAGTATTTGCAACTAAACTTGACGGCAACTATGCAAATAGAGCAAACATGAATCTCCAGATGCCTCCTATCGACCTGCCGGAAGGAGATGCCTACCTTCAATTCAAGCAATGGCACGAGCTTGAAAACCGTTATGATTATGGTCACGTTTTTGTATCAACAGATATGGAAAACTGGGAACAGGCTCTTCGCGTAAACGGCAATACAACAGGCTGGGTTAATGGAGAAGTAGATTTAAGTGCGTATGCTGGACAGAGAATTTATGTCGCCTTCAATGTGACTACCGATGGCTCTGTTCAGAAGCAAGGCTGGTATATTGATGATGTGAGGTTATCTGATACTCCAGCAGAACCTGCAGGCAAAGCACAGCTTGGCCTCAGCAAAGATAAACCTTTTGCAGAATTAAAGAAGGAAAAGGTAAATCCTGATAAAATTGTTCCTAAAAAGGATACTCTTGCAAAAGATGATGAGAAACAGCAGCAGCCGGTCCCAGTGCTTCTTCCGCTTACTGCCGAAGTAAGTGTGCTGGAATCAGGCAGGTCCGTATTTACTAATCCGCAAAACGGATCTTTTGAGATGACACATGCATCAGGTGATTTCACTGTAAAAGCAGAAGCTTACGGCTATCGTTCTCAAACACAAAATGTAAATATACCGCAGGATGGAGAAGCGACTGCAAATTTTGTCCTTGAGGAAATACCAAAAGGCACTGTCACAGGTGTTGTGACAAATGAAGCAACTGGAGAGCCTGTTGCAAATACTACGCTTCTTTTAATTGAGGATGCGGCAGTACAGCCAGTAACAACAAATGAAAACGGTGAATATACACTCACAGCCTACGAAGGCACATACACTTTAAAAGCAATGGCACCTTCCTACTACAGCAAAGAGCAGAGCATCACGATCGAAGGCGGCTCAACTCTTGATCAAAACATTGAGCTTAAGCCATTTATCGGTTATCCGGGTGAAATCGGATATGACGATGGTACAGCTGAAAATGCACGTGCATTTTACGATGCCGGCAATGGCTGGGCAGTTAAGATGTCCCTTGCATCCGGCCATGACAGCGCAATGGTTACCGGCGGATTATTCCGCTTCTGGGATACAAGCTGGCCGACTCCGGGCGGTACAGACTTCAAAGTGGAAGTATACGATGCAAGCGGACCGGATGGAGCCCCAGGCAAGAAACTTGCAGGCCCATTTGAAGCGACAGCATTAAGAAACGGTGAATGGACACATGTAGATCTAAGTGACGAAGGAATCGTTACAAATGGAGACTTCTATATGGTCTATATCCAATCATCACCAAATCCTAATGCTCCTGGTCTTGGCACAGATGAGGATGGAGAGAATGCAGGACGCAGCTGGCAGTTTGTAGGCGGAGCATGGTCACCGTCGCCTGAAGATGAAGGAAACTATATGATCCGCGCGACAGTCAACTATGAAGTTACAGCACCTGTCATTACTTCTCCTGCGGATGGAACATTTACGAACCAGGGTAAAGTTACAATTGAAGGTACTTCCGCCCCTACCACAACTGTAAAAGTATTTAATAATGGAGAAGAGGTCGCATCGGCTGATAGTACAGACGAAGGCACTTTCTCAGCAGAGATTCCACTTACTGAAGGGGAAAACACACTTACTGCCAAAGCATCAACAGAGTCAGGGTCCACTGATGCTTCTGAACCTGTAAAAGTAATATATGATAAAACAAAACCGGAACTGTCCATTACAAGCCCTGCAGATAAATCCAAAACAAATAAAGAAACAGTCACTGTTAAAGGAACCGTTTCTGACGATAACCTTGATTGGGTAAAAGTAAACGGCCAGACAGCAAAGGTTACAGACGGTGAATACGCTCTTCGCATCCTGCTGGATGAAGGTGAAAACACCATTACGGTAACAGCACAGGATAAAGCGAAAAACAGCGAAGAGAAAACAATCACAGTCGATGCTAAATATACCGCTCCTTCCATCGAAAATCTTCTTCCTGCAGAAGATAAGGAGCTTAAAAAAGGCGAATCGGTAAAAATCCAATTTGATAGTGAACCAGGGTTAAAAGCGACCTTTGCCATCAGAATGCCTTTAACAAATGCTGGCGGCCAGCTGAATAACGCAACTGAGCTTCCAATGATGGAAACTTCCCCGGGCCATTATGTCGGCTACTATACTGCCACTTCAAATGTAAAAGCACCTGGTGCCGAAATTGAAGTGAAAGTGATGGATGACTACGGCAATGAAGCCCGCAAGACAGCAGATGGAAAACTGTGGATTAATGCAAAAAAGAAGAATAATAACAGCACTAAAAAGTAGTAAAATCAGATGTAAAGGCAGGCCCATTATTATAGGGGCCTGCCTTTTTGCACTTATTGATTTAGCAATGTTCTTTTTTCATTTACTAATCCATTAAACTCCTTATCCAATTGGGCATATTTGCTGTCACCCGGAACAAGCAGACTGAGTTCTCCAAGTATCGCATTGATGCGGTTATCAATCACCATGATCTGGTCTTTTGTGGAATCATGAGCTTTTTCCTGCTGGGACCTTCTGGATTTCATACGATATTCCTTAAGATTCATATCAAATCTGGTGATTTTATTTTTTTCAAATACAAGCAATCTTGTGCTTAACTTCTCCAAAAAGTATAAGTCATGCGAAATAATGATGAGTGTTCCTGAAAATTCCCTGAGCGTTTTTTCAAACTTCTCCCTGCTCGGCAAATCCAAGTGATTAGTCGGTTCATCTAATATTAAGACGTCGTATTCCTTTAAAAGCATGTCTGTAAGCTTAACCCTGATTCGCTCTCCCATGCTCAGCTGTCCAATCGGCCGCTTTAACTTCGCTTCCTTCATACCCAGGTTTGCTAATAGGGTCCTCGCCCTGTAAATCTGCTCCCGTTCGCTGAGATCAAGTGCTTCAAGGGCGTTTTTTGTTAACGGTAGATCATTAATATCCTGGTTTAAATAGGCAATCTTTAAAGTGCTGCTAATCCAAAGTTCCCCATCTGAAGGGGAAATCTCTTCCAGCAGCATACGGATAAAAGTGGTCTTGCCAGTCCCGTTGGGTCCAAGAATACCAATTTTTTCGCCATGCTTTATATAAAACTGGCTATCCTTGAAAAGAGTCCGGTCTCCAAAGCATTTTGAGAGGTTTTTAGCTTCAATGATCCTTTTTCCCCGTTTGCCTGATGAATCGAATTGAAAGTGCACTTTTGCCTCTTCTGCCGGCTTCTCAATTTTATTCTTATCCAGTTCCTGCTGAAGCCTTTTCATTTTTGACTTCACCTGCTGATCCATCTTTTTGGCTTTTACTCTGTGGTATTCTTTAAAGCCCATCTGCCTATTCTCAGAAGGACTTCCACCTTTAGTTGATTCCCTGTGAGCTTTTTCAGACCATTTTTTTAAATTGGCCATCTGATTTTCGATCCTATCAATTTCTCTTTGCTGAACATTAAATTGATGAAGCTGATCGTCATAATTTTTCTGTTTTTGCTCCCGGTAGGCTGTGTAATTCCCGTCATACATGGTTAAAGTGCCCTCCTGCAGCTCAAAAATCCTGCGGACAGCCTGATCAAGAAAGTGACGGTCATGGGAAATGATCATGACAGGACCGCTGAATTGGCCAATCTCCCTAATAAGCCACTCGATTCCCTGTAAATCCAAATGATTGGTGGGTTCATCCAAAATCAGCATGTCCGGTTTTGATGACCAAACCTTGGCTAAGGAGAGCTTCAATCTTTCTCCCCCGCTTAAAGAATCAAGCCTTTCCGGTTTCCATTCATGGAGTTTTGAGAGTCCTAATCTGCTTGCCTGATGGAAAATTTCTTCTTCCGGGCTTTGGTCAGGAGCATGAATATCACTCACAGAATAATCTGCTGACTGGTGCAGATAGGCGATTCTATATGGCTCCTTCATCCGCTCGATTGTCCCTTTATCCGCCTGTATACTGCCGAATAAAATATTGGCCAATGTAGTTTTCCCCGTGCCATTTAAGCCAACAAGACCAATTCGATCCTGCTGATAAATATCGAATTCCAAATTAGAAAAAACCCTTTTATCTCCGAATGACTTTTGAAGATCTCTGGCCATGATAACCGGTATACTGTTATTGCGGTGATTGCTGATTTTATTTGCACACATAAAAAAACCTCCCCATACCCGGAGAGGACTGTGCACCCATCATTGGAAATGGTGCAAACACATAAAAAACGCGCGCCTAAATAAAATCTAAACCGCTTAAAGACAAATAAGCAGACATCACTTCCGATAAGGAATGACTAAAAAAGGGCACACTAATCCTATGTTCTCCGGGTTAAACTTTTTAAATATAAAAAGATACCAGAAAAAATAAGATTATAACTTCATGCCCCTAAATCATCCTTTCAACCTGTTTGATTGTAGTATATAAGCTTCTGGCTATTATTGTCAATAGGCTCATGTTCAGCAATTGAATACATGCATCTGCCCCGGATATCCTTAATCAATTCGGATATGCTTATTGGTAAGCTCCTTGAGCATATTTAATATCGTAGCTCTTTCCTCCAGATTAAACCCGCTTACCCATTCTGAAACAAGCTTGTACTCGCCTTTATGCATTTCCCGCTGAAGTCCGCCCTCCAATATGGAGTAAATTTCCCTCATCGTATTTTCCCGATCCTGTGTTTTAAGTTCATCCATTTTGCAATCCTCCCAGTTTCGTTTATGCTGCTTCTTTTCCCCATTTGGCTTATTAGGAAACACGAGTTTGCGCGGTGTATATCCTTTTGCACGCGCTTTTTTTGTATTTTTGCACGGAAACAGACTCTTTCGCTCGGATGTTCTTCTGTTCTGCGCGGAATGGACCAGGGCTTTTGGCACTCACATCCAAATGTATGTAGGCATACAAAAGAAAAGCAGGTGCCCCCTGCTTTTCTTTTAATCTATTACCACTTAAAGCAAGAAGCACCTACGATGATTAACAGGATGAACAGAACAACGATTAGCGCAAAACCGCCGCCGTATCCACAACCGCCGTATCCAGCTCCACCGTATCCACAGCCGCCATATCCGTAGCCATACATTATAGAATCCCCTCCCTTGCCAATTAAATGTGTCTGCTTGTTTTATTAGTAGAATCCACCGTAACCCCAAGAAGCACCGATAATAATCAGTAAAATAAACAATACAACTAAAAGGGCGAAACCGCCGCCGTGTCCGAAACCGTCTGACATAGTCAATTACCTCCTTTGTTTGATTCAATATATCCTATTCAATTCACCCAGATTGTGCGATAGACAAATACACAGTTTTCTGCGCAAAAAAGAAGCCTTCGGTTTGAAGGCTTCGGATTTTTGTTGATATAACGGCATTTCCAGGTTATCTCCCCAGATAAAAATAGGCAATTTCATTATTTCTTATCAGCAAGAGTGGCCTGGATACCTATAGAAGGCTGCACGGATTCTTTTTCTTTTATTTCCTCAGTAAGCTGCTCCAGGCTTTGGCGGACGTTTCCTTTGCCTGAAAAGTTTTGGAGAAGCTCCTTCACATCAATGCCGGATGAAGCTTTCAGGCTTTCCTGCATCGTGGACATCAGGTTGGTGGCATAGCCGGTTACTTTATTGGCGCCGCCATTAGTGCTGTCACTCCCTGTATCAACCACTGTAATCTTATCAATATTCGATAACGGGCTTGCAAGCTGTTTCGCATATTCCGGAAGCATGTTAATGACCATATCCATCATAGCTGCCTGGCCATACTGTTCAAATGCCTCGGCGATTTTTCTCTTTGCCTCTGCTTCTGCCAGACCTTTTAGGCGAATGATTTCGGCTTCAGATTCACCTTGGGCGCGCTGTGAATCAGCCTTGGCCATCCCATCTGCCCTAACCCTTTCAGCTTCTGCACGGGCCTGTGATTCAATCCTATATTGGTTTGCATCCGCTTCGGCAATTTGCTTTTTCTTTTCTGCCTCTGCCGCCTGCTCAACAGCATATCTGTCTGCATCTGCTTTTTTCTTCACTTCGGAATCATATTGGCGTTCTCTTCTTAAGATTTCTTTTTCTTCAAGCTCAATTTGCTTTTGGCGTTCTATAATCCTGATTTGCATTTCATGCTCGGTAACTTCCTGCTTTGCTCTGGCTGTCTCAAGGTCATATGCCTGGTCAGCCCGTGCTTTGGCAATATCCTGTTCCCTTCTGTAGTCAGCCATTTTCATTTGATTTTCTTTCTCGGCTTCAGCTATTTCAGTTGCCCTTTCAAGTTCTGCTTTTTGGGCATCCTTTGCTGCTTCTGCCCGTTTAATCCGGGTTTCCTTTTCAGCTTCAGCCGTGGCAATATCCGCATCCCTCTTAACCTGCGCTATTCTTGGCCTTCCCAGTGAATCAAGATATCCATTTTTGTCACGGACATCTTTGATTGTAAAAGAAACAATGATCAAACCCATTTTGGCCAGATCCTGTGACGCTACCCTTTGAACCTCCTGGGAAAATTTATCCCTGTTTTTATATATTTCTTCGACCGTCATAGATCCCAGAATTGACCGCAAATGTCCTTCAAGAACTTCTTTCGCTTCATTTTCCCGATCTTCCTTAGATTTACCAAGGAACTGTTCTGCAGCAGTAGCAATTTCCCCAATACTCCCGCCGATTTTAATAATTGCAGTTCCATCTGCCATGACAGGAACTCCCTGTTCGGTATATACTTCCGGAGTGGTAACCTCCAGTTTGCTTGACAGGAGGCTTAATGGCTCTGCCTGTTGAAAGACAGGAAGTACAAATGTTCCTCCGCCTCTGATTATTTTTATCTTATTTCCTGATTCGTCCACATGGACATTTTTACTTCCCAAGTAACTGCCTGTTACAATTAACGCTTCATCCGGCCCTGCAGTCCGATATTTTGTAATGAACACACCTAGCAGAGCAATCAGCAAAAATGCTGCGATTCCAATTACAACCCAAACCATTAACATATTGTGTCCCCCTGTCTATAATTCTTTATAATCAATCACTTTAATAACTCCATTTGCGACTTCAACAATCAGCACTTTGCTTCCTTCTGCTATGACCGTATTTTCATAGCTTGAAGCAGGCTTGGATATTCTCCCGCTTATATTTTCAATTAAAACCTCACCGAAACCATTCTCCGGTATAGGAATTAATACCGTACCTACTCTCCCCCTTAAGGATTCATCTGTGTAAACGAGAGATTCTTCAGCAGAAGCTAATGGTATAAGAACGAAGATATTCAGCAATATATCCAGCAAAACCGCAATAACAGCCGCTATCAAAAGAATGACTGCGCTATTAAGAGAGGTTGTCATTTCAAAGATATAGCCTGCAGCGGCGAGAAAAGTAATAAATGCCAGAATCAGTACTGGATTTAGAAAGCTGCCCTCCCCAATTCCGTCTGCCATATCTCCAAAAAACACATACAAAATAATTAAGATACCAGAAAAAATAAGTGTGCTTAGATAAATTGTCTGAATAGGAAAACCAAATAATTCCATAAAATGCACCCTATCCATTTTTATAGTCAGGCTATCTATCCCGTGCCTCCTTCCTTTTTACTATTAAAGCTTAAATTATATACGGACAAAGAACAGTAATTGTTTCATTTTTCTTAACTTTCTCTAAATTAATACTGCTGCTTCTTCAGCTTGTCTAACTTTCACCCTATTATAGTCATTTTCATAACTATTCCTGCATACCATATTTGAGGATTTAAAATCCATTTAGGATTAAATGGTGAAAAATGGTGGAATAGACCAATATATCTGGTTAGCGGAGGGATAGGAATCATGACAAGATCTGAATTGCATATGGAGAAGCCTAAAAGCAAATTTATGCTGGTGTCAATTGTCCTATTGGGATGTTTAGCTGCTATCTTTACAGCATTATATTTTTATTCTCAAAGCCTCATTACTATAGAAGCCCCCAAAAAAGAACTGGGTGAGAAAATCATCATCCAGCTTCCTTCCGGAAAGAGTGTATTTACATATGAAAACCTTATAGTTGAAGAAGAAGGAAAACTTTTTTATAAAGGAGAAAGAAATACCCTGGATTTGACTGGCGGTACAATTGTTTATGAGGATTGGGAATGAACAGGGATCAAAACTCGGTAATCCTCTGCAGTTGACAAAATGTTTTCACTTCCTTTAAGATGAGCAAAAATGGCGAGGAGAAATGACTTTGAAGGTAATGAAAAATGTGATTTTTACAGCTTTAGCTACAGTTATTTCATTTTTCGGCATTAAGAAAATAGCAAATAATTCACATAAGATAAAAAGAATTGGCCATCGGGGAGTTGCCGGCTACTGCCCGGAAAATACTTTTCCCTCATATGACCGTGCAATCGAAATGGGAGCAGATTATCTGGAAATTGATGTTCAATTAAGCAAGGATGGAAGGCTGGTCGTGATTCACGATTCCCTTGTAGACCGCACAACCGACCATAAAGGAAAAGTCTCTGACTTTACCTTTGATGAGCTCAGAAAAATGGATGCCGGCAGCTGGTTTTCTACAAAATTCAGCGGTGCCTGTATCCCTTCATTTGAAGAGGTCTTGGACAAATATGCGGACCGCGTCGGGCTTTTAATTGAGTTAAAAAAACCGTCCCTATATCCGGGCATTGAAAAGATGATCGCCGAGGAACTAAAAAAAAGAAAACTTGATTCAAAAGGTAAAGACCAAATTATTGTGCAGTCATTTGAAACAGCTTCAATGAGATTATTTCATGAACTGATGCCGGAAATCCCTGTCGCCATCTTAATCAACTATCCTCCTGACAAAATGGAGATAAAAAATATTGCCAAATATGCAAGCTACCTGAATCCTAAGTGGACAGTGGTTAATAAGCGGGTGATCGATCTAATACATGCGAATGGTATGAAAGCAATTGCCTGGACTGTGCGTTCAAAGAAAGAAGCAGATAAATTAAAGCATTATCCACTGGATGGAATTGTAGCTGATTATTTAGACCTTATTGAATAACAAAAAGGGTGCAGTCCGAGTCATGGTCTGCACCCTTTTTTTATAAGACTGCCTGTTTTCTTCCGGTTTTCAGCAGCTTTAAGGTTTCCAAATCATTATCTGCCGGTAAAGCAAATGACTGTTGATAAGCTTCTGGCCCCTTCCCTGTAATAAAGATCCAGTCATTCTCTTTTGCTTCAGCCCAAGCTTTCCGGATAGCCAATGTCCGGTCGGGGATCACTTCACCCTTACCGTCTCCATATTCTTTATTCAGAGAGATTAATTGGCTTAACATTTCATTTTCACACTCATCGTTGAGGTCATCAGCGGTCAAATAAAATTTATGGCAGTATTTAGCCGAAACTTTAATCATATCCACACGTTTTGATTGATCTCTTCCGCCCCGGAATCCATAAATTTGAAAGATTCTTTCAGCCCCCTGCTGCTTCGCTGTGTCCAGACAATATTCAAACGCATCCACTGTATGAGCATAATCCACGACAAATTTAGCTCCTGATGGATGAATAATCATTTCAAAACGGCCAGGTATACCCGGAAATGAAGCCAAAGCCTTTGTCATATCTTCCGGGGCTATCCCCAAATCAATACCTGTCAAAAAAGCCATTGCTGCATTATAAACATTATGGTGGCCCGGAAGAGGAAATTCAATTTCAAACGATTTCCCTCTCACCTCGAGAATAAAAACAGTCTTCCCATTTATAGCAGTGTCTTTTATTGAACAGCACTTCTCATCACCCAGCATAATCAAAGGTATCTTTTCATTTTGCAGATGCTCTGCCATTTTTTCTCCCCATGAATTATAAAGATTGACGACTCCTTTACCGTCTTCTTTTAACAAGGTAAAGATCTTCTTTTTATCATAAAAATACTGATCCATACTGTCATGATAATCCAGATGGTCATGAGCCAGATTAGTAAATAGCCCGTAGTCTAATTCCAGACCTTCAGTTCTTGACTGTTCCAGCGCATGAGAAGAAATCTCCATAACTACAAACTCATCATGGCTTTTACTCAGCATTTTTTGAATCTGCAGGGCATCCGGTGTCGTGTTGCAGGTCTTATATTCCTTGTTATTAATAATGTTTGATACAGTACCCAAGAGGGAGCAGGTCCTGCCTGCAGTCTCCAGTATATGCTTTAAAATATAGGCAGTGGTCGTTTTCCCATTAGTTCCTGTAATACCTATTATTTTATGCTTTCTTGATGGGCGATCATAGAAGCAGTTCGCCAGTTTCCCCAGACCGGTTCTGCTATCCGTTACTTTTATGTAAGGCACATTTAACTCAATTGCATCCTCACCCACTACGGCAGCCGCACCATTTTCAACAGCTTGTCCAATGAAATCATGTCCGTCTGCCTGAAAACCTTTAATTGCAACAAAAAGGCTTCCTTTCCCCACTTTGCGTGAATCCATTTCGATCCCTGTAATATCAGGATCGTCTGTAAGTACACCCATCTCCCCGCTATCCTTTAGGCAATTAATAACCTGGGATAATTTCATATTTCTGTCTCCTTTAATGTTTAAACATCAAGTAATTTGGTGTATATATCTATAATCATTATCTTTTGTTTTCCCACATTCACAGGAAATATGCCTTCTTAAGGATACAAATATCGGGGTATGCAGAAAATCGTCTTAATATACTAGAATTGAGGATAAATTTGGGTGAATGGCTTCTGAAAAATAAGCGATTCACCCTATTGATATGTCAGATTAATTGCGTTTTACACTATAGACAATGGCCGCTTGGCAAACTGGGATAGATACTTCACATTCAATCGGCTATGCTGTGAAATAAGATAAGCATCTCTTGTAGCACCTGGCTTTCTAAGCGTGTTAAGAGCTCTTATCATCCCTGCTTCGCTTTCCATTCCTACCCCATGCCCAAAGAACATGCCCCCGCCCAAATAAACGGAATTCTCACCTGTCCAAACTGGATGATCATAATCAGGATTGTAAAAATAAACGACGTCTCCAGGTATGAAATTCCGGCCTCTTTTTGTAACAATCGACAGGTCATGATCATAATTCCAGTCCCAAACAAGAAGTCCCTGAAATAATGTATTGAAGCGGCTGACAGAAATGGAGTCCAATACAGCTTTATAAAAAATCAGCACAATGGCTGTTGTACATTCAAAAGCATATTCCCAGCTGTTCGTGAACACATCCATGATTGCATCTGACGGTAAAACAGATGGATCAAGCAGGTATCCATATTTTGTCCTTCTCCATATGCGCGGATTGAAGCGTGATGTGTTAAAGGGTGCAAACTCCACACGGCTCCCATGAAGCTGCCTGGCTGCTTTAATAATATTCTCTCTCAAAAGGATATCAAATAGCAGTTCATGCATTGAATCGTATTGATGAGTTTCAGGACTGCTCTCCAGCGCCAGATATATTTCACGCTGAACTCCAAAAAAGCTGGAAGCCCCCGGTTTATTCTGATTATTCGAAAGGATAATCATTGTCTTCCCCCCTTCAAATGAACTTATAGTAGCTTATGGTTTCATTTGCAGGAGGGTTCCTTCATTATTTGACCCTTCACGGTATCCAATCCGAGTTATTTATTATCGGAAAATATCTTTTTTTCTGAAATAAGCTTGCTTTTAATTCCAGTTTGCCTGTACAATATTCAACATATTCTTAAGTTTCAGACTATACTTATATTTATTTTACAACAGGGGGATTTTTTCATGGCGACTTTTCTAGGTTCAATTGTTTTGCTGATTGCAGGTTATGCCATTTATTCCAAGGTAGTCGAGCGTATATTTGGTATAAATGACAGCAGCCCTACACCTGCTTATACGGAAAAAGACGGAATGGACTTTATACCGATGAGCTGGTGGAAAGGCAGCTTGATTCAGCTTTTGAATATTGCAGGTTTAGGTCCCATTTTCGGTGCAATTATGGGCGCATTATACGGGCCTGCAGCTTTTATCTGGATTGTTGCCGGTTCCATTTTTGCCGGGGCGGTTCATGATTATTTTTCAGGAATGCTTTCTCTAAGGCATAAAGGAGAGCAATTTCCAAGCATTGTCGGAAGATATTTAGGAAAACCAGCCAAAACGTTCATTAATTTATTTTCAATACTCTTAATGGTTTTAGTTGCCGCTGCATTTACTGCCGGTCCGGCACAGCTGATTTCAAGCATAACTCCATTAAGTTTTATGGCATCCTTGCTCATTATTTTTGCTTACTTTATCTTGGCAGCAGTTTTGCCTGTAAACCGTATAATCGGTAAGATTTATCCTCTATTTGGAGCAATATTAATCTTTATGGCAGTTTCCATTGCAGTCGCACTGCTTTTCAGCGAAAAATCCATACCGAATGTGACACTGTCTAATCTTCATCCCGGTGAACTTCCAATCTGGCCACTACTGATGGTCACCATTTCATGCGGAGCGATCTCAGGTTTCCATTCAACACAAAGTCCGATTGTCTCACGGACATTAAAAAAGGAAAGTGATGGAAGAAAGGTTTTCTATGGCGCCATGATTGCCGAAGGGATTATTGCCTTAATCTGGGCAGCAGCGGGCATGACCTTTTTCGGTGGAACAGGAGGGCTTCAAGATGCATTAGCGGCTGGTGGACCAGCGGGAGTGGTTAATGAAATTTCCGGCAGCCTCCTTGGTACGCTGGGAGGAATCCTTGCTATACTAGGTGTAATCATCTTGCCAATTACTACTGGAGATACTGCCCTTCGTTCTTCAAGAATGATGCTGGCAGAATCACTTTCATCTATAATAAAAATGGATGGGAAATGGAAGGTTGTCATCACCACTTTACCTGTGGCTCTTCCTACTTTATATCTGGCAACAATCGATTACTCATTCCTTTGGCGATATGTCGGATGGACAAATCAGGTTACAGCGGCGGTCATGCTTTGGACAGCCACTATGTATCTTTTGAAAAATAACAAATTCCATTTGATCAGCGGTGTTCCTGCATTGTTTATGACCGGTGTAGTATCCACCTATATCTTCTATGCCCCTGAAGGCTTTCAAATGGATTATCAGCCATCAATGATGATCGGATCATTCATTACACTCTTAATTACAGGCTGGTATGTTTATCAAATCGTTAAACAAAAGCAGCTGCGCAAGAATAAACCCAACCTAAAAGCTGCTTAAAGCGTTAAAAAATGCACCTCACATAATAGTGAAGGTGCATTTTTTTGTGGCCTTACAGAGCAATTTCTCCTATTTCAGTTTAAACCGTTAAACTCTTGCAATCCGTCATTTAGGTTTTGCTCCACTGCCAGAGGGTAATGAATACTAACAGTTAAAGGAGGGTTTAACTATGGCGGATAATAAGATTTCAGAAAAAAATAATTCGATAGAACAAAATAAAAAGAAAGAAAACGATAGGGATATCGAACCCCAAAGAGAACCTGAGAAACCTCAGGAAGAAAACAGGAAATAAGGAGGAGGAATATTAGTGGCTGACAAAAACATTCAGGATGGAAAGATGGATAATCCCGAACAATATAAAACCGAGAAGGAAAGTTTATTTGATAAGTATGAGAGCGAAAAAAATGTTGATCCTTTACCAATGGAAGACTTAAAACAGGAGAAGGAAGAAGAAAAAAATGGATCAAAAATAAAGAGCAGTTCTTCAACAGAGGAAAAGTACAAAGCAGACTTTGAAACAATAAAAAAGAAAAAGCTGTTTGGCGATAAATATGACGATGGAACAAGAACATAAAAAATGCATGATATTATTAAGGACAAAATAAGCGTTAAAAGAAATATGCGAATTAAACTCCTGGCACCCAAAAGTGCCAGGTTTCTTTTCTAATATGGATTTATTGTCTTATTAAAATCCCTATAGTGGTTCAGATAATAATCTGCTCCAGGGGCTTCATTCTGAAAAAGGCAGGTCCTGATGCCAAGTTTCTTTGCCGGCAGAATGTCTATTTTCCTGTCCCCTATTGCTAAATCCACCTTATGCTTTTCGTGCAGAAATTCATAAGAAGCTGTGTGAGGCTTGCGCGGATAGCCATCGTCTCCTGCTACCATATCGTTAAAGTATCCATCTAATTTATGAAAGGTTAATATAGAAAGAACATCATCTCTTTCCTTGTGAGTCATGATCACATTCTTATCAGCCTGCTTTAATACCTGCTCCACATCAGGAAAAGGCTTTAAATCATTTGGACGCAGCTGTCTCGCCCTCATCCTTATTGTTTTTATTTGTTCTTCATTTAACTTGAAATGTTGAAAAGCATCGCTGAAAGAAACCTTTAGCTGACAAAAAATCTCTTCATCCGAAACCTTTTTATCATTCATAACCCCTCTGACGATCGCCGTATAAGCTGGATATGTATCAAATAAAGTGTCATCAAAATCCCAAAGTATATTCAACAGGCAAAGCTCCTTTCTATTTTCTTTTTATCCCCTTATATTAGTTATTATACTTCCATCCAATCTATTAAACTGCTTTTCCATTGTCATTAAATTACTTTGACAAACCTATAGCACAATGCTAATTTAATAGCTATAAGACAAAAACATAGCCCTGAGAAAATGGGTGAATTGTTAAAGGATGAATAAGAATGAACAAAGAAATTATTAAGTTAATCAGAAAGAGCTACAACATGACACAGCGCGATTTCGCAAGAGTTGTCAGCTGCAGCTTCTCTTTAATAGCTCTGGTTGAGGTGGGCAAGAGAAGAGTAACAGCTGATCTGGAAAACAAGATTAAAATAGCTTTTGACCTCGATGACCAGCAGATGCAGTCACTTGCTTCTCTTGTTTCAGAAATCAGCAAAGTTCCCCCTTTTATGTAAACAGAGGCAGCCGTTTTAAGACCTTACCTTCTAAGCTAAATCGACCACAAAGTAGCAGCCCGCCATTAATATAGGCATTTGCCGTGTCTCTCCGCCCATTTATGCATAGATTATAAAGAGTTTTAGGATTTTTGCATAAAAGGAGAGTGCCCAATGTATCCATATGGCTATTATCAAGGTTATCTTCCTCAGCCAGCAGCCCACTTCACCCCAGAATATGAAATTCAGCAGTTCGAACAATATGATACTGACAGACAGCCCCCGCAGCTAGAGAGAAGAGTTACTGCTTTGGAAAGGCAAAATCAGGAGCAATCCAGAGAGATTACCCGCCTTAACAGACAGCTGGTCAATTTGACTGACCAGGTCAGAATGCTAAATCAGACCGTTGACCGCCATACTCGAAGGCTGAACCGGCTAAACCAAAGACTAAGAGCAGTTGAGAATAGACTTAACATTCCTTTTACTCCATTTGACGGGGAATTCTAAGGGGAAATTTTGTACTTTTTGTCCTGGGATTTAGGATACCAAATTTGCCCCAATCTTATCGTGATTGGGGCATTGATTTTGATTAAATGGAAGGGTTTTTATGACTGCCAGGACCGGGGTTCGGACTCAAACTCCTTAACAATCAGGTTTCTGTCCGAAGTTGCCCCTGCTTCAGACTCAAACCTCCTTTAACCTTTGATTTGTGTCCGAAGTTCCTCCTGCTTCAGACTCAAACTTCCTTTAACCTTGATTTGTGTCCGAAGTTACCTCAGTTGGCTTCATCTTCTCCCGTCCAACCTTCCTTGTGTTACCTTAACCTGGCCAGGCGCTCGTAAACCTCTTTTAAGTTTGAGCACCCTGATTTATGAACTTCCTCGATTAAGCAGCACCACAGGAAAGCTGTCAGTTTTGCATCTCCCAGAGCATGATGGCGGCCCTTAACAGGGATGCCATAAAATTCACAGAGGTCTTCTAATTTTCTTAATGGTTTATTAGGATCGGCTATTCTATAAAGGAAGGAAGTATCTAATATCCTAAGCTTAAATGGCGTGCGAAAAAGCTTCCAGCTGCTATACTGCATAAAGCTTTTCTCGTGGTTCGCATGATGGGCAACCAGCGGCATTTCCTTTACAAATTCAAGAAAGCTAATCAATACCTCCGAGAGGGGAGGAGCTTTTTCTAAATCAGCCTCAGATAGACCTGTCAGCTCCTTTATTTCACTTGAAAGAGGCTTATCAAAATGAACAAGTGAATAAAAACTGTCTTCACTGACTTTCCCGCTAATAATTTTAACCGCACCAATCGAAATAATTTGATCCCCTTTATCCGGATAAAATCCAGTTGTCTCAATATCAAAGACAGCCACATTCAAATTCCCTAAGGGGATAGGCATTAAATCAGCATTCTGCAGCTCCCTCTGCATTTGTCTAATAAATGCTATATGATGCGGATTTTGACCATTCATTCCACCTAACATGTTAGTCTGAAGTTTGCCCTGAATACCTCTGACAAATTGGACAAAAGGATGGAACCTCATTAACCTGCACCCTTTTGAATGGTCCTGACCACAAATTGATGAAGCTTTCTGGCATCCTTTAAAATATCTTTCAGTTCATTTCGCTCTGATATTGATAAGGTTTTAAGCTGAATGTAGTGAGTATCATCATAGGCATCTGTTTGCCTGTATGACTGAAGCCTCCATTTTAACAAGACAGCAAAATTATTTCGATATTTACCTAATCCCCCATAGCCATTTATGTTCATAATCTTATTCATTCGGGCAATAGTAGATGTGTCCAGGATTCCTTCCTTCACAGCAAGAATTCTTACCGCATTTACATAAGGTATAAATGCAGCGTATTTTAGATCCAGCTCCCCTTGATGGCTTCCCTTTTCCTCTGCCAAAAGCTGGCCAAATGGACCTACTGATTTTTTCATATGCATGCTGGTCTCCACCATTCTGGTCAGCAGATGCGGGCTTTTTTGGAGATTCACGTGAATAAAGGATTTCAATTCTGCTATATACGCTTCCTCTCCTGCCAGCACTCTGCTGTCATAGAAAATATGGAGATTCCTGATCGTCTGCAGACTCTCCTCCTGCATCCATGCATGGATTTGTTCTTTCCATTCAGAAAGTGATTTACACCATAGCGGATTAGAGCTCATCACATTTCCTTCGCAAAATGGATAGCCAACAGCCTGTAAACCTTTTGAAACTTCCTCCCCCAGCTCTAAAAAATACTTTTCCGCTTCAGCAGCCCCTGATTCAAACACCAATCCGTGATCCTGGTCACTCAGAAAGCCCTGCTCCCTTCTCCCCGAGCTTCCCATTGTGAACCAGGCAAATTTCCATGAGGATGCCCTTTCAATTTTTTTGGTTCTTTCCAACGCCATACGAATAACAGCTTTCATGATAATGTCGTGAAAATCATTCAGAGCGCTGATATCTGAGCGGTATTTTAAGATCTGTTCCTCTTTCCACTTTTTTAGGGATTGATAAGAGTTAAATGTTGATTCCATCCAGGCACTCCCTTTAAAAGAAGCTCCAGTCTTGCTTACGAGCTTAACTTTTTGTTTTCATCAGCCATAAAGACTTCGGGATATCCATAGCTTCCATGTTCACTTAAATCCAATCCCATAATTTCTTCTTCCTCTGTTACCCGAAGTCCATTCAATACCTTCTTGGCAGCTGCCAAAATTATGAAGGATACAGCAAAAGCATAAAGGCCGGAAACAGCGACACCCATAAACTGTACTCCCAGCTGTTCAAAACCTCCCCCATAAAACAGCCCAGGTTTACCGACTGATGCCAATTCAGGTGTAGCAAAGAATCCAGTTGATAATGTTCCCCATACCCCGGCAGCACCATGAACAGATAGAGCAAAGATTGGATCATCGATTTTTCGCTTTTCAAAGAAACGCACACTGTAGAATACAAGGATTCCTGATACAAACCCTATAACGACAGCCGCCCATGTATCAACAAAAGCACAAGAAGCTGTAATTGCGACCAGACCTGCCAGGGCACCGTTAAGCATTGTCGGAACATCGGATTTACCCATAACCATCCATGAAATAATCAGTGCAGCAACTGCTCCAGCTCCGGCAGCAAGATTTGTGTTAAGAGCTACAAATCCAAAAAAACCATCTTCCACTGTCAAGGTACTGCCGGCGTTAAACCCAAACCAGCCAACCCACAGAATCAGCACACCCAAGGCTGTATATACCTGGTTATGGCCATAGATATTGTTAGCGGAACCATCTTTATTAAATTTTCCAATTCGGGGCTTAAGTAAAATGGTAGCTGCCAACGCTGCCATAGCACCCGTTAAGTGGACAACTGTTGAACCAGCGAAGTCCTGCTTGCCGTGTTCAGCAAGCCAGCCTCCTCCCCAAATCCAATGTGCGACGACAGGATAAACAATAGCAGAAAACAGTACGGTAAAGATGAGGTAAACGGAAAGTTTTGCACGTTCAGCAAATCCGCCTAATGCAATCGTAATGGAAATACCGGCAAATGCCATCTGAAATACGAAGAATACAGAAGAAGATAAGTTCATTCCCTCAAGCTCAGCACCTGAGTAAAAGAAATTTGATAACCCAACCAATATATTTGCTTGATCGCCGAAGATGAAACCAAAGCCAATGGCCCAAAATACCAATGATGATAAACCAAAGGTAAAAATCGTTTTACCGGCAATATGCCCCGCATTTTTCATCCTGGTCGAACCTGCTTCGAGCATAACGAAACCGCCAAGCATAAAAATGACTAAAATGGCTCCCAGCATTACCCAAAGACTATTCATTAAAAATGTGGCATCCAATTGTAATTCCTCCCTTTCTTGATTAATGTAAGGTTAATATTTAAATTCATGTTATATTTCCTTACATCATATAAATTTAATCTTTATTTTACTCTTTTTTACACTGATGTCAATAAGTTTTTTGAAAATTAATAACTTTTATGTTATAAAACCTTACATAATTAAATTATTTGGATTGGCAATTTTATAGTTGCATCTGCTGTTCTTTAATCGGTTAAGTTAAAAACGAGCATTTATTTGCTCAAATCATCGTCGGGAGTGATGTATCATGGCAAGAAACAAACTTTTGGTACCCGGTGCAGGAACTGTATTGGATCAAATGAAACAGGAAATTGCCAATGAGTTTGGAGTTCAGCTTGGTGCTGATACAACCGCACGAGCAAACGGTTCTGTCGGCGGGGAAATGACAAAGCGCCTTGTCGCGATGGCAGAGCAGCAGCTTAAAAACCAGCAAAATCAGTAAGATTGCTTGCTGGGATACCGGCCCTGCCCTAGGGCCGGTCTTTCACTCACCTAAACAGCACATTACAATGGAGGCATACCTATGACCAACAAAAATGACAACCGCGAAAGAAAAAACAAATATCCAAATAATAAAAAGCAGGATGCAGAGTTCTCAAGAGAAGCAGATATCCGAAGCGAAATTACTAAAAAAGATCTGCAAAAATAACAAAAAACAAAAAAGGCATGTCACCTGACTGCCTTTTTTTTGATATGGCTATCATACAAAATAAGGATTACTGCTCTTTTCCTTAAGCCTGCTGATCCTGCTTGATGAGGAGGCAAATACTCCCGCCTCACAAATAATTGCAAATAATGCTGTTCCAAAAGCAAGATGGAGAACAGCCCAGGATATTTCAATGTAACTTATAATTATCAGGATACCGATAATGATTTGCCCTAGTACCAGCAGGGAGGCAGCCATAAGCCGATTTTGCAATCCAGCCTCCCATCTATTCTTTAATGAAAGATATGTAAGAATAAATATGTAAAAAGCCAAAAACCCGGCCGCAAGCCTGTGTCCAGTCTGGATTATTTCCGGAAAAGATACTGGCATAAAGCCATTTGTGCATTCAAGCCAGCTGCAGGCCAATCCGAATGATTGGTGTTTAATATAAGCACCAAGAAATAAAGTAATAAGCAGCAAGAGCAACACTACTTTAAACTTGTTTTGAATACTCTGGTCTTTTCTTGTTTTAGTCCGCGATGGCTGTTCATCAGCACGTCGCCAGATCCAGATTAGCACAGCAAGAAAAACCATCGCCACCATAAGGTGAACTGACACAATTATAGCAGGCAAGTCCAGCCAAACCACAGCCGCCCCCAGTAAAATTTGAACTAATAAAAGCAGAATCATCACCTTAGAAGCTTTATCAAGTTCCCGCACCGGATTTGATTTTTGAATTCTAAAGTACAATACAGCTGTCATTATTCCAAGTACTGCACCAATAACTCTGTGAGCAAATTCAATTAAGGTATCTCCTTTCAATACCGGGATCACCAGCCCATTGCATAACGGCCACTCCGGCCCGCATCCCATGCCAGATTCCGAAGATGCGACATACCCGCCAAATACAATTAAAATATATGTAAGGATAATGGTTAATAACGCCTGACGTTTTACCTTCAAACTGCACACTCCTTATATTGCAAAATTCTAAATTTTGCAATCAGTTTATCAGAACACCGACAAACTTTCGGTGATATGTATCACAATACAAAAATATAGAGAGCGAGTTGCAATTCACACAGTAAAACGCCAGAGTTCCCTCTGGCGCTGAATGGTATTTTATCGCAGTCTAAAGGGCAGTAACACCCACACTGGTTGAAGTTTCACTTTATTATTTTGTAAAAGTCCGGCTATAAAGAGTTACATCCTCTATTTTAGAGCGATTAGGCTCATAGCCTATTCCTGGGCCCTGAGGCACGAATATAAACCCATCTTCCATAGTGACTTCAGGATCGATGATATCTTTTTTCCAATAATGGGAAGACGGGGCTGTATCACCAGGAAGTGTAAAATTGGATAGAGAAGTTATGGCTATATTATGTGCACGTCCTATTCCAGCTTCAAGCATTCCTCCGCACCACATCGGAATGTTATGAACTCTGCAAAGGTCGTGAATTTTTCTTGACTCTGTAAGCCCGCCAACCCGGCCAATTTTTAAGTTCATAATTCTGCAGCTTCCAAGCTCGATCGCCTTTCTGGCATCCTCAAAGGTATGTATACTTTCATCCAGGCAAATTGGTGTTTTCAAATGGCTTTGAAGCTTGGCATGGTCAATAATATCATCATGATCCAAAGGCTGCTCAATCATCATTAGATTAAACTCTTCCATCCTTTGAAGGTGACCAATATCATTAAGTGTATAGGCGCAATTAGCATCAGCCATAAGCTTAATATCAGGAAACTGGGCTCGGATGGCTTTTAAGATATGCACATCCCAGCCAGGCTTAATTTTCACTTTGATCCGCTGGTAGCCCTCTTTTACATATCCTTCAATTTGTTTAAGCATCTTTATTTCTGACTCCTGAATGCCGACACTAACGCCCACATCTATTTTTTCCTTTTCTCCGCCCAGAGCTTTTGAGAGCGAGACCCCTCTCTCCCTTGCATAAAGGTCCCAGACAGCACCCTCCAGCGCTGCTTTGGCATTAAAATTTCCCCTGATTGGCCTGAAAGCCTCTGAAACATCATCAGGGTGACGAATCTCTGATGCAAATAGGATCGGTATTAAATGATCACTCATAATATGCCAATTTGTTTTAACTGTTTCTTCATTGTAGATTGGCTCCATAATGGAAACCGACTCCGCCCAGCCGGACTGCCCGCTTTTTGATTTTACTTCAACCAGAATAAAGTCCTTATCCACTTCTGTTCCGACACTTGTAGTAAACGGATTCAGCAGCTCCATTTTCACGTGCCTTAAAATGACGCTTTTAATTTCCATATTCCCATTCTCCCGGCATTATCTCTTTTCCAAGAGATATAAGTATTGGTTTTCCGCAGCCTCGTGCTTTATAAGATCTGTTACAATCCAGCCTTTGCTGAGATAATGAGCAAACGCTTCTTTCGTGCTCTTTCTCCATTTCAGAGCCAATTCAAAATCCCGCTTTTTTATGTCCTGAAAATTCCCTGGGACCGGTATAAGAATTGTTTCATTTTCATAGTCTAAATTTACTTTTTCAGGGACTGCCAAACCATAAGCGGCCCCTGTTTCTATTGCCCTTGGCAGAACTTCAGCAGACAATTGGCGCACAGGACCCTCATCTTGAATTCGCCACTCCACTAAAAATCGATCAGATGGTATGCCTGCATTCATATGGTCTGACATTTCACCATAAGCATTTTCTATATAATGAGTGCATACAGCCCCGAGCTTATGGAGATTGAGATTCGCATTTACGGTTTCAAGAGGGTCGTATGTCCAGGAAATGAGATCATAGCCTTTTTCAAGCGCAGTCTGTTTTTGAGCGTATTTCAGCTTTTCACCAATCCCCAACGCCCGGTACTCCGGGTGAATCCCCAGGCTGTGGGAGCAAAGATATACCTTTGTGCCGTCAAAGCCGGGAAAGCTGTATTGAAAACCGATCAGTTCCTCTCCCAGGAACGCACCTAACACAAACCCTCCATTTTTAACCGTTGCAACTGTATGATTAACCGGCACAGCTTCTTCCACACTCCATATTCTTGCTTCAAGTTCGTATACTGCTTCGAGATCCTTAACTGTGTGAAGGTTTTTAATGGCCAGTGATGTTAATGCTTCTTGCTTCATAACCTTCCCCTTTCCCTAAAATTGCGATTAAATCCCTAAAATATAATATGAGCTACAGCAGCTACAATCGGCAGCGTAATAATAGTACGGAGAAGGAATATAAGAATTAAATCCTTTATGCTGACAGGGAGATTTGACCCTAAAAGCAGGCCGCCCATTTCAGACATGTAAACGAGCTGTGTTACAGAGACACAGGCAATGACAAATCTCGTCATTTCACTTTCAATGCCGCTGCCGATGACTGCCGGAAGGAACATGTCTGCAAATCCAACCACCATTGTCTGGGCCGCTTCTGCCGCTTCCGGAATTTGCATTAGAGCCAGGATTGGCTCAAACGGCTTGCCAAGAATCGTAAAAGCTGGGGTGAATTCAGCAATCACGAGGGCAACCGTTCCAATTGCCATAACAATCGGCAGAACTCCCATCCACATGTCTAAAACATTCTCCAAACCTTCTTTTACAACAGCGCCTGCACTATTATTTGTACGCGCTTTCTTAATAGCATTATTTAATCCCCATTTAACAGGTGTAGTATGTGAAGGAATAGAAGTTTCCTCTTTCATCACTGTTCCTTCATAAGCAGTATCAGCTTTTCTGGACAATGGCGGAATCCGCGGCATTACTACAGCTGCCACCAGACCAGCAAAGATAATTGTTAAATAGTAATGTATGAAGTATTGCTCTAAATTTAAATATTGAATAATGACAATCGTAAACGTTATGGAAACAACCGAGAAGGTAGTTGCAACAACTGCCGCCTCCCGCTTTGTATAATATCCTTCTTCATATTGTTTTGTCGTTAGCAGGACTCCAATTGTTCCATCACCTACCCATGATGCCAGACAATCAAGCGAAGAACGTCCCGGCAGCTTAAAAACAGGTCTCATCACTTTAATCAATAATGCACCAAAAAATTCGAGCAGGCCAAAATTTAATAAAAGCGGCAGCAATAAACCTGCCAGAAGAAAGGTAGTAAACAGGATCGGAATTAGATCATAGATTAAGAGTGCGCCAGTGTTCTCTGAATATACTGGTTCCAGACCAATCTCAAATAAAGTAATAATAGCAAAGACTGTTCCAAGCAAACGGGCTGCTACCCAAAATTTACTTACATTTAGCAATTTGTTCAAATAAGGGCTGTTTAAGATAAAGCCCGGTTTAAAAGCTACTGCTATCAGTGAACCAATAACTGATAGAGCCATTATAGTAACAGTAATCGCAGGTATGGAAGCACCCAGCAGCCCGTTAATTTGATTTGCTAAATATGCAACCGGGATTGTAATCCCTTCTTCTCCTTGAATCGGCACCATAAATAGTAAAACCCCGATCAGAGAAGGAATTAAAAATTTTAAATAGTCCCCGGTTGTGTAGGCTTGCCTTTCCTCCTGCTGAATTAATTTCTTTGAAAGACTGCTCATACGTATGCCCCCTTTTATTTTTCTGATTTTAACACCCTGCTGTTCAGCTTTATTCAACAAATAACTCCTGATCAGCGTATAAGATTTCCAGTTCCTGCTGTCTCTTGGCAATCCTTTCACGATCCTGTTCATCGATACCCGCGATCAGCACTTCCAGTAAACTAATAACCGATGCAATTGAATGATGTCCGGTATCCATTAGTTCATCAGTAGTAAGTGTGACTGCAGCCATCTGCCCGATCGGCGAAAGCTGCCTGTCTGTAATGGCAATCATCCTGGATCCCTTCCTCTCAGCGAATGAGGCAAGCTTTATGGTTTCCTTTCGATAGCGAGGGAAAGAAAAAATGACAACTGCTGACTGTTCTGTCAAATCACACACATCCTCAGGAAGAAAACCGTGAGGGCCTGAAATATAAACATTTACCCTCATTTGTTTAAGAGTGTAATAGAACCAGTATGCGGCCGCAAAAGAGCTGCCAAAACCCCCAATATAAACCCTGTCTGCCTGAATTAAGGCATCAACTGCTTTCCAAAGCTCTCTTTCATCAACCTGATCAAGCAATTGCCGAAGTATTTTCCTCTCTTGATCAATGACTCTCTTAAACAGGTTCTCTTTTGCTGCATTTATTATGTAAGAGTCATTTTCATCTGCAGCCTGCTGTTTCCCTGCAAGCCAGTCTTTTCTGATTTGTTCCTGCATTTGGGAATAACCGCTGAACCCAAGTGCATACGCAAGCCGAATGACCGTTGTCTCACTGACTCCTGCATTTCTGCCAACTTGAAATGCGGTTAACAACACCGCCTCATTAGCATGCTCCATAATAAATTCAGCTGCTTTCCTCTGTCCTGGCGAGAGGGATGAATAGTTTTCCTTAATCATCTGGTTCATTGTTTTCTTATCCATGCCGGCTCCTCATGAATAGTGAAGGAAAAACTTCTTATGCAAATTATAAAGCATGAAATGCTTCTCAAACAAGAAGATTTTCTACTATTCAAAATTATTTTTATTTAAATTTCGTTTAGAAATCCACTCTATTATGTGAAGGTAATCCTTCTTTTAGTAAATTCTAAAGGATGAAATACTTCTTTAGCAAGAGAAAAATGTATTTTTAAAAATAAAAATTTATTTTTATTCATTAAATCATATTTCCTTATGATGAATGACTTATAAAATATTTTTCAATGCTAACCTTTGATATACTTAAACGTCTAAAATAATTTTTAGGCAAACGGTTGCATCATTTTCCCGCCCGTGTTATTTTAAGGTAATAATTAAACTAAATAGTATTTTCATAGAATAAATTCATGCATTCATCGAAATTTTTTTGTGAAATTATGGGAATGCTTTTTTAGTCCACATAATGAAAGCCCATACAATAAGGGAGAGAAGAACAATGAAAAAATTATTTTCTTTTGATTTCTGGCAAAAGTTTGGAAAGGCATTACTTGTAGTAGTGGCTGTAATGCCAGCTGCAGGTATTATGATTTCACTTGGCAAGCTTGTTGGCATGACAGGTACTGACATAGCATTTGTGCAAGCGATTGCACGAGTTTTGGAGGATATCGGCTGGGCCATTATTACAAATCTTCATATCTTATTTGCAGTTGCAATTGGCGGTTCCTGGGCTAAGGAGCGTGCAGGCGGAGCGTTTGCAGCTCTTATTGCTTTCATTCTGATTAATAGAATTACAGGCGCCATATTCGGAGTAAAGTCCGACATGTTAGGTAATACCGAGGCCACGGTAAAATCCCTTTTTGGACAAGATCTTATTGTCCCGGACTATTTCACTTCTGTTTTAGGTGCACCAGCATTAAATATGGGAGTATTCGTCGGGATTATTTCAGGTTTTCTTGGCGCAAATTTATTTAACAAGTATTATAACTATGATAAATTGCCAAATTCACTTTCCTTTTTCAATGGAAAGCGATTTGTACCCTTCACTGTAATCGGCGGCTCTGCTGCTGCAGCCTTGGTCTTATCAATTGTTTGGCCATTTATTCAAGGATTATTAAATGATTTTGGACAATGGATTGCTACATCACGGAATACAGCACCTGTTATCGCTCCATTTGTTTTTGGCGCACTGGAAAGATTGCTTCTTCCATTTGGATTGCATCATATGCTGACAGTCCCAATTAATTATACAGAGCTCGGCGGAACTTATAAAATCCTTACAGGCTCTAATGCAGGTTCAACGGTCGCTGGACAAGATCCGCTATGGCTCGCATGGATTGCCGACCTGAATAACTTTTTGGCTGCAGGAGATACAGAAAGCTATAAGCAATTGCTGAATGACGTTACCCCTGCCCGCTTTAAAGTTGGCCAAATGATTCTGTCCGCTGCTGCCTTAATGGGAATTGCGCTTGCAATGTACCGCAATGTAGATCCTGAGAAAAAGAAGAAATACAAATCGATGTTCTTCTCCGCTGGTTTGGCAGTATTCTTAACTGGAGTAACAGAACCGATTGAATTTATGTTCATGTTTGCTGCTCCACTTCTTTATATCGTGTATGCAGTTATGACAGGTCTGGCATTTGCAGTCGTTGACATTATTAATATCCGTGTTCATTCTTTTGGCATCATTGAATTGATTACAAGAACACCAATGATTATAAAAGCTGGCTTATGGCTGGATCTTGTAAACTTTGTAATTGCCTGCCTCGTATTCTTCGGACTAAACTTTTGGGTTGCCAATTTTATGATCAGAAAATTTAACTTCCCTACACCAGGACGCAATGGAAACTATATTGAAGAAGAAAATAGTGTTTCATCTTCAGAAACTTCAGTCAAGAAAAATTCACTGGCTCCTGTGTTAATCGAATTATTAGGCGGAAAAGAAAATATTGAAGACGTTGATGCCTGTATGACCCGCTTGCGTGTCACAGTAAAGGACACTGCATCAGTTGCTGGTGAACAGGACTGGAAGAAGAATGGAGCTTTAGGTCTTATCGTTAAGGACAAAGGCGTTCAGGCAATTTATGGACCAAAAGCAGATGTCCTTAAATCTGATATCCAAGATCTTCTGGGAGCTTAACAATGAAATTATTAACTCTAAACTGTCACTCATGGCAGGAGGAACAGCAGCTGGAAAAAATCAAAATTCTTGCTGAGGCTATTAAGGGGAACCGCTATGATGTCATCGCTCTGCAGGAAGTCAGCCAGCATATCAAAGCCCCTTTAATAGATGGCCATATTAGAAAAGATAACTATGCATTGCTGTTAATCGAAGAATTGAGAAAATTAGGTGTGGAAGATTACGTTTTTAAATGGGATTTCTCACATATTGGGTATGATATTTACGAAGAGGGTCTTGCCATATTGACAAAACATGAAATAAAAGAGGATTTTTCCTTCTTTATTACCCAAAATAAAGACCAGTCACACTGGAAGACACGAAAAATTATTGGTGTTAAATTAGTTTACAAAAACAGACCAATTACCTTTTATTCTTGTCACCTTGGCTGGTGGGATGATGAAGAAGAATCCTTTAAGTTTCAGGCTGAATCTCTTCTTGCACATGCATCTAAAGATGAACCCGCCATTTTTATGGGTGATTTCAACAGCTCGGCGTATGTCCGCAATGAAGGTTATGACTTTCTCATCGGCAAAGGGCTTTATGACACCTTTGAATTAGCAGACAAGCAGGATTCAGGAGTGACGGTTAAAGGCAAAATTGCCGGCTGGGACGAAAATAAACATGAGATGCGCATCGACTTGATTTTATCATCGTATCCGATCCATCCAAAATATTCCCGAGTTATTTTTAATGGCACAAACAAACCCATCATTTCCGATCATTATGGAGTGGAAATTGAAATTTAGCCATAAAGAAAATCCCTGACAATAGAGTCAGGGATTTTCTTTATACCGTCAGCCTGTAAACCGGTTCGGGATGAAAGGCCTGAAAAATCTCCCCTGTCGGTTCAAAACCAACTTTCTCATATACACGAATAGCCGGCTCGTTCTCCTTGATGACAGATAGATAGATTTCATGGCACCCATATTTCTCTTTCATTTCCTCAATTACAAGTTTAATAGCCGGTACGCCATAGCCTTTCCCCTGAAATTGATGTCCAAGCATCAGACTGACAAGTTCATAGCGGCCATGCTTTTTATCCAGACCATGAGTCGCAAAGCCAATTAATGATTCGCTATCGTATATACCTTTACATGTCCAGCCATTGACTGAAGCCAGAGCAATGAAAAAAGCATTGGAACCGACAAAGCTTTCGAAAATTTGAAACTTCTTTTCCTGCTCTTCTTCAGATTTCAAATTTATAATCTCAAAAAAATTTTTCTCTGTAACAGGTTTAAGTCGTAAATCCATGTCATCTTTCCTCTCATTGCAAATCATTCCTAAAAATAAATTCGCAGCCATAGCCAAGGATTCCTTTATAAAAAGATAAAAAGCCTCCCGCTAAAATTTATAGGGAGGCTCCTGCATTATTACTTTTTCCGTTTCTTTGTCAATCTGCCTAATAAGAAAGCTCCTGCTGCAACACCAATGACAGTATTTGTTTTCTTGGTAAATACCTGCTTGGCCACAAGGTTTAAGTTCTGCGGCCGTTCTGCCAGGCGTCTCATGAAGTAGCCATACCAGTCATGTCCGAAAGGAACATATGTGCAGAAATTATAGCCTTCAGCTGCAAGCTTCAGCTGCATATCTTTGCGGAAGCCATATAGCATTTGGAATTCGAATTTGTCTTTAGGGACATTGTTAGCCCTTACAAAATCTTTTACATGATTAATTACATTATGGTCATGTGTTGCAATTGACGTGAATTTGCCATTCAACAGATGCCATTCTATTAATTTAATAAAGTTAGCGTCAATGTCATTTTTGTCCTGATAAGCAATTTCTTCAGGCTCCTTGTAAGCACCTTTGACAATCCGCAGCCGGAAATTCTGATATTTCTTCAGGTCTTCTTCAGCATCCAGGAAATATGCCTGAATAACTGTACCGAAGTTATTGTATTCTTTGGATAACTCATCCAAAATGTCAAAGGAAGGCTGCAGGCGCTTGGAGTCTTCCATATCCATATTCACAAATATACCATACTGGCTTGCTCTCTCTACTATCTCCCTAACATTTTCCAGGCAGAATGAGTAGTCAATATCAAGGCCTAATTGAGAAGGCTTTAAAGAGATATGTGCATCCACCTGATTTTCATGAATGGCCTCTATCACTTCTATTATTTGTTTTTTCGCTTCTGCCGCCTCTTCTTTTTTATATACAAATTCCCCGAGGTTATCGACAGTACAAGAGATGCCATGAGCATTAAGCTCTTTTATGCTCTGAATAGCTTCTTCTAAATTTGTCCCCGCAACTACATTCTGCGCACCTAACTTCAATCCATATTTCTTTGCAGCGCTATTCAGAAATTCGTTCTGGGAAAGGCCTATAAACAGATCTTTCAACATAGAAATATCCCCTAACTCTTGTAATTTCACAATAAAATTATAGCATAGATTTTAAATAAAAATTATTTTGTGAATTATTATATTTTAACGATTCCCTATCACTGTTTCGTTAAAACATGGGAGGAGTTCTCAGTTCAAAAACAAATTCCCTATAAACAAAAAAATGCCCGGCTATCGGCAGCCAGGCACTTTAAGTATGATTCCGACTGGGTTCGAACCAGCGACCTCTACCCTGTCAAGGTAGCGCTCTCCCAGCTGAGCTACGGAATCGTTATGAATATTTCCCTGTATCGGGGACAATATAAAATATACTTCTTTCTAACATAAAAGTCAATACCTATATTTCATTCATAGACTATAAAGTTAGCAGCCGGGAAGCTAGATTACATTCCCATTACAATTTCTGCATTTATGCCTTAAAGGTATCTTTTTGAGAATTTTTGCTTTATAATGCCCTCTATATGATTCATTTGTTAGTTGAATCAAACTATACAGGGTTACGGAAGGAGAAATATCAATGAAGAAACTAATGTATCCCTTTTTACTAGTATTAATATCTGCTGTTTTAGCTGCTTGCGGAGCTGACGATAAAAGCAAGAGTGCAGATAAAAAAGAAGAACCGAAAACAGCTGAAACCGATCAGCAGGACCAGCAAAAGCAAATGGAAGAAATGCAAAAGAAAATGGATAAGCAAAAGCTTGATGAAGAAAAGACAGTTGCCATTGTGAATGACCAGGAAGTTCTTGGACGTGAGTATAACAGTGTACTTACTTCTTCACAAATGATGTATCAGCAAATGGGACAAGACCCTACTACAAAAGATGCTGCAGAGAAAATTAAGAAGCAGACACTTGATAGTCTAGTGGGCCAGACACTTCTTCTCCAGGAGGCTGATAAAAAAGGCTATAAAGCTTCTGATGAAGAAGTCAAAAAGCAGCTCGAAGAAACAAAAGGACAATTCAAAAATGATAAGGAATTTGAAACAGCAATGAAACAGGCTGGCCTTAATCCCGATTCATTAGAGAAGGAAATTGCCAACAATATTAAATATACGAAATACATCGAAGGCGAGATTAAACCTGAGAATGTTACAGATGCTGACATTCAAAAATTCTATGAAGAATATGCAAGCCAGGGTGGTGCTGAAGGACAGGAGCCCCCTAAATTGGAAGAAGTAAAACCGCAGATCAAACAGCAGCTCGAACAGCAAAAACAGCAGGAAATGCTCGTTAAGCATGTAGAAGATTTGAAGAAAAATGCAAAAATTGATATTAAAGTATAATTATCATTGAGCAGCTCCCATTTACGGGAGCTGTTTTTCTATGTTTATTCATCATGGAATCTATTGGATATCTTCTTCCCCTTGAGTAATTATTTAAATGCTGTAATATGTATTGGGGAGGATTCTACATGATTAAACACACTACATTCATTCAAATAATTGCAGGTTATTTAATTCTCACTCTTGGTGTTTCACTAATCATCTTATCCAATCTTGGTGCAGGTGCCTGGGACACTGTTTATGTCGGGCTTTTCAATAAATTCGGTCTTACCATTGGAACCTGGTCATTCCTGGTTACGGCTTCCCTTATATTTTTCAATGCCATACTTTCCTGGGAAAAGCCGCAGTTTAAATCATTTATTGGAACCATTTTAGCGAGTCTGGGGATCGATTTTTGGATGGAGCTTGTTTTTAGCGGCTTCACCGTTACACACTATCCATATCAGATACTTGCCTTCTTTACTGGTATTATACTTTTGGGCTTCGGAGTATCTATCTATATCCGACCGCAATTATTCAGCGGCCCTATTGATGGATTAATGATCGCAACTGCCAAAAGGCTCAATATCAGTATGAAGACTGCACGTATTATTAATGAATTTTTAGCATTGGCCATTGGCCTTCTCTTAGGCGGGCCGGTCGGAATGGGTACTTTGTTAGTAGCCATCTTTTTAGGCTATGCCATACAAAATGGGACTGTCCTTCTAAATCACTTAAAAGATAAGGGATTAAAGATTATTTAAAAGACTTCATTTAAGAGGTCTTTTTTTATGCGAACAAATTTTCGTATTTCACTTGATTAGGAACGAACGTTCGTTTATAATGTAAATAAAAGTAAGGAGGGATTTCTCTATGAAAGGAATTCTTTATCGAGCTATGGAAGAGAGAAAGCCTGTGGAAATCATTTATCTCTCCAAACGCAATTCATTTTCACAAAGAAAAATATTAATCAAAGAACTTCGAGGCAGCACGATTTTAGCCTATTGTTTATATAGAAAACAAATGCGTATCTTTAATTTGAATCATATCATGTCCATTTTACCGGAAAAGAAGGCTCGCCAGATCAGCTAAAAAGACCAGTTCACTTCATTCATTAAGGCTGTATTTCACAGAAGAAGTACGGCTTTTTATTATGCTTCCTTCCCGATTATCCTGCTCCCTTTGGGGTATATATTCTCTAACTGGGAATGGACCCTAAAATTTCCCATGATTAGGAAAGGAAGGATGTTATGAAATCTATCTCATTAATTACTGCATTGTTTGCAGGCAGCCTTTTACTGGCAGGCTGTAATCAGACTGAAGAGCAAATTGTAGAGGAGGAAGACAAAAACAACCCTTCTACGGAAGAACAGCGGGCAGAAACGGAGGAAACACCAGAAGAAAACAAAAGAATAACTGAAGAAGTTGGCTTGGGAGACACTCGAGACCTTTTCACAGAGGCTTATGGTGAAAATAAAAACAACGAGGAGATAGCCCGCTTTAATGGAGACAGTATGCTGGTAGAGTTTAAAACCCATCGCGCAGTTAATGTTGAGCTGCAATTTGAAGATATGGAAAAAGAGATGAGTAATGAAGAGGCTCTTGCATTTATCGAAAAAAGGATTCCGAAAGATGCTGAGGAAGTTAACAGAGTCAAAGATGATAATAACCAGCGTGAAATCATTGAGTATAAAAGCAAACTATTAAAAGAAACCCTCAGTGAAGAAGTATATGAAGGCGATGAACCCGGTACATTCACAGTTCTATTAACAAGCAGCGAAGAAGATTATGTCAGTGCCACACTTTCTATCGGCCATAGCGACCAAGGAGCTTGACATCCCCAGCAAACAGAAGCAAAAAGGAAGGATCTCATATGAGCATCCTTCCTTTTTTTCTGTAAATTATCTTTGTACTTCGGGAAATTCCTGATCAAGCGCGTGATCTTTTTTTAACAAATTAAGCTGTTTGCGGCTTGGCCTGATCGTCTTTTTTTATGAAAACCTGCAATGCAATTAACAGGATAAAGATACATAATCCTACAATATCAGTAACCCCTTCAGGGTAAATAAGCAGCAGGCCTCCTGCAATTCCAAGCAGTCTTTCAAAAATATTCAATTTACGCAGCCAGTAGCCAATTACACCCGCGCCAATAGCCATCATACCTGCCAAAGCGGTGAATACTACCCAGATTAAGTAATACCAAGTGGTGTCGATCATCAATAACTCCGGTGACAGGACAAACATGTATGGGATAATAAAAGCTCCGATGGCAAGCTTGGATGCTGTTACTCCTGTCTTTATCGGATCTCCGCCGGATACTCCAGCTGCAGCAAATGCTGCAAGAGCAACTGGAGGTGTGACATCTGCCACAATACCGAAGTAGAATACAAATAAGTGAGCAGATAAATCAGGTACGCCCAGGAGAATGATTGCCGGGGCGGCTATTGTTGATGTAATAACATAGTTTGCCGTTGTAGGTGATCCCATTCCAAGGATAATTGCTGCAACCATTGTCAGCATCAAAGTAGGAATCAACAGCCCGCCGGAGAGATCAAGAAGGCCATTCGCCATCTTTAATCCAAGACCTGTCTTTACAACTACCCCAACAATAATACCTGCCGCAGCTGTTGCTGCAGCAACGCCCAAAGCTGTGCGTGCACCATCAACTAAAGCATCGATTGCATCTCTGAATCCAATACGTGTTTCCTTGCTAATCATACTTACCGCAACCGTAATGACAATTGACCAAAGAGCAGCACGAATTACGCTCATTCCGCTCATCAGCAGGATGATAACTGCTAAAATCGGCAGCAGCAGATAAATTTTCTTCATTACTTCTTTGCGGTTAGGCATCTCTTCGTCTTTAAGGCCCCTAAGACCTACACGTTTCGCTTCAAAGTGAGTCATGATCCAGACTCCTGCAAAATATAGAAGAGCAGGAATTGCAGCTGCCTTTGCAATATCCCAATATGTAATTCCGCCGCCAATAAACTCAACCATGAGGAATGCAGCAGCACCCATAATTGGAGGCATTATCTGGCCGCCAGTTGATGCAGTCGCTTCAACTGCGCCAGCGAATTCTTTTTTGTAGCCAAGCTTTTTCATCATAGGGATGGTAAAAGAGCCTGAAGTTACTACGTTAGCTACAGAACTTCCGCTAATCGTTCCCTGTAGTGCACTTGAGAAAATGGCAACCTTCGCAGGTCCGCCTGTTCTCTTTCCAGCGATGGATACGGCCAAATCATTAAAATACTGGCCAACCCCCGTTTTTACAAGGAACGAACCAAATAACAAGAATAGGAAAATAAATGTAGCAGATACGCCTAAAGGGGTACCCAGGATTCCCTCGGTCGTAAAGAACATGGTCTGCACCAATCTTTCTAAATCAAGACCCCGGTGCGCCAAAAATGCCGGCATATATGGCCCGAACATCGCATAGGCAAGAAAAATGACAGCAATAATGGTGATGGGAAGACCAACCGCACGCCTGGTTGCTTCCAGAACCAGAAGAACTGCAATTAGACCAACATAAAAATCAATCTCGGTCAGACGCCCGGCCCTCATGACAATTTCATCAATAAAAAGTGGCCAATAAGCTCCTACAGCAATACCCAGTATAGCTAAAATGATATCATACCAGGCAACCTTATGCTTTCGTCCCCTGTCTTTCTTCCTTGCAGGGAATAACAGAAAGATTAAGGCTAATGCAAAACCTAAATGAATGGAACGCTGCAGCTGGGCTGTAAGCATCCCGAAAACCCCTGTATATAAGTGGAAAAGCGAAAATGCTAAAAGCCCAAAAAAGACGATCCAGCCTAATACTCCTCCTAATTTCCTTGTACCAGCCTCTGGATCATATTTCTCCAGCAATTTCTGCTGTTCCTCAAGAGATAATGTTTCCCCTTTATTTTCCAAGGATATTCACTCCTTTCAATACCTCGAATAAGTTTATTTTTTTTGCCTTTATTCTTACCCATGTACCGGGTTCGATATAATCTGTAAGGACATATTCCTGGCCTTGCAAAATCAATCTGTGATTCGCTCTGACCTTACCCAGCCTTAAGTCAAATGAAGGAAAAACCCTATTCATATTCTTAATATAATATTTGCCGTTCTTTTGTTCAAATGTTTCTCCATCTGAAGCATTTTCAGGCATGCCAATGGCAAAATCCTCATACATGAGTTCGAACAATTTAATACTTCCATTTCCGGTTATAGTATAGCTTTCTACAACATCCGTAAGGTGGATGGAATGTGTATACTTTATCTTAAATGTTCTGTTCTCTTTAATCGGGAAATAAGCAATCACCTTTCCTTTGTTTTGATACTCAAAAACAACTGTCTGCTTAATGGGTATGAAGAACATGATTGCGATGGTTATGATTACGAGGAGTGCCAGGACCGCCTTTTTATACCCTGGCTTATTAAAGTTCATGAAACCTCCGCCTAAAAAAATTTGTCAGCTTTTACAATTGATTGCCACTTCATTTAAAAAAATTAATTGACCGGCGCAATAACCTTATCAGGTTTTACAGCCGGCCAGATTTCATCATTTGATTATGTTAGTGAAAGATTATTCAGCTTTAAAGCCTTTTTCGTCAAAGTACTTTTTAGCACCAGGGTGCAGTTCAATACCAGTACCTTTAACAGCATTTTCAGCCTTAATCATTTTTCCTTTGGCATGTGTAACTTTATCAAGGTTCTCAAAGATTGCTTTCGTAACATCGTAAACTACATCCTCTGAAAGGTCATTTGAAACAACAAGCATTGCCTGTACTGCTACTGTCGGCACAGCTTCTGCAAGCTTATATGTTCCAGATGGCACTTCATCCTTCACATAGTAAGGGTATTTCTCAATTAATGCATCGATTTTATCCTGCTCAATCGGAACAATCACAACGTCTTCAGTTGCAGAAAGTCCTTCTACAGCACCTGTAGGAGTTCCTGCTGTAACGAATGCTGCATCAATAGTGCCATCCTGAATTCCGGCAGTTGACTCATCAAAAGAAAGATCCTGTTTTTGAATGTCATCCAATTTGATTCCATGCACTTCAAGAATCTGTTCTGCGTTTGCAGCAGTTCCTGAACCAGGTGCTCCGATTGAAACTTTTTTGCCTTTTAAGTCTTCAACAGATTTAATGCCAGATTTTGCAGTAGTAACGATCTGGATCGTTTCCGGATAAAGTGTGCCGATCGCACTTACATTGTCCACTGCTGCACCTTCAAACATTAATTTACCTTCTTGGGCATATGAAGCAATGTCAGTTTGAGAGAATGCAATCTCTGCATTTCCATCTTTCAGTGTGTTCATGTTTTCTGCAGATGCACCTGAAACTTCAGCATTTGTATCAATGCCTGTTGCATCAGAAATAATCTCAGCGAATGATCCGCCCAGCGGATAGTATGTACCGCCTGTTCCACCAGTCACGATGCTCATAAACTTAGGCTTGTCTGCTCCGCCTTCTCCATCTCCGCCGCCTTCATCTTTTCCGCCGCCGCAGGCTGCAAGAACCATAGTAAGCGCTAACAGTAGAGCTGTAGCCAGGAATATACTTCTCTTTTTCATCCTATTTCCCCCTTATAAAGATTAGATTTTATCAATTATATACTAACATAAACCTTATTAGAATTGTCAAATGATTCCTAGCTGCATTATGATATGGAAACTTACTTACTCCAATAAAATTGTATCCCGGTCTATGAATGAGAATGCAAGTAAAAAGCAATTCCTATATATATATGATAAAATCATCATGTAAACTCTTACATAAAGACTAAACGGAGGAACAGACATTATGGATTACCCTAGAGGATCAATACAGGATATCAGGATTCAAAGCAAAGAACTGGGTGAAGAAGTTGAACTGCTCATTTATTTGCCCGCTTCCTTCTCACCTTTATATAAATATACTGTTGTTATAGCTCAGGACGGGAAGGATTACTTCCAGCTGGGAAGAGTCGGACGCATCGCAGATGAACTATTAGATGGAAAAGAAATCGAAAACATCATTATTGTTGGTGTCCCTTATAAAAACGTCAAGGACAGATGGGAGAAATATCATCCGGATGGTAGACAGCATAATGCATATATCCGTTTTCTTGCACATGAACTTGTTCCATATCTTGACCGTGAATTCCCTACCTATCAAATGGGAATGGGACGAGCACTTATGGGAGATTCCCTTGCTGCAACTGTTTCCTTAATGGCGGCCCTTCAATACCCTAATACTTTCGGGAGGTTAATTCTTCAATCACCTTATGTTGATAACTCCGTTTCAGAAGCAGTAGAGGAATTTACGCATCCTCACCTTCTTAATATTTATCATGTTATCGGGAAAGGCGAGACATCTGTAAAAACCACAGGAGGGGAAGAGAAAGATTTTCTTACTCCAAACCGGGATCTTTCCAATTTGTTTAAGCAAAGGAAATTTCCTTACTTCTATGATGAATTCGATGGAGATCATACCTGGACATACTGGCAGCCTGATTTAAAAAGGGCATTAAAGTTTATGTTTTAACTGAAAATTGAGTGAAAAGAACTATACTCCGCTATAAAAAGATTACCTAAGCTCACTGCTTTTTATTGTGAAAAAAGGTATAATTATATAGTGAATTTAGAAAATTTGCTATAATAGTTCAACAAAGTGTTTTTCATTTAAGTTAACCTACAAATTATAAAAATTATTAATAAACATGGAGGTTGTTGTATGGAGACTAATTACGGCATCGTTATTTTTCCGTCAAAAAAGCTGCAGGATTTGGCCAATTCTTATAGAAAGCGGTATGACCCGCATTATGCTCTAATTTCTCCGCATATAACTTTAAGATCGCGCTTTGAAGCATCTGAAGAAGAAATAAAGCGGCTGACAGAAACACTTTATGAAATAGCTAATAAACACGACCCATTTCAAATAAATGCATCAAAAATCAGCTCTTTCCAGCCTGTCAACAATGTGATTTATTTCAAAATTGAGCCTTCAGCACAGCTCGAAGAGTTACATGTTGAACTAAATGATCATATTAGCGGAGAAACACCCGAGTATAATTTTGTCCCACATATTACCATCGGGCAAAAACTCTCCAATGATGAGCATTCAGATGTTTATGGAAGCTTAAGGATGCAGCCCGTGAATCATGAAGAGGTTATCGATCGTTTTCACCTTCTGTATCAGCTGGAAAATGGTTCTTGGACCGTTTATGAAACATTCAGGCTAGGAAAGGAATAGTGAAATGGAAGTAAAAGTTGTATCATCTGAGCAAGAACTGCAAGATGCTTTCTCAGTAAGGAAACACGTTTTTGTCAGCGAGCAAAATGTTCCTGAAGAAGAGGAAATCGATCAGTTCGAGGACGAAGCAGTCCATTTTGTACTTTATAATAATGGCATGCCTGCAGGTGCCGGAAGGTTTCGTACCGTTGACGGCAATGGCAAAGTGGAAAGAATTTGCGTATTGAAGGAACACCGCAAGAGCGGATCCGGAAAAGCAATAATGGATAAAATTGAGGAACATGCTTTGAAACAGGGATTGTCTGCCTTAAAATTAAATGCCCAGACTCAGGCCATACCTTTTTATGAAAAACTGGGCTATAAGGTGATCTCCGAAGAATTTATGGATGCCGGAATCCCGCACCATACAATGAAGAAAACGATATAACGGACAAGCTCCTGCCATGATGGCGGGAGCTTTTTTGATGCCTCATCCCAGACAAAACGCGTTAGAAGCTGCTTTGAAACTTATATGCAATAATTATCGGGCTTTCTGCAAACACTATTTGGGATACAGCATTCTAAGGAGTGATTTGAATGGAATATTTACATATCTTAAGTGTACTAGTGGTAGGATATATTTTCTTGTTTATTATGGCAAAACTCCTGGGAAAAACACAAATTACACAAATTACTCCTTTTGATTTTATCTCAGCCATCGTGCTAGGCGAGCTGGTTGGCAATGCTTTATACGACCAGGAGACTGGAATACCCGAGATTTTCTTTGCTGTTACAGTATGGGGAACTTTAATTTACGCGACGGAAATCATTACTCAGAAATATAAACGGGCACGCAAGCTTCTTGAAGGTGAACCCTCAATAGTTATAAAAAAAGGGAAAATTATTTACGAAGAACTGAAGAAAAATCATCTTGATATCAATCAGCTTCAGCACCTCCTCCGATCAAAAGATGTTTTTTCAATCAGGGAATGTGAATATGCCATTCTGGAAACAGATGGAACGGTCAGCGCATTAAAAAAGCCGCTTTTCGCGGCACCAACCATTCAGGATTTAAATCTCCCAATAAATAATGCAGAACTGCCTGTAACATTAATTTTAGACGGAGAGGTGGTTTGGGATAATCTGAAGAGTATTAATTGGGACGAAAAGATACTAAAGAATGAAATAAAAAAATTGGGAGCGAGCGGTGTCAAAGATGTTCTGTATGCTGAATGGAAAAAAGGAGAGGCATTGCACGTGCAAACGTACTAAGCCTCTCCTTTTTCTGCCTGATGGCTCTTTCTTATATGCATACACTAATAAAACGCCCTTTTCCTGTCAGCTCTCCATATGTTTCTTCTGCTATTTTCCTTGTGTTGCGTGTTTGGGTGTTTTCCCGCTCCTTAGTAATTGATTTAGTTGACCTTCTTTGAAAATCAAGGGGAAGTTCGTGGCGGAAAGCTTTTTCATTGGATTGTGCTGATATCCTGGCAACTGGCACGAACCGAAAAGGATCATACTTTGTGCCAATCTCTCTTTCTGCATACTGATTATATTGATATGAAGTTACAGGCAGAATATAGCCCATGAAGAATCCCCTTTCGATTATGTATTTATCGCAGTCTAACGGGCAGTAAGACCCCCACTTCATTACTCAGAGGAATCAAAGGAGGATA